>JADGBW010000117.1 GCA_015231305.1 Magnetococcales bacterium | reverse complement strand
TTGTTAAAAAAACTACGAAAAAATTTACGCAAAAAATTCGATAAATCAGTGCTTGGCAACCCTCAGCTTTATACTAGGAATATTGAAAATATTTACCAAAAACTATGGGAAAAATGGTGTAAAAGCAGTTGAAAACTATAAATTCACAGCAATAACTTATTCCCAAAAAATGGGTGTTTTGAAAACTTGTAGCATATGTATTACTAAAATGGTGGTATCTGATATTGCCCAGCAGAGAATATAACATGGCACAATAGATTTTTAATAGAATCATCAACTAAAGCACACACTACGAGCAATTAATGAGTGAGCAAAACATACCGGATGTTATTGGTAGATCAAAACTAACCGCTGATGCTGCATATAGGCAAGCACTTGATCACTTTATAGCTGGACGTTTCACAGAAGTTGAGAAAATATGTTTAGATATTCTTCGACATACTCCTAACTATATAGATGCTATCAACCTACTAGGACTTATTGCCCAACAATTTAATCGTCATGACATGGCAGTTAAGCGGTTTCAACATGCTATTAATATGGATAATAACATAGCATTGTTATACTTCAATTTAGGAACGTCACTTTTTCAATTGGGAAGAGCCCACGAAGTTATTAATGCTCAAACAAAAGCAATAGAATTACAGCCTAACTATGCCGAAGCTTACGGTAGTTTAGGAGATGCCTATAAAGTACTTGGGCAGTTAGATGAGGCTGTTATACATTTAAAAAAAGCTATATCAATTAAACCTGATTTTGCAGATGCTTATTACAATCTTGGTGTTACCCAACAAGAGCAAAATAAACTAGATGAAGCAGTTAGCAGTTACCAAAAGGCCATATCTATTAATCCTTATGATATAGATGCTTTTAACAATCTTGGCATTGTCTTAAAAAAGCAAGGCAAACTAGATGAAGCAGTTAACTGTTACCAAAAAACTATAGCACTTAATCCTGGTTTGGCAGCTGCATATTCCAATCTAGGTATTGCACAAAAGGAGCAAGGTAAACAAGTTGAGGCAGTTAAAAGTTTTAAAAAAGCCCTAGCAATTAAGCCAGAATATGCAGACGCTCATAACAATTTAGGCGTTACCTTTAAAGAGCAAGGCAAGCTTGAAGAGGCAGTTTTAAGTTACAAAAAAGCCCTAACAATTAAACCAGATTATATTGAAGCTTACTGCAACCTTGGCAATGCTCTGAAAGTACAAGGCAAACTAGAAGAAGCAGTTATAAGTTATAAAAAAGCTATAGAAATTAAACCAGAATATACCGAAGCTCACAACAATTTAGGCATAGTCCAACAAGAGCAAGGAAAACTAGAAGAAGCAGTTAAAAGTTATAAAAAAGCCCTAGAAATTAAACCAGAATATGTTGAAGCTCACTGCAATCTTGGCACTGCTTTAAAAGCTCAAGGTAAACTAGAAGAGGCAGTTATAAGTTATCATAAAGCCCTAACAATTAACCCAGATTATGCAGAAGCTCACTACAATGTTGGCAAAGCCTATTTAGAACAAGGCAAACATGAAAAAGCAGTTAGTAGTTATCAAAAAGCCATAGCTATTAAGCCTGATCATCTAGCAGCGCATAATAATCTTATTTACTGTACAGACCTTATTTCTGATGTAAAAACAAATTTATTTCAAGTTGTACGCCAAAACTGGAATAGACAATTTGCAGAACATCTACAGACTTCTTGGCAACCATTTATCAATAGACCAGACGCTAATAAAAAACTGCGCATAGGATATGTAGGCGCATTTTTTAGAAACCATTCAGCAGCCCACATGTTTGGACCTGTTATATTGAACCATGACTTAAATAAATTTGAAATATACTGTTATGCTGGAAATAAAAATGAAGACAACATGACTGCAAAATTAAAAAATAAATCAACAAAATGGTTGCAAACCTGTAAGTTGAGCGATGTAGAATTAGGGGAGCAAATTAGATATGATGGTATTGATATTCTTGTTGATCTTGCAGGTCATATGTATGGCAGTCGTTTATTAACATATGCCTTAAAACCCGCTCCTATTCAAGTTACTGCTTGGGGTTATCCTTTTGGATGCGGCATTAAAGCTATAGACTATATTTTTGCGGACCCCATAAGCATCCCTCAATCAGATAGACATTTGTATACAGAGCAAGTTGTAGATCTCCCTTGTGTTGCTCATTTTAATTTAGATATTCCTTTTCCAGATATTAAAAGTTCCCCGGTAAGCAAAAACGGGTACATCACTTTTGGTGCGTTCAATCGTATAGAAAAATATACTCTCGATGTCTACAAATTATGGTCCAAATTGTTACTTAATATACCTAGTGCTAAACTTTTAATAAAAGATACAAATCTTAGTCATTCTAATAAAATTAGTGAGATAGAAGAAATTTTCCATGCCCAAGGTATACCGGTAAAACGTCTTATATTTATGGGAAATACAGATCACTTTGAACACCTAAAAGCTCATGATCTAATAGATATTATGCTTGACCCTTATCCTCAAACAGGAGGTATGACAGTTTTAAATTCATTACGTATGGGAGTTCCTGTATTAACCTGTGAAAACAAAACTCGCTTGCGCACCAGTGCTTCATTATTACATATATTAGGGTTAGATGAGTGGAGAGCTGTAAATGAAGATGACTATATAGATAGGGCTATTAGGCTTGCAAAAGACACAAAAACACTAAAAGCCTTACGTCAGCAGTTAAGAAAACGTTTTGATGAATCTGTTATAGGTAATTCTACATTATATACCGCAAGTGTAGAAGCATCCTATCGGCATATCTGGCAAAAGTGGTGTGAGAAGCAAAACATATTATAAAAAGACATGCATTTATCTAACTGAACCTTGGCTGCTGGTTAACTCCAGCATTCTCCTGTCATCAATATAGCAGAAATTAAACCTGATTAGCTCTGTCGATATAAAGAGAATGTAATTCCGCAAGAATTTTGATAAGGTGCTGGCTTATCGTATGCAACTTTTAAAGTTGGGTTTTGGTTATGGAGACGTGAATGAAGCAACGGACTAGGTTTTTTCTGGGTATTATTGTTTTTTTATTTTGTACCTTGGCTATGACAGAGTGGTATTGGTCTCAAAGCCAGCACTCTTCAACTAAGCAGGAAAAACTAATCATTGCAGAAGCTGGGCAACCCCTATTTGTTCTTGTCTATCTGGCTGATACATTAGGTTATTTTAAATCTGAGGGGCTTGAAGTCTCTTTCAAACATTTTACATCGGGCCGAGATGCTCTGGCTAGTGCTATAAAGGGTGAATCAGATATTGCCACTGTATTTGAGACCCCAGTGGTACTAAATGCATATCAGGGTGTTGAGTTGGGCATTATTTCTACCTTGCATTTTTCTATCAACAACACAGCAGTGGTGGCTCTTAAAGAACGTGGAATTTCCACTCCCCAAGACCTGATTGGTAAAACTCTGGCAGCTCCCTTGAACACCAATGCAGAGTATTTCCTCAAGCTCTTTTTAGAGAAGCACGGAATAACCCAAGAACAAGTAACTTTGATCAACATGAAGCCTCAAGAAGCAGTCTCTATTTTAGAGGAGGGTAGGGCGGATGCTATAGTTGTTTGGAACCCCCACCTTTATAACGCCATGGAAGCTTTCCTTGAAAAAGGTGTTATGGTTTTTCGTTCTGATATGTATACCGAGTTTTCAGTTTTGGCGGGCTTGAAAAAAACCATTAAAGAACGACCACAAGCCATGAAAAAGTTGCTAAGGGCTATCATAAAGGCTGAAGACTTTTTTGCTAAAAACCAAGAGGAAGCTCAAATAATCGTCATGTCTCGGTTAAAGAATATTCCTCAGAGGACAGTATTGGAAACTTGGGACTCATATAAACCAATTATATACCTTAATCATTTGCTGCGAACCACTCTGATACAAGAAGCTGAGTGGTTCCATCAATCAGGAAGGTTTAATACCCCACCACCGGATTTCAACAAGGTGCTGTTTCCTGATTATCTGCGGGAGGTAGCGCCAAGCCTTGTGACTATTCAATGAGGTTGATAAAAAGAGCAGTTATTATGGAGCGTGGATCGACAAAATTAGGTGAAAACATAACTTTACAAACATGGATACTATCTGGGTACGCCATAACACTTGTAGCTATTCTTATTTACGGGTGGTCCATGTTCTATTCTCATCAGGAACTCCAAAAATCCAACCAGAGATTAGAGCAAAACCATCTCATTATGGTCCAAGCAATTGCTCTGACAAGGCAGGTTGTGGATATGGAAACTGGTCTTCGGGGTTTTTTGATTACTGGGGATGAGGATTTTCTGGAACCTTACCGGAGTGGGAGACTGAGTTTAGCAACCAGTATATCAGATCTTTCCAGGTTAATTCAGGACGATATAGGGCAGTTGAATACACTGGCTGAGATCGAACGCATTGTTAGCGAGTGGCATTTACGTATTGCTAACCCTGAAATTCATCTGCGATATCAGATCAACCGGGGTGAACTGCCACTTATAAGAGTGTCGGAGGTTGTCCAGAAACGTATCGGTAAAAAGTTGATGGACACTGTCCGTCAGCATATCAATGCTTTTATCAGTCATGAACAAAAACGTAACGAGCGGCGGCGGTTGGCAACAGAAAAGGATTCTGAGAACATCCTTTATTTATCACTATTAGGTGCGTTGGCAGCTATCTTAATTGGTGCAACTGTCATTATGATTGTTATCAGATCAGCAGCTGGCCCTTTAACACGCATGGCAGAAACCATGTCACAGTTAGCCAAGAGCAGCGATTTTCAACTAACGGCAGATATGGTTCCGTCCGTACAGAAGAGGTTCTTAAGTAAGGAAGTACTGCTACTAAATAACACTTTTTACACCATGGCCAGCCGGATAGATCAATCCATCAAGGCGTTAAATAATGAGATATCACAACGTAAGCGTGTGGAGGTCAGGGTGCGTAATTACTCTAAAATGTTGGCAGAAAGTAATAAGGATCTAGAGTCTTTTGCCTATGTTACCTCCCATGATCTACAAGAGCCATTAAGAAAAATCCGTGCTTTTGGTAGCCGATTGCAGACCCAATTCGCACCTGCTCTAGGAGAACAGGGAAATGATTATTTGATCCGTATGATCAGTGCAGCCGACCGGATGCAGCAGTTGATAAACGATCTGCTTGCACTTTCTCGTGTTACATCCAAAGCCAAACCTTTTATTCCTACTCCTCTTTCCAAAACTATAGAAGAGGTTATATCCGATTTGGAAACCACTATCAGCCAGGCCAGCGGAATTATTGAGGTTGATACTTTACCCACCATTCACGCTGATTCCGTTCAAATGCGGCAGTTATTCCAGAACCTTATCGGTAACGCTCTTAAATATCGTCACCCAGACCGTACACCTGAAATCCGAATATTAAACTGTGGCAAGGTAGAGGAAGACGGAGAATTTTATGAATTTACCGTTAGTGACAACGGAATCGGATTTGAACAAAAATACGCTAAACAGATTTTTGGTGTTTTTCAGCGTTTGCATGGCCGAAAAGAGTATGCCGGTTCAGGTATCGGTCTTGCCATCTGTCAGAAAATAGTCAATAGCCATAATGGTCACATTCATGCCCAAAGCGAACCCGATAAAGGGACCGTTATTACAATTCGCCTCCCACTGTCCCCAATAAAGGATGATACCCATGAGCAAACAAACACGTAAACCTGTTGTCATCCTAATGGCTGACGATGATGAAGACGATGTTGTTCTTACAAGAGATGCCCTTCAAGAAGCCCGTGTGATTAACGAGTTTCATAGTGTTCCCGATGGCGAGAAGTTGTTGCAGTTTCTTCGCCATGAAAATGATTATGCAAACAGGAAAGACCTGCCACTACCTGGCCTTATCCTTCTCGATCTTAATATGCCAAAGATGGATGGCAGAACAGTCTTAAAGATCATTAAAAACGACCCTGACCTGCGTACCATACCAGTTGTTGTGTTGACCACATCTGATGCCGAGGAGGATATCATCCGCAGCTATTCTTTAGGTGTAAACTCCTACATACGTAAACCGGTGATATTCAGTGCAATGGTTGATTTGATGAAGACGTTGGGAACGTATTGGTTAGAAATTGTTGAACTGCCTCCAGCATAAGTGATTAATCAATGGAATCTGTAGAAAGTCCAGTTCAGGTAGCAGTAATCGATGATGATGAAGATCAGTACGTATTGATAAAGGGTGACTTGGATACCATAGAGCACACACACTATCAGGTGACTTGGATCGATAACGCTCAGGACGGCATTGCCGCCATTCTTTCAGAAAATTATGATGCCATTCTACTGGACTACAAATTAGGTGGCATCACCGGGATGGATGTCCTACGGGAAGTAGATGCTGTTCATACCCACCCTCCCTTGATAATGGTGACCGGGTATGGGGCTCATGAACTGGATGTAGCTTCTATAAAGGCAGGCGCTTTAGACTTTATTTCCAAGGATGAGATTAACCCAACGGTTTTAGAACGCTCTATCCGGCATACCATGGAACGTGCAAAAGTGACACGTGCCTTGCGTAAAAGTGAGACGGCTTTAAGGGAGTTCAACAGGACTCTAGAGGCCCAAGTGTTGGATCGTACCAGAGAGTTAGAAAAATCTAACCAGGAGGTTGAGCTTTTTGCCTATACTATCGCCCATGACCTGAGAGCTCCCTTAGGTAATGTTAGGGGGTTTGCTCAAATTCTTATGTTAGAACACGCAGGTGAGTTAAGTCCTTCAGGCCGGGATCATTTGAAATGGCTATTGGAAGGTGCTATTCAGATGGAAGGACGTATTGCTGACTACCTCAAACTTTCACGGGCCTCCCGCAGCGCGCTACAAAAAAAGAGTGTGAACCTCTCTAAGTTGGCTGAAACAATTACGACAAGTTTACAAATGCTTGAACCTAATCGTGAAGTCAAAATTGATATCGAACCTGGACTTCATGCTGTAGGTGATCCTGGCTTTTTACCTGTTGTTATGGAAAACCTTCTAGGAAACGCATGGAAATTCACAGCTCAACAAAATTTGGCCCATATTCAGTTTGGTGCGGCTAAAAGCAGTAGTGGATTTTCCGGTTTTTATGTTCGAGATAATGGTGTAGGGTTCGATGCCAATTCGTCTGAGGGGCTGTTTGATCCATTCTTGCGGCTTCACTCCCAGGATGAGTTCTCAGGGACAGGTATAGGCCTAGCCATGGTTCAGCGTATTATTCAACGGCATAATGGAGATATTTGGGCTGAAGCCAAGCAGGGCAGGGGAGCAACATTTTATTTCACCTTAGAAGGTGAGTTGTCAGGTGAAGATTTTAGTTAATGAAATAATGGTACTGTAGTAGTGCCACAAACTACCCAAAAAATGAAAATATCGAGCAACAGATGCTTGCTCCTAAATTAAATAAAAATACTTTCTACTTTAATTGTTTTACCAGCCCGCCCATTTCAAAGAAATACCTACCTATTTATATTCACTTTTGCATAAGCATAGTAGACACATAATTGGCGGTTATTTTAGGTAAATGGATTGGCAGTTGGTAGCTTCAAAGCGTTATTATTACACTTTCTTGCTTTGAAACCCCTCACAATAACCTCTTGGCACATCTTCTGCTTTAAATTAAATAAGTAAAAGATAAATTGCTAACCAATGGGAGTATATGTCATGGATTTGCTAAGAATTATTTCTGGTGAGAACGACTACAGAATTTTTGATCTAGAAACACAAGAGGTAATAATCAAAGGTTTTGCCAGCTACGAAGATGCATATATTGCTTACAAAAGGCTGTTGGATATTAAAAAAGCTTTCGCACAAGCATGAAAATGCTATTGATTGAGCTTGGTATAGTGGTCTCAAGAGGTAAATTTGCTTCTAGTTATTTATGTAATATTAACAATGACCTATACTGACATTAGTAGACACTCCTGATTCAATCTATTTATGTTTGTTTCGTAAACTGTTGTGCAAATGTAACTGGTGATAAAAATCCTAACTGTGATTGACGAAGTTGACTGTTATAAAAGATCTCGATGTACTCCTGTAATGCTGTATTTTCCTCATCCCTAGTAGTAAACTTTCCGTAGTGAACCAGCGCATTTTTCAAGCTTCCCCAAAAGCTTCCCATCTGAGCATTATCAAAACAGTTTCTTGTTTTAGAAATAGATACTCTAATATCAAACTGTTTTAACTACTTTTGATAGCTATATGCACAGTACTGACTGTCTCTATCAGAATGGTGAATTACTCCTGGAGTATGACGTTATATCTGTATGGTCCTAATTCTATCGTTAATAGCATAGCCAACAATCTCACAGGTAAAAAAAAATCTACTATGCCAGTAAGATAAAACAAACCTTCTGCGGTTGGAAAATAGGTCATATCAGCAACCCAAATCTTATTGGAGCAGTTGCTTCAAATTTATGGCTCCTTATAGATATTCTTTTGCTCTATATAAAAATTTTGTTAATACGAGTTGGAAAAGCACTGTTTGAGACTGTGGATAAAAAATTATGGACTCTCAATAAAGTATTTGTAGATAAAAAATATTATTAATAGCTTCGAGGATAACCATCTAATCTAGTTTTAACTGTAGATTTGTTGATAATGGTCATTAAGTGTACGCAAGTCATTCTCAAAAAGGGTTAAGTATTTAGCAGATCTATATTATATAGTAAAACAATATATCCTATGAAAACAATTGTTTGTTTTGTTTTAAGTTTGATGGTTTTTTTGTTTAGTAGCCCTATGGTTGCTGGAGAGGGTTTGTCCCAGGAGTTTAATAAAATTCTCGTTGACCATCCTATGGCTCAGGCATCCTCTCTGGAGTTGGAAGCTACCCATAGCAAAATAAAATCAAGCCAAGGTAAATGGTTCCCGACAGTATCAGCAACTGCCAGTACTGGTGATGAATACCGGAACAAAGCAACTGGTATTAAAACTGACCTTAACCCTCGGCAATATTCAATCAAGGCTACTCAACTAGTGTGGGACTTTGGAGTTGTAAATGCTGAACTCAATGGCAAGCAACAGTTAAGCGAACAGGCAAAAATCAAACTTAAAATAGTTCAGCAAGATCTACTGCTAGGAGTCTGTCGGACTTTTTCCGAAACCATGTTATATTACAGGAAATTTAGAAACCTTGAGTAGGTATATAATTTATGAGCCGAAATTTCCACCCATTTGACTGAGAAACCCTCTATCTCCTGCCCCAACCATGGATGATTGGTTACCTGAAGATCATTTAGCACGCTTTGTAGTTGAGATTGTTGGTCAGCTTGACCTCAGAATACTAAAAAACAGATATGCAGGTCGTGGATCCAAGGCTTATCATCCAGAGATGTTGATTGCTCTTTTATTTTATGGTTATGCCACAGGCGTTTTTTCAAGCCGTAAACTGGAAAGAGCAACATATGATTCTGTAGCGTTTAACTTAAAAATAGAAGGAAAAAAAGCAGAGCTAAGCATCTATAACTACAAAAAAGATCTAAAAGCGGCTAATCGGGCTGTTAATGAGTTTATGGCGGATATTGGTCAATACTTTGAGTTTGAGGATAGCTATAAGCCTATAAATCTTAAATTTTCGTTCGAAACTTTTGACTTTTATCATGAGAATGTGAACGAAAAAATATTTTTTAGATCAATGGGTAGCGGTGCCAACTGGCTCTATAGTCATATAACCCTGTTTTTGGCATTGCATAAATATTTTGTGTCACTTAATAGCGAATGCGCAATACCATCAATTTTGTTCCTAGATCAGCCCACACAGGTGTACTTCCCAAGCTTGAAATTTAATAAATCAGAAAATTTTGATGTCGAATCAATAAAGGAAATTGAAAATAGGGGAGATGGCGAAAGGTCTGTTGATGATGATATGAAAGCGGTAGAAAATCTGTTCAGCCAACTCTTAACCTACTGTAATAAGCTAAAAAAAGAGTTTGGACATTCCCCACAAATCATAGTAACTGATCATGCCGATAAATTAAACCTCTCTGACGGTACCGACTTTAATTCACTTGTGGTAGATAACAGGTGGAGAGACAGAGGGCTAATCAATCCAATACCTTAAGGCCATATTACTATTTTATACAAATAGCTTGTACTTTGGTAAAAAGCAGTTCTCAAACTTACAGAATGGTAACTGTCAGATTAAGTTTTAGTCATCACAGGGCTTTGTTAACAGTTGTCACTTTGAGAGAGAATGACAATTGTGGGACTATAAGTCGTCAACCAAGGATTGGGGTGCCAAACGAGAAAAGATTTGGCACAAAGTGGCACAAAAGAAAAAAGCCATTACTAGCAGTAACTATCAATGGCTTGTAAATTCTTGAAAAATCACCATAAAAATGGTGGGCGGTACTGGGATTGAACCAGTGACCCCTACCGTGTCAGAACTTTGATCTTAGTTTGGCAATAAAAAATAAAACAGTAAAAACAATCACCTACGCTTCTGTATATCATCCGATATTTCTCAGTATGTGGTTGAGTTGTGGTTCGCTTGGGGTCTGTACTGGCAATATCTGGCAACAGAACACACTGTAAATAGTGTATATAGTCAGCGGTCTTAACCGTTGCCAAATGGGGCCGAATAGGGGCTCTCAACTGAAGGATCATCAAGACACTCACAATTAAGAAATTTTCGATTTTTCACTTTTTAGCAAACTAGAAATTTTAGAATTAACCAAAATGAGTAAAAAGAGCAAATAAGCAAAAAATTTTCACTTTTAAAATAACTAAAGATTTAAAGAAAAGCAAAAAGATTGATTTTTAATCATTATAACTTTTAGAATTTAGCACATTTTAGAATTTAATAAAATTACAATAACTTGAAAGGGTATATAATAATGAACAACAAGCCAAAAGCCTATCATTACACCGTCGTCAACTTGCTCATCGAGATTATAAAAGACGGTTTTATTAAGCCTGCGACAGCAATAGTCCCAAAAAATGAGCGTCCGGTAGTCTGGCTCTCAATGAACACATATTGGGAAGAGACTGCAAACAAAAATTTCCTTCAAGATGGTCAAATGACATCTTTGGATAGAAGGCAAACCCATGAAAGATTTGGTGGTCTTGCGAGAATCGAAGTCCCGTTTTATTTAACCAGTAGTTGGAATCATTTTAATAAAAAAAGTGGAATTAATGCTAGCCATTCAGATGCTCTTGCCCGAGTTGCATTGAAAAGAGGGGCAAGCCCAAAAGAGTGGAGAGTATCTTTTAATCCTGTTCCTGAAAGTAGCTGGATTGGTATCGATCTCTTTAATTGGGAGAGCCAAATATGGGAGCCCCATCAATGTACAAAAAATCTAGGAGGTGGTGGGAACATCAATAAAATTTAGTAACCACTAAGATTTTCACTTACAAAACAACTAAAGCTTTATAAGTTTATAAAAGAATTAAATTTTAAAATTTCTAGGTCTGTTAACTTTTTAGAATTTAGCACATTTTAGAAATTAACAAAATTATAGCCGCATATTGCGGCTAAACAAAACAAACAAAGGAACAAGAAATGTCAATACAAAATTTAAAGCCTTATCAAGATATTGTAGATAATATGATACACTTATATGGTAATGATGAGTTCAATGATTTAATGAGGTTAAACTATAAGAATAGAAACTATTTAAGGCTTAAACTTGTAGATGGTGTGCGTATCAGAATGGACTCGACAGCAATTATTATTAATGTAGATAAGAAGAATAGTAAAATTGACATATCCAGATTAATTTACTTTGAAGATTTGTATAAGAAGTACATCAAGGAGACACTAGAGAGAGATTTCAGTGTGTTACAATTTAAAAAATTGGATGTTGATGCACAGAATAAATTAATTATGGCTGGTAAGTTAATGCTATCTACAGAAAATTCAAGAGTTATACTGCCTGGACTTATGAAACTTAATAGAAATGAAATTATTGAGACATTTCAGATAATACCTGAAGATAAGATAGAAGAACTGATAGATCATGAAGAATATTTAGAGATTTGCATGCTATATTCATGACTCAAGGCATCAACAGCTCCTCAATCTCAGCCACCAGGTATGTAAAATTCCCCAACATATAATACTCCATC
Source organism: Magnetococcales bacterium (assembly GCA_015231305.1). GTDB lineage: Bacteria > Pseudomonadota > Magnetococcia > Magnetococcales > JADFYX01. Next base: position 301 of record JADGBW010000117.1, on the reverse strand, counting down.
ATAAAATGTCACATTGTCAGCTATAGTCTCTGTCTTAACTTTATCTATAGCAACAATTGATGCTTATGATGCAGCCTTAGAATTAAGGAATTCAAATGGTTTAAAAGTATATAGATATACGTCTGATGCTACCCATACTAATTTCCCATCAGTTGCAACTCCTCCAACATGACCAAAGAGAGGAGTTCCTGGTTTTTGGTATAATGAAAAAGATTTTTTTGCAATCCTTTTTATTTTTCATTGATTAAAAATAGTTGTGAAGGTGTGACATTATCCAAGTAAGCAGTTATTAGAAACAATC
>JADGBW010000116.1 GCA_015231305.1 Magnetococcales bacterium | reverse complement strand
TTTATTTATACGTCTAGGTTGGATACGTTTAGAGCATTTTCTTGGATAAAATCACGCCTTGGTTCTACATGATCACCCATTAGGGTAGTGAATACCAAGTCTGCCTCTACTGCATCCTCAACCCTAACTTGCAATAGAGTTCTAACGGTTGGATCCATAGTTGTCTCCCAAAGCTGCTCCGGGTTCATTTCACCCAAACCTTTATAACGCTGAACACTAGAACCACGTCTTCCCTCAGAAGAAATCCAGTTTAATAACTCGTCTGGTGAATGTACAATTGCCTCTCTGTTAGCTTTTGAAACCAGTGGGTTCTCTCCCAATACATCGCTAATTTTAGCCGAAAGCTCTAACAGATCCTGATAATCTGGCATATTTATTAAACGAAGATTTATAGTGGCAGTCGTTTGCACACCACGGATTATTCTATCAATGGTGAGAACCTCAGAGTTGCTCTCTTCATCATGGGTTACTAACACATCCATACGCACATCATCACCAGCTCCCATACGCTCTTTTAATGATTTAGCAGTAGCTTCGGCTGCTTGAGCGTTAGCTAAGCTGGCGTGTGTTACTTGAGATTTGCCTGTTGCTTCAATTATAACCTCACGGTTTGTATGAAGAGATAGACGATTTAAGCAGTTAATATAACGACGGGTATCGTTTACTATTGTGGTTATTTCATCTTCACTTAACGGCCCCGATGCCCCGTTAATTGAAATACCTTCGGTTCCTTCACGTAATAACATCTCGGTTAAGGAGTCCTCGTCTTTAATATAACGGAAACTCTTGCCTTTACTTACCCTATAAAGTGGGGGCTGGGCAATATATAGATAGCCACGTTCTACAATTTCAGGGTATTGCCTAAAGAAGAAGGTTAAAAGTAGGGTGCGAATGTGTGATCCGTCAACATCAGCATCGGTCATGATAATAATGCGCTGATAACGCAGCTTGGCAATATCATACTCTTCTTCACCTATGCCAGTACCCAATGCTGTTATAAGTGTGCCAACCTCTGCTGAGGAGATCATCTTATCAAATCTTGCCTTCTCAACATTTAAAATTTTACCTTTCAACGGTAAAATAGCCTGATGTTTTCTGTCTCTTGCCTGTTTAGCAGAACCACCCGCAGAATCTCCCTCCACAAGATATAGTTCACACAAGGCAGGATCTTTTTCTTGGCAATCGGCTAGTTTTCCCGGAAGTGAAGAGATATCTAACGCACTTTTACGCCTGGTTAATTCTCGTGCTTTTCTTGCAGCATCACGGGCAGCAGCTGCTTCTAAGGTTTTGTTGACAATCATCTTGGCTATTTGAGGGTTCTCTTCCAAATAGGTTGAGAAGCTAGATGAAACAATGCTCTCAACTGCTGTTCTAACCTCAGATGAAACTAGCTTTTCTTTGGTTTGTGAAGAAAATTTAGGATCAGGAACCTTAACTGAAATAACCGCAGTAAGCCCCTCTCTACAATCTTCACCTGTTAAAGTTCCCTTATCTTTTTTCAAAAGACCTGTGGAAACTGCATAGTTATTCATGGTGCGAGTTAACGCTGCCCTAAAACCTGCTAGATGGGTTCCGCCGTCGCGCTGGGGAATGTTGTTGGTATAACAGAAAACATTCTCAAGGTATGAGTCGTTCCACTGCAAGGCTATTGCAGCATATACATCGCTTTTTTCCGCAGTAAAATATACCGGGGGTTCCATTATTGGGGTTTTTGCTTTGTTGAGATATTCCACAAAAGAGCGGATTCCACCTTCATATTGAAAATGATGAGATTTATCCGATACTTCATCAGAAATATGGATATTTACTCCTGAGTTAAGAAATGAAAGTTCCCGTAGACGCTTAGATAAAAGATCAAAGGAGTATTCCGTGGTGGAGAAAATTTTCCGACTAGGTAGGAATGTCACCTCTGTTCCGGTTTTATCAGTTTTCCCCAACTTCTTAATAGGTGTAACAGGGTCACCATCAGCATAGTGCTGCTCCCATGTATCACCATCTCGATGAATAACCAATTTTAGCTTTTCTGATAGAGCGTTAACCACAGAAACACCAACACCGTGGAGTCCACCAGATATTTTGTAGGAGTTTTGATCAAACTTACCACCAGCATGCAGAACGGTCATAATAACCTCAGCTGCTGAGCGACCCTCCTCTTCGTGCATTTCTGTGGGGATGCCTCGACCATTATCAGTGACTGTTACCGAACCATCTCGGTGGATAGTTATGTTGATTAAATCACAATAACCAGCTAGGGATTCGTCAATGGCATTATCCACCACCTCAAAGACCATGTGATGAAGACCTGTGCCGTCATCGGTATCACCTATATACATGCCTGGTCGTTTGCGTACTGCTTCTAGTCCCTTTAAAACCTTAATGCTATCAGCACCATAATCTTCCCCGTTTAGTTCTCTAGGAATTTCAGGACTTTCGCTATTTGCTTGTTCTTCTTCTGGCGTGGTCATTTATCCATTTGCTCCATCAATGTTTGAAACGCGCCATCAGCCACTAAAAATGTGGAAGATGGTTCTTCAAGCCGGGGTATTTCTCCGGTATTACAAGCTGTTAAAAAAATTTGCTGCTCTTGTTGGCAGAGCAGTTTAATCAATCTCTCAACTCCATCCCGGTCTAGTTCTGCGACCGGGTCATCCAATAAAAACAGTGGGGCTTCTCCCACACTTTCTTGTAGAAGTCGGGCTTCAGTTAATTTTAAGGCTAAAATAAATCTTTTTCTCTGCCCTCGCGAGCCATACCTTGCCAACAGCCGACCATCAATTAAAAACGGTATGTCATCCCTGTGTGGACCAATGGATGTTGCTCCAGTTCGTTGGTCGCTTCCTCGGCTTTTTTCTAACATCTGCCGATAGTGGGCTGCTAAATCTTTTACCTCAATTGCCTCTTTAAAGCGGTCTAATTGGCAAGAGAGTCGTAACAAAAAACGGTCTGGGTCCAGGGCTAATGCCTCTAAATAGATGGGGATTTGTTCCACTATTTTTTTAACAACTCTGCGTCGTCGCCAACTAATTGTGGCCCCTAATGTCGCTAGTTGCTCTTCCCAAGCACCAAGTTGTTGTGCATCTGTACATCCAGTTTTCAGCAGTTTATTACGGGCTTTTAATGCTCCATGATAATCCCTTGCAGTAGCTGCATGTTTACGAGTAGCTGAAAATACTACCCAATCCAGATAATCTCTCCTCTCTCCCGGTCCACCCTGTATAAGGCCGGGGGAGTCTGGGGTTGAAACTACTGCAGCTAAAGCTTGCCCCATTGCCGAGGCTAATGACATAGCTTTGCCATTTAATCTAGCTGTCTGCCGCTGTTTTTCTCCGCTAAACTCAAGTTTATGAGCTAAGCCCATAGCTTGGGTTGTGCCCTTTAATCTGTATCCTGGTTTTCCATGAAAACCCATAGCACCTGGAGTGGCCTTGCGAAATGATCGTCCTGTTGCTAAAAGGGCGATAGCCTCCAACAGGTTGCTTTTTCCTTGACCATTTTCGCCTATAATTAAATTAAACCCTGGGCTGAAATCCAAGGTAGCATCGCTAATATTGCGAAAATTATGCAGGCGCAAATTCTCCAAAAACAAGGTCAAACACGCATGGGCATCAAGACAAACAAGGCGTTCTCCTTATCTGGGTCAAACACCAACGATGGAGCCTCGTCATTATGTAACATAAAACGAACCCGCTCTCCTTCCATGGCTGTTAAAATTTCCCTTAAATAACGAGCGTTAAAGCCAACAGTTATAGGCTTATCACCTTCAAATTCTACTTCAATAGGTTCTTCACCTGCTTCTTGTTCTGGGTTGTTAGAAGAGAGCAACATAGACTCTTTAGATATCGCCATACGGATACCACGGGATTTTTCGTGGGATAGTACCGACATCCGCTTAACAACTTCATCAAGTTGCGCTCTGTTCATGGTTAAACCAAGATTATTTTTGGTTGGTATAACCCGGCGATAATCTGGAAACTGCCCCTGAACCAATTTAGATATGAGGGTGATATCTGGCTTGATAAACTGGATGTGGGTATCCCCAACCACCATCTCCACCTCTTTATCTTCTTCCTCTAACAATTTTTTAATCTCAAAAACAGCTTTTTTAGGGATGATTATCTCAACAGGTTCAGTTACGGCTCCATCTTCTAATGTTTGTTCTACCATGGCTAAACGATGAGTATCAGTTGCTACCATTCTAGCTTTGCTGGGTTCACCTGACTCTTGTACGGCAGTTAATTGGAAGAAAATTCCGTTTAAGGTAAAACGGGTATCGTCATATGACATGGCAAAATGGGTCTTGTTAAACATAGAGAGTAAAATATCTCTCTCAAATGTATAACGCTTATCTCCCGTTGCTTCTGGTATTTCAGGAAAAGCAGAACCGGGAAAGCCTGATATGGTAAATTTGGCCTGACCTGAGGTTAAACGTAGACGATTGTTAGTCTCTTGGCGAATATGTACTGAGCCATCTGGTAGCTCCCGTACTATCTCGAAGAGGGTTTTAGCACTAACTGCAAGACTACCCTTATCACCAATTTCTGCTTCACAGACAGTGCGCAGTGAGACCTCTAAGTCAGTGGCTGATACTGTAAGTATGCCGTCACCTGTCTCAAGGAGAGCATTACCAAGAATAGGCATGGTATTGCGTCTCTCGACCACTGTTTGGATACGAGTGAGAGCCTTTAAAAATGGATCTTTATTAATATGGAATTCCATATGGCTAAACCTTGATAATATTTAGTGTTAGGCAATTCACAATAAGCAATAACAAACACCCAGTTTTGTGAGTAGCCTTATTAGTTCGGATATATCCTTCAGTTACTTAACATTTCGGTTAATGCTTTGAGCTCACGAGCTAAATTTTTGTTAACTTTAAGTTTTTTTGCTACCTGACCAACAGCATACAAAACGGTAGTATGGTCCCTGTTACCAAACATTTTACCAATTATAGGGTAGGAACTATCTGTTAACTGTTTACACAGATACATTGCTACCTGCCGTGGGTGGCTAAAAAGCCTTGACCGTTTATTAGAGCGTAAATCTTGGGGTGTTATTTTATAATAAGCAGCTACGGTGCGTTGTATTTCATCTATTGATACTTGGCGACTGTCAGGCCCACGTAGAATGTTGCGCAGGGACTCTTTAACCAAAGCCATGGTAATAGGCTCTTTTTCCATAGAAGCCAAAGCAAACAGCCGAACCAAGGCTCCCTCTAATTCCCGTACATTGGTATGGATAGCGTCTGCCAAGAAAAAAGCTACATCGTCTTGTAAATCGATGCCTTCCATAGTTGCTTTCTTTTTTAGAATAGCAACACGGGTTTCAATATCAGGTAGGTAAATATCCACCACCAAACCCTGTGCAAAGCGAGAACGCAGCCTCTCTTCTAAAAACTCTATCTCTTGCGGTAGAGAGTCAGAGGTGAGAATTATCTGCTTATTAGCACCATAAAGGGCGTTGAAAGTATGGAAAAACTCAACCTGAGTACCTGTTTTACCAGCAAAAAACTGAATGTCGTCAACCAGCAAAATATCAATGGAGCGAAATTGCTCTTTAAATTGGTTGGCTGTACTTTGGCGGATAGACTCAACAAACATAGTCATGAATGTCTCAGACGATATCAGCTTTATTTTTTTCTCTGGAAATTTTTCTATAATTTGATGAGCAATTGCGTGGAGAAGGTGTGTTTTACCAAGACCGACTCCCCCATGGATATAAAGTGGGTTATAGGTTGCAGCAGGGTTGTCTGCAACTTTAGAAGCTGCAGCGTGAGCAAAGGAGTTACAGTCACCCACTACAAAAGTATCAAATTTATAACGATCTAAAAGCCCAATATCAGCAGCAGAACTGCTAACCGGAATTGGTGTTTCGACAGGTTGGGCAATTGGTTTTGGTGTTGGTGGTGGGGCTAGTGGTGTTGCGTCTGGGTCTGTGCGAAAAGCAAAACGTACCGCATGACCGCTTGCCTCTTGATAGGCAGACTCTAACAATACACCATAATGGTCTCTTACATATTCGGCAGAAAAATCATTTTTTGTTAAAATTTCCATCTTGCCGTTTGCCAGTTTTTCACCAGGGCGCAATGGCCTAAGCCACAAATCATATATCTGTGGGGCAATCTGTTTCTGAATGGTCGTCATGACCTTTGGCCAAATTTTATCCATAAATCTCAACTAATCAACATTTTAGAGACTAACTTTGCAGCCTGTTAATAGTAACAATTGTAACAAAAGATGCACTACTCAAGTTACAATAATGACAATCGCTAGAATAACATATTATAGAGACTTAGCATGGATTTTTCGTGCATAAAAGTTGATATCTAGAATATTTGTTGAAATATCATGGTAAGAGCTTATTTTCTAAGAGTAACTACTACATAATTTCCTGATAATATCTTATACCCCCCATTTATTTAAGCTTAACATCTTCTTTAGCAGCAAAATTGTGCTTATATTATCTTATGCAATATACCCTTAACTAAGGGTGAAGCCGTATATGGCGACAACTGCCATTTCTTAGGTTAAACGCTTTTAACTAACAACTGTACAAATAAGATTATAGCGTCTTTCCTGCGAAAGTGGGAATTTTGAGCAGTAATGTTGAATTTTCAAAATTCTTGCTTTCATTATTAAAGAGGCTGTGATGATGCTATGAAGCCTTTTTAGGTTTGAAGTTACATTTCATATAGATTGTTTAGTGAGTTTCTTTAAAATTCTTTAAAAAAAATTAAATAAAATAATTGCAGTGTAACATATTGAAATTACATATTTATTGGATATGATATTACAGTAAATGCTGCCATTAGAAAAAAAATAATTAATTTTTTTTCTAATGCAAATTAATCTACTGCCGATAAAAAGAACAAGACGATTTTTAATGTTGCAATATATGAAGTCGAGAAAGTGAAGGTGAAACATGGCTACAAATGATAATGAAGCATTGGATAATGCTTTATCAAGGCTACAGGGTATATGGAGTTCACCTGTTCCTATATTTAGGTTTGAACTAGAAATTAGACGATTAGAAAAGGTTATTTCACAGTATAGAAGACAAGAGCCGATCAGAGCTTTTTATCTGTTAGGGTTGGCTGCAACATTGCGTGAAGACAAAGAGGATATGCGGAGGTTCTTTTTTAATTCGTTGACCCACAGTTGTAACGATCCTGATGTTCGTCATGGGTATGCTGCTTGTCTATCTCGTATGGGTTTTTATCAAGATGCAAGAAAACAGTATGAGATTATCTATCTGCAAGATCCTCAAGATCTTGGTGTATTAGCAGAGCTGATTATCTCATCATTGGCATCAGGACGCATTCAAGAGGGTGTAAAGTGGATAGCTCAATGGAGTATGCTTAACCCTAACCGTCCTTTTAAAGAGGCGGATACAATAACCAAAAATGGAGCATTATTAGAAAAATTTGGTATTTCAGACGATCAGGTAGAGCACCTACAATCTTTAGCTATGAAAATTCTGGATAAAGAGTGTAAGCAGGTAAAAACAATTAACTATCGCGGTATACCAGAAATGGCCCCGGAGAGAATTGATGCTAGCTTGATTGTTGATGATTCTCCTGAGGAGGTAAAAAGGCTAAACGGAAAATTAAACCGTATGCTTGCCACAGCACCAACACCACGCAAGGTGGCTGATGTATTGGTATTTAATTTTGTTACCGAAGATGCCTCTTCATTATAAATAAACTTTGTTAATCCCCGTGAGGAAAAAAACTTACGGAGCGGGTTTTAAAGTAAACCAGTAGTTTGTTGCGATTTGAGCCATCGCACTTTTTGGACCCCTTAGGGGGTCCTTTTTTTTGTGGTTTAAAATGGTTGTTAACTTTTTATTGCACAAATATATAACTACAACATATTATAGGGTACATTGTAGCTGTATATTGTTGTTCTATATTAACTATTGAGCTGTCATAAAAAAAACAGCAACAATTAATAATTTGTTGTTATGAGAGCATGCTATCGATTTGATAAGAGCAAAAATTTTATATATCTTTTAAATAGTTATCAAAAAAGAAGCGTAACAATAGATATGAACAATACATCAGGGCTTTCTAACAATGGTCAAACGCAACTAACAGTTGAAGATGCCTATGCAATGGCAATCGACCATTTTAATACTCAACTATACGCAGAGGCCCAAGAGGTTTGCACGGCAATAATACAAACTGCTCCTAACCATGTTAACACTATAAATTTACTTGGGGTTATAGCTCAAACATTTAACCGTCATGAAATAGCAGTGCAACAATTTTCTAAAGCTATTCAACATGATGATAGCTATGCATTGTTGTTCTATAATTTGGGAATTTCTCTCCACGCATTGGGGCAAGCAGATGAAGCTATTAAAGCCCTAACTAAAGCCACTACTATTCAGCCTCAATATACAGAAGCTCTCACTTTTCTTGGTAATGTACTTACAGAGCAGGGGAGGCTAGACGAGGCTGTTGTTTGTTTACATTCAGCTATAGCTATTAATACTAACCACATAGAAGCATATAACAATCTTGGTAATGCCTTGAAAGGTCAAGGAAAGTTTGAAGAAGCGATTAATAACTATGAAAAGGCAATATATCTTAATCCTGAATATTCAATTGCTTACAACAACCTTGGCATTATCCTTTATGAAATAGACAAATTAGAAGAAGCTGCAAAAAATTATCAAAAAGCAGTTTTACATAGTCCTGAATATTCAACAGCTTACAATAACCTTGGTATTACCCTCCACGAGCAAGGCAAGTTAGATGAGGCAGTAATTTGCTTTAACAAAGCAATATCTCTTAAACCTGATTTTGCCCAAGCTTATAGCAATTTAGGTTATGTACTAAAAGATCAGAAGAAATTTGCAGAGGCTATTGTTAACTATGAAAAAGCAATATCTCTTAAACCCAATATCTCAACAGTTCAAGATAATCTTAAAACTGTTAAAGAAAACTTAATAAGCCATTACATTACCAATATGGGTAGTAGCAATAAAGTTAATAGTTTAGATGTAAATCAGCTGATTTCTAAGGGGAAAACTAATAACTCACTTAAACTCAACCTGCTATTTTGTCCTTTTGTTGATCCTGTAACACCTCCTTCGGGAATTGCTAGTTTAAAAGGGTACCTTAATAAATATGGTGAGTCTGAGGTTAATTGTATAGACCTTAACATTGAATTTTATGAAAATATTGCAAAATTTGATTACAACATAGATGTTGAACCAATTTTTGAAGCTGAAAAGATATTTAGAAGTAGCGACGATATATTTAGCGATTACACTCAATTCAAAAGCACATCATCCAGGCTGCTTTATACATTAGATGATATCACCAGTACTTTTCAATATAATTTATGTCAAGACAATCCTGACTTAAGGCAGCAAATTATTAATTATTTTATGCCTTTAGCACTAAATGATAACCCTGATGTTATTGGTTTCTCACTGTTAATGGAGAGCCAGCTTCTGTTTTCACTAGTGTTGGCTGAAGAGATTAAGAAAAAACACCCAGAAAAGATAATTCTATTTGGAGGAGCAGCAACTCTTTCGCTTTTTAACCAGATAAAAAGTAAACCTTTTGTTGATTTTGTTTTTATGGATGCAGGTGAGTCATCCTTAAATGAGTTTTTGCAGTCAGTAAAAGCAGGTAAACTTAACAAAACTATTCCAGGAATTACATTTAAGACAGAAGGATTATACGTTCATAATAAAGCCACACCAAGTAATCTCAATCATGATGCATACCCAGATTTTTCAGATTTACAACTCAATAGATATTATACTAATGAAGTAGTTGTTCCTATTTTGTCATCTAAAGGGTGTTTCTGGCGACGGTGTAGTTTTTGTGAAGAGGGGTCTATAAATTTATATTCAGCAGCAACAGTTGAAAGAGTTGTTAATGAAATTGAGTTTCATGTTTCTAAAGGGTATAGAAATTTCCAATTTGTAGACGAAATGATATCGCCAAAACGTTTAAGAATGATTTCCAAGGAAATTATATCAAGAAAATTGATAGTTTATTTCTATGCCACATTAAGACCATCTGCTGATTTTAGTGAAGAGACGATGCAGTTAATGCATGAGGCTGGTTTCCGTTATATTATTTGGGGTGTAGAGTCATGCTCTCCTAGAGTTTTAAAGCTTGTAAATAAGGGGACAACTGTAGAATCTATCCAAAATACTTTGAGGTTTTCCAAAGATGCTGGAATTAGAAATCATATTTTTATAATTATTGGTTATCCATCTGAAACACCAGATGAGCTGTTTGCAACAATGCAGTTTATTTATGATAACATTGAAAATATTCATTTAGTGCATTCTGGAACCTTTTGTCTAATTGAAGGAACAGAAATTTTTTCTAACCCAGAAAAATTTGATATTGGGATTAAACAATCAAAAAGTGACAGCAATTTATATATGGCTAAACACAAGAGAGGAACAACAGGATATAAAGCGCGAGAATATTTTACATATTATCTGAATTCATTTATTGAGAAAATAGCAGATAATTACGCCTTTGCAAGATTTAGAGACCATGCTCTTGTCTATTATTCTAAATTTCCTATAGATACTTCAGAGAAAAGAAATTTAAAAGTACCCAAACCAGTCCGTGCACCTACATACTAGGTATAACAATGCTATTTACGTCTCTACTTTGTATGTCAAATTAAGTTCTTCTGCACACATACCTCGAATACCCCAATTTTCTCTAGGAGTTCCTACCAAAGTAATCTCAAGATCTTTAGGTGTTTTGTTAGGTTTTTATTATTCCAATATATCACCCACTGCCACAGGTCTGCCTCTTAGCCAGTCTGCTGCGGGCATTCTTTTTTTACCGGGGTTTTGTACCTCTGTTAAAATTAGAGTACCTTTACCACAAGATACTTCTGGGCCGTTTTCATGGAGGTTTATTATCTCGCCAGCTTGTTTAGCTTTGCCTTCTCCAAGTTCACAACAAAAGAATTTTATCCGTTTTTTACCTAACTGGGCGGAAGCTGAAGGCCATGGGTTTAGGGCTAAAATTTGCCTTTTAATCTCAATTGCTGTTTTGCTCCAGTCAATTTTTTCATCTTCTTTTGTCAATTTTTTTGCGTAGGTAACACCTTCTTCTGGCTGGACTTTTGCTATACATGTACCATCTTTCATCTTCTTTAGGGTTTCCATAAGAAGGGCAGCACCATCTTGGGCTAAAACGTCATGGAGCTCTCCACCAGTCATATTTTGTGTTATTGGTGTACGAGACATATTTAACACAGGCCCAGTATCCAGACCTTTTTCCATCTCCATTATGGAGATTCCACTCTCTTTATCTCCTGCTAATATTGCTCTTTGCAGTGGGGCTGCTCCTCGCCAGCGGGGTAGTACAGATGCATGAATATTAATGCAGCCTTGGGGGGGAACTGCTAGCACCTCTTCAGATAAAATCTGCCCATAGGCGGTTACCACAACCAAATCTGGCTTTAAAGCTTTTAGCTGCTCTACTGCTTCGGGGTCGCGCATTTTAAGTGGTTGAAAAACCTGGATATCTGCCTCTTGAGCTGCAACCTTAACTGGAGTTGCCTGAAACTTCATACCTCTTCCGGTTTTTTTGTCTGGCTGGGTAAAAACTCCAACAACATTTTCCCCACCATTTATCAGGGCTTTTAAGGGGAGAACAGCAAAGTCAGGGGTTCCCATATAGACGATACGCCACGATTTCATGAGTATTTACTCCGATTTTTTTCTTTTTTTAAGTTTTTGCAAGATAATCGCCCGTTTTAAACGGGAGACATGATCGATAAACAGTTGACCATCTAAATGGTCAATTTCGTGTTGCAGGCAGACTGCCAACAATCCCTCGGCGGTTATTTCTATTTTTTTACCTTCTTTGTTGAGAGCTTGCACCACTACTTTTTCGGCTCGTACAACATCTTCAGTAAAATTTGGTACTGAGAGACACCCTTCTGCCCAGACTATTTCACCCTCTTTTTCGATTATTTCAGGGTTGGCAAGGGTCAGTAGGTTATGTTCTTCACCACCATCGTAGTTTTCAACATCTACCACAATAACACGTTTTAAAACATTTACTTGTGGGGCTGCAAGGCCGATACCCGGGGCTGCATACATGGTTTCTACCATGTCGTCCATTAGTTTTACTATCTTTTCCGAGACCTCTTCAACAGGAGCCGCTTTTTGTTTTAAGCGTCGGTCTGGGGCTGTTAAAATTGGCAATAGGGCCATTGTTTAGAACTTCCCTTAAAAATATTTAATAAACTATTGCAGGGGCCTGGTGACTACTAATTGCCACCAGTTGTGGTTTATAGGCAGAGCCTATTAGGTTTAGTCTTTAACATAAACCCTTAATAAAGGGAGATAATTTCCCGCAAACCCCATAATCCTAGAAACGGCAATTGTAAGCACGCACCTAGCGCAACCTATTGATTCACCTAGCATGTCGGGGGGAAA
>JADGBW010000026.1 GCA_015231305.1 Magnetococcales bacterium | reverse complement strand
AAGTTGGGTGAATTGTGCTTTACCTTGCCTAATTACAACCCAGAGCCAGTGCAAGTTCACTTCAATAAGCAAGGACAAACCTTGGTATTCATTAATTTTGTTGAATATATCACCTTAGCGACATGATTTAGGGTAAGCGTGAGTTAAGTAAAAAAATTAATACCTTATAGTAATTTTATTTTTCCGACACCATTCATCAAAATTATATATTGACACATAAATATAAAGTTAATAAAATGCCAGACATGTCCTGTTTGTCTCGTTTGTCCTTATTGTCATATATCTCCTAAATTGGTATTGCGATCAAACTTTAACCAGGGAAAAAAATGAACACAGCTTTTACTAAAAATGCGAACGAAGAAGTAATAGGTAGGAAAAACGCTTCTCGCTTACTTGGTGTTGATGAGAGAACAATTACCCGCTGGGTTGATAGTGGTATTCTTAAAGCATGGAAAACTGCTGGTGGGCATAATCGTATATCAAAAAAATCTGTTGATGATCTCTTGCTTAAACGAAAAAAAGAGGCTGAAGATTCTGAGAATCAAAATCGGCTAAATATATTGGTTGTTGAAGATGATTCTGTGCTTCTTGAATTTTATATTAGTGCTATAGAATCATGGGAGCTTCCTGTCTACCTTAGAACGGCTAAAGATGGGGTTGACGGTTTGTTAAAGATGGGCAGAAAAAAACCAGACATCATTATAACGGATCTTAAAATGCCTGGGATGGATGGCTTTCATATGATCCGTAAACTTAAGTCTAATCCAGAATTTAGTGACATTAAAATTTTAGCAATTACAGCTCTTGAATCAAATGAAATTGATAAACGTGGAGGACTGCCGGATGACGTACATGTTTTTTTGAAACCAGCTCCCATGGATCAATTAAAGCAACTGCTTACAAAAAGATACTAAGGAGCTTAAAAAAATGACCATACTAACCAAAACTATAAATAGACGAAATTTTTTAAAGAAAGCAGGTACGTATGGTCTTGGAACAGCAACCATGTTACACGCTCCTTACGTCCACACCAAAGAGAAGGTAACCCTGCGGGTTCTGGGCACTCATGTGACCCTCAGAGAGGCTATACGAAAACAAGCTGAAAAGGAACTTGGGTTCAATATCGAGTATGAGCCAGGTGGTAGTGCCAGAATCCTGCAAAAAGCCTCTACCCGTCCTCAATCTTTCGATATTTATGAACAGTGGTCCGATAGCATAAATATACTCTGGCGATCCAACGCCATCCAACCGATTAAAACAAAGCGCATTAAACTATGGAATGAAATTAATGATCTGGCAAAAACAGGAAAATTAACGCCGGAAGCAAAAATTGGCTTGGGTGACGCTCCGTTCAAACTGCTTAATGTACAAGGTGATAGAACCCTCGGAAGTCGTTTTTCAGGTGAAGTCAGCTTTTTACCCTACGTACATAATACCGATTCGTTTGGATATGACACCCGAGTTATACCCCGTGGGAAAGCTTATGATACTGAGAGCTGGGGATGGTTATTAGACGAGCGATATCACGGCAAGGTTGCACTTGTGAATGCTCCGACCATTGGTATTTTTGATGCTGCATTAGCAGCTGAGGCTAGTGGGCTGATGAAGTTTGAGAATATGGGTAATATGACCGAGGCGGAAATAGATCAGCTTTTTAAAATCCTTATAGATAAAAAACAGAAAGGCCAATTTGTAGGTTTTTGGAATTCAGTTCCTGAATCGGCAAGATTTATCGAGTCTGGTCGAGCAGCAGTAGCCAGCATGTTTTCACCGGCTATTGCAGACCTTAATCAACGAGGTATTCCAGCTGTATATGCCGCACCTAAGGAGGGTTATCGGGCCTGGCATGGTGTTATGTGCCTATCTTCTCATACACATGGGCGAGTTAAAGATGCTGCCTATGAGTTTATGAACTGGTGGTTATCTGGTTGGCCTGGAGCCTTTGTAGCTCGACAAGGGTATTACATTTCAATACCTGAACGCTCAAAACCTTTTCTATCAAAGGCAGAATGGGACTACTGGTACGATGGAAAAATAGCATCTGAAGATCTGAAAGGGCCTGACGGCAAAAAATCCATCAACAAGGGGGCGGTCCGAAATGGTGGATCTTATTGGAAACGATTCAGCAATGTAGCTGTGTGGAATACTGTTATGGACAATTATGAATATACCCTCCCCCGCTGGTATGAGTTTCTACTAGCTTAAAAAGGTTTGCTAATTTGAACGTCCTATTGAAAAGGATAAAGATGAAATGCAGATATTAGCCTCCACTATACGTTTTGGTAACATTCCGCTAACTTTGGGAGGTCGCATCTTTATTGGTTTTGGGCTTGTAGTCGCACTTTTTGTCATGCAAGCCACCATAGTAACAATTGGTTTTGATAAAACCGCAAATGGATTCAATAGGTTTAAACACATCAATCACAATACATCCAATATTATGGAGATTGAACGCAACGTCTTTGCTCTTCAGCAAAGTGTTCTAGCCTACACGCAAACGGGTTATGAAGGTGTGGTTAATAGGGTTGATAGGTTGACTGAAACACTGCATGACCAACTTCAAAAGATCCAAACCACCATCACAGATGAAAAAAGCCAGGATATTCTTCGTCATATGGTCTGGTACTTCAATAGTTATTCTGAACATTTCAAGGTGGCAATTGAAGATCGCCGACATCGAGATAATCTTGTAAATAATAAATTGGAAATGTCACTCAACAAAATGAGTGCAACTTTAACTTCCCTAGTTTCCATATCTATGCAGCGCAATGACTTAAAGAACGCCTCACTAGCTGGAATTGCACAAGAACAGCTACTGATGGCCCACAAACATGCCCTGAATTTTTTCAATAAACCACTCTCAAAACATATTCACAGCAGTCAGAAAAACCTTGCCGAATTACAAAATGTCCTTAAAAAGTTGGCCAAAGAACTTAAAAACGCAAATTTATTAGATGAATACCAGCAGGTCGTTCGGATCATAGAGATGGTACCTGTTCATGAGCAGAACTTCATGGAAGCAGTGCAGACAACAAGAGGGTATCTTAATCTTGTATATGTTGTAATGGCAGGAGAAGCTTGGGAATTTGCCTATCTAGCCAGTGAATTGAAGACACTAACAACTGGTTTACGGGATGAACTACAACATAAAACTACTGAAACCATTTACTCTACTCAACAAGTTGGTTTGATAGTATCCACACTTGCAACACTGTTTGGCATTCTATTGGCTTGGTTGATTACCCGTAATATTTCTAAACCTGTAAAGGCAATGACCCAGACATTGACAGATTTAGCACATGGCAGGAAAAAAGCTAAAATTCCAGGACTCGGTAGGGTAGACGAGATCGGCTCTATGGCTAAAGCGGCACAGATCTTTAAAGAAAAGGCTGATGAGCTAGATAACGCCAGTCGCTATAAATCTGAATTCCTTGCCAATATGTCCCATGAATTAAGGACACCTCTCAATAGCATGCTTATTCTTTCCAAAATATTTAGCCAAAACAAAGATGGAAACCTCACAGAGAATCAGGTGGAGTCTGCTGCTGTTATTTATGAAAGTGGGTCTGACCTTTTGCGCCTGATAAACGATATTTTGGATCTATCTAAGGTTGAAGCTGGACGAATGGATCTTATACCAACACAGATGAATTTGGAAAATTTTGCAGTTGGTATTGAAAGGATGTTTAAGCCAATAGCCGATAACCAAGGCTTGGAGCTTACTGTAAAAATTGATAGTAATTTACCAGAAACATTGTATACCGACTGGGCTAAAGTTGAGCAAATAATCCGCAACTTTCTTTCCAATGCTTTGAAGTTTACACCCCAAGGAAAAATAGGAGTGCTTATCCATAAACCAGCAGAAAACACGGTTTTTTCTAGATCTGGCCTTCAAAGTGTAAATACCTTATCTATAACTGTTCGGGATACTGGGATTGGTATTCACCAGGATAAACAAACACAGATTTTTGAAGCATTTAGACAAGCAGATGGTACTACCAGCCGTAAGTATGGTGGTACCGGGTTGGGATTATCTATCTCCCAAAAGTTTGCAGAGCTTCTGGGGGCTGAAATTCAAGTAAAAAGCCGTGAAGGTGAAGGGTCAGCATTTAGTTTATATCTGCCATTAACATTTTCTGGAGAGCAAAAAGTAAAACAGCCGAATGTAGAAGTGCTGACCATGGAAACAGAGAAAGCAGGTTCTCTAGAGTTCTACTATGAATCTAAAACAGTTTTGGTAGTAGATGATGATGACCGGAATATTTTTGCCATGAAACAGGTTCTTAAACCACATGTTGGCAAAGTAATTGTGGCAAGAAACGGTTTGGAGGCATTGAATCTGTTAACTAAACAAGGCTGTGAAATTGATGTGGTACTAATGGACATTATGATGCCAGTCATGAATGGCTTTGAAGCAATGCAAGCCATCCGTCTACAACCTCAGTTTAGCAAATTACCTATTATTGCGTTGACAGCCAAAGTAATGCAGGGAGATCGGGAAAAATGTTTACAAGCCGGTGCTAGTGATTATATTGCCAAACCAGTTGATGGTAATAAATTATTAGAAACACTATCTGTTTGGTTAGAAGTGGAAAAAATACCAAACTCTGTAAGAAAAAGATTTAATTATAAAAAAGACGAGCCAGGAAAAAAAAGTGATGAACCATTGGTAAGTGATGCCAATAATAATAGTTTGAACTATTTACCGTTTGATGAACATCCAACCACAGTATTAATAGTAGATGATGATATGCGGAACTCCTTCTCCTTAACACAGTTCTTACAAAATCATTCTGCTAGGGTCATTATGGCCCAAGATGGGGTTAAAGCACTGGCACAACTAGAAAAACATCCGGGAATATCCATAATATTGATGGATGTTATTATGCCAAATATGGATGGTTTGGAAACAACCAAAAACATCAGAGAAAATCAAAAATTTAAACACATTCCAATAATTGCACTCACAGGCAAGACTACACCTGAAGATCATAAACAATGTTTGGACTATGGCATGGATGATTTTTTGACCAAGCCGATTGATCTAGAGTCTCTTATAACAAAAATGCATGAATTGCTAAATACTCACCGTGATGAGCATAAGGTTGCTGTTAAATTATAGAGAGACAGATTGATGGATAAAACTATGTTTCCAAAAATATTGATTGTTGATGATAAACAGGCAAACCTAACAGCATTAAGAAAATTGCTGTCTGATATTCATGCCGAGGTAATTGAAGCAACTTCTGGAAATGATGCACTATCTCTATTAGTAGATCATGAGTTTGCCTTATTGCTTTTGGATGTGGATATGCCGGTGATGGATGGTTTTGAAGTTGCCAGGATGGTCAGAGCTGTTGAGGAAACAAGAGAGATACCCATTATATTCTTAACCGCAGCATTTAAAGATGACCTACATAGGATCAAGGGATACGAGGTTGGTGCGGCAGATTACATTGAAAAACCCATTAATGATCAAATACTATTTTCCAAGATATCCGTATTTCTGCAACTATATGAAGCTAAACGTTTATTAAAAAATACCATAGCAGAATTAAAAGATAGCAATGCCAAGCTTACCAAAAGTCAACATAATCTCTTAATCACCCAGTTCGCTGTTGATAATGCTGGTGATGCAGTGTTTCGTTTAGACCATAAGGCTTGCGTACTATATGCAAATGAGATGGCATGCAAAAGTTTAGGCTATACCCTTGATGAGTTGCTCAATATGTCAGTGCCTGAGTTTGATCCTGATTTTCCTGTAGAACGTTGGCCTTCATTTTGGGAAGAACAAAAATGTTCTGGAACCCAGCAGTTTCGAAGCACCCATAAATGTAAATCTGGCAAAATATTTCCTGTAGAGATAGCCACCAACTTTATGGTTGTTGATGGGCAGGAGAGCATCTGGGCATCAGTGAGGGATATTT
This sequence comes from Magnetococcales bacterium, assembly GCA_015231305.1. Classification (GTDB taxonomy): domain Bacteria; phylum Pseudomonadota; class Magnetococcia; order Magnetococcales; family JADFYX01. The sequence continues at coordinate 28,163 of JADGBW010000026.1, read as the reverse complement.
CTGACCGTGTTAAAGCAGAGGGACATCGTCGAACTCTTGAACAGGCTATCGAACACAGTCCATCTTCTATAGTCATAACTAATAAAGATGGTGCTATTGAATATGTCAACCCAAAATTCACGAAAGTTACCGGCTACTTACCAGTTGAAGCAATAGGGCAAAATCCACGCATTCTTAAAACCGGTCACACTAGCCAGGAAGAATATAAACTGCTGTGGGAGACTCTTCTTGCTGGTAAAGAGTGGCATGGTGAATTCATGAATAAAAAGAAAGATGGAACCAACTATTGGGAGAATGTTTCCATATCCCCAGTTTTGAGTGATACAGGTGAAATAATTCATTTTATCGGTATAAAAGAAGATATCACTCTTCGGCGTATGAATGATCAACGATTAAAAATGGCTTTGGAGGCAAGCAACGATGGTATATGGGACTGGAATATAGAAACCGGTTCCTGTTTTTTCAGCCATCGATGGTTTCAAATGATGGAGCTCTCCTCTAACGAGGTTAAACCGCATAAGACCAGTTGGACAGAACGTATTCATAAAAAAGAGCAGGCTGATGTACTGCAAACTCTAGAAAGCTGCCTGGATGGTAAAATAGATAGTTTTGAATCTGAACATCGTCTAAAAAGTGGATCTGGGGCATGGTTGTGGATGCGTGTCAAAGGGAAGGTAACAGAGCGTGACTCAGAAGGAAAACCCCTACGTATGGTTGGTACACAATCAGACATTACTCTAACCAGAGAGTGGTTGGAAATGTTGAGGAAAACCAACGATAAATTACAAAAAAGTGAAAAAAACTACAGAAGTTTGGTAGACAATGTTCCTGGTGTTGTCTACCGGTGTGCCATTGATAGTAAATGGACCATGTTTTTTATCAGCAATGCTATATCAGATTTGTCTGGATATCCTGCTGAAGATTTTATTGATAATAATACACGCTGCTATTCCAGCATCATACACCCAGAAGATTTAAAACATGTAGGTTTTGTAATAGATAAGGCCATACAAAATCATAAGGCATTTGAACTAGAATATCGGATAATTCATGCAAATGGAGAAACCAGATGGGTCTATGAGCGTGGGTGCATAGGGCAATATCAGGATGGAGAGCCAGAATTTCTTGACGGTGTAATAGTTGACAATACAGAAAGAAAAAAGATGGAGGTTCAAATTCACAACGCAAAGCAGGAGGCTGAGAAAGCCAACAATGCAAAGAGCCAATTTCTAGCTGCTATGAGCCACGATATTAGAACACCTATGAACGCTATTCTGGGTATGGGAGAAGTGTTGTCCCAAAGTAACTTAGACAATAGTCAACGTCATGACCTAGGTGTATTAACTCATGCTGGGGAAGGTTTGTTGGCCCTTATAAATGACATTCTTGATCTGTCCAAAATTGAAGCTGGTCAATTACAAATGGAGATTGTCTCATTTGACCTTCGTGAAATGATAAAAGGCACATTTCATATACTTCATCAGAAAGCCAAGGAAAAAAATCTAATATTTACTTATCAAGTTGACCCAAACTGTTTTCAATTGGTAATTGGAGATCAGCAACGACTAAGGCAAATACTACTGAACTTACTAGGAAATGCTATTAAATTTACCAAGAGTGGTAACATAACTCTTACGGTTGAATCCCTCAAGAAAGATGAAATCCAGTTTGTTGTTACTGACACTGGTATTGGTATTCCAGCCGAAAAATTGGACACTATATTTCAGCCATTCACCCAGGCTGAGGATTCCATTAATCGCCGGTTTGGTGGTTCTGGATTGGGTTTGTCTATTTGTCAACTTCTGGTGGAAAAAATGGGGGGTATAATTAAAGTAGAAAGTAAACTTGGAAAAGGTAGTAAGTTTAGCTTTTATGTACAATTGCCCCAATCAGCAGTTGGTATTTCTGATACTGTATCGACTCAAAAGTCTTGGAACAAACAACACCATAGTTCAGTCGTAAAAGATGTCACAAAACAGAAACCACTACAAATTCTCCTTGTTGATGATGCTGAAGATAATCAAATAGTGGTTGAAGCTTTCTTAAAAAAGACCTCGCATAGTCTAACAAATGCGAAAAATGGTAAAAAAGCTGTGGAAGCATTCCAGTCAAGCAATTTCGATCTAATCTTGATGGATATGATGATGCCTGTTATGGATGGATTTGAGGCCACTAGACAAATTAGATCTTTTGAAAAACATCATGGCCGTCAACCAACACCAATTGTGGCTCTAACCGCCAATGCTATGAAGGAGGATATGGACAAAACCATAAGTGCCGGCTGTGATTTGTGTCTTTCTAAACCGATACGAATGGCAAACCTGCTGAATGTTGTGGATCATTTCGCTAAAACAACTATTGAAAAAGAAAAAAATATCAACGATTCAGTCGTTGCATCTCCCAAAACTGTTGAGTCTGCAAGTGACCCATTAAAACCAGCCTGTACAATCAACATGGAAACATTAGATATCCTGAATAAAGAAATTGGGGGAGATATTAATCGTACTCTGAAAAAATTCCATGAAAAACTACCCACGCGACTTAATGCTATAATAGAAGCTATAGAGCAAGGTGACACAGAAGGGGTGAAAAATGCATCTCATAAACTAAAAGGTTCTTCTGCGACACTTGGCATGGACCGCCTCACCTCTATTTGCCGTGAAATAGAGTTAGCCAGCAAATCTGGTCTATTACCAAAAAATGGAAAGCTAGAGTCTGACCTAAAGGAAGAATGTCGTCTTGTTAGATCTGAAGTTGAGAAAATATTACAAGGAACAAACGGGTGAAAAAATTCTTCCTTTCTCCATTTTTATGTTTATCCATCTATATCATCATAAAAGATATTTTATTTGTCTGGTTCACCTACCTTAACAATCAACATGTTTAGAATAGTGATATGACCATTGTTGAATTAAAAATTAGTGATTTGCAGAAATGTTCAAAATTTAGTTGGAGTTGCAAATGAACAACTATAAAACAACATCCAAAAGACCGCTTGTTCTAGTTGCTGATGACGATGAATTAATACTAGATTTAATTGAATCATTCTTAGACCAGAACGGGTATGAATCAATTCTTGCAAACAATGGACATGAGGCAGTAGAAGCCTTTCAGACACACCATCCTGACCTAGCTTTATTGGATGCAAACATGCCAGAAATGGATGGTTTTCATGCTTGTGAGATGATCAGAACTTTTCCTGGTAGTAGGCAAGTCCCCATAGTCATGGTAACGTCCCTATCCGACGAAAAATCAGTAGATAGGGCTTTTACAGCAGGAGCTGAAGATTTTATTACCAAACCTATTCACTGGGCTGTACTACGTCAACGTCTACGCATTCTTTTTGAACGTAAGGAAGCTCAAGATCAAATTCACCATCAAGCTACTCACGATTCACTAACAGGTCTGCCCAACCGGACACTCTTCTTGGACCGTTTAGAGTCTGCTATTTCTATGGGTCTTCGCCGTCAAATCAAATTTGGACTTATGTTTATTGATCTGGATCGTTTTAAATGGGTTAACGATGAGTTGGGCCACGCTGCAGGTGACCAACTTTTAAAAGAAGTAGCACACAGAATGACAGATTGTGTACGCCAATCTGATACCGTCGCCCGCTTAGGGGGAGATGAGTTTACCGTAATTCTTTCAGATTTGTCTGGAATTGGAAATCCATGTGATGTTGCTGATAAAATTCTACAATCATTACAAAACCCTTTTAACTTAAAAGGCAAAAAAGTTGAAATTTCTGGCTCCATTGGTATAGCCATATTTCCCGAAGATGGCGAAGACTCAGAAACGTTACTTCGTAATGCTGACAATGCCATGTACATTGCCAAAAACAGAGGTCGAAATTGTTGCTGGCTCTACAGTGAAACAAGCAATAAACAAACTAATAATAAAGGAGAAAGCAAGTTATAAACATTCTTTCTCCAAGTTTTATAAATAAAATTCAAGCAGAGATTGATAACAACATTTATTTCAAAAAACCAACTATCATTACAAATGCTTTGGGAGACTAAACCCTAACCACAGTTATACTTTTATCGAGATACAAAAAAGTGCCACAGTAGGTTGATCTATCAGGGGAAAGTCTTGTCACCAATAAGGTGGCCGCGATTTACCCTTATACACCAGATAAATCAATAGATTACACTATGCACGCACTACCAACTGCCGTTTATAGGATAAATGGTTGGATATGAGTTGAGCAGCAACTTTTTTAGTCGACCTTTGGGTTTTTGGTGTCACCTGAGGTTATAACTTGCTGTCTAAGTTTGTATGCTACATCCTCTAGTTTGCTTGCCAGTTTTGCCCGTTTTTGTGTATCCAAGCGTGTGCTGTCTACCTTTACGGCAAAGCCTTCGCCCGTTAGTTCTAACTGTAACTTAAATTCAGACGCAGAATCAACAAAACCTTCAACTCGATAGGTGCTAACAGGGTGAGAGATACCTTTTACCTGAATCTCCTCCTGGGGTGTGCAGACAATCTTATCTTTAACTAAGGCATAGGTTTCGTGGGAAATTAGGATAGAATCAGGGTCGGCCTTATGCTCTAGACGGCTTGCTAAATTAACGTTGCCACCTATAATTGTGTAATCCATTCGCTCATCACTGCCGAAATTGCCCACAGTACAATAACCTGTGGTGATGCCGATTCTGATACTGAACGGCCTGGAAAAACCTTGCTCATCCCTCCATATCTTACGTAGAGTCCGCAACCTATCACGCATGGTGATAGCCATACTAACACAAGCCATAGCGTCTGCCTTGTCACCACTGCTCTCAGGATCACCAAAAAATATCATGATGGCATCACCAATAAACTTATCAATTGTACCGCCGTAATCTAGAGCTATTTTAGACATCTCGTTAAGGTAAGCGTTAAGCAGAGTTGTTAGCTCTTCGGATTCCATACTATCGGTTGTGCTGGTAAAGCCGACAATATCTGAAAAGAAAATAGTTAATTTTTTCCGCTGAGATTGAATAAGAACCTCTTGGCGACCTGAAAAAATTGAGGCATAGACCTGAGGTGAAAGATATTTAGCCAGTTTTTTAGAGATAGCTTCTAGTTCTGTATTTCGGCTATGTAACTGCCCCATGGTTTCTTGCAAGCTTGTGGCTACCACACCAACATCATATGCTATCTGATCCAACTCATCACGTTGGCTTTTTGGTGGTGAACTTATGCTTACATCAAAATTTCCCTTGGCAATTTGCGCTAAAACAGAACCAATAAGGCTAACTTTACCCCCCAAACGGCTAACCATCCATGCAACAAGGATAACTGCCATAATTACCATACAGCCAATAACCACTAAGTTGATAATATTATGGAGACGACTGCTAGCTTGGCTACGTTCACGTATCTGCTCCATAACTTTGCTTTCTTCATCAACTGCCTGTTGGATAGCAGGGGTCAATTGCCCCATTATATGGTTAGCTTCATCCATTAATACAGCAATTTCACTATCCAACTGCGTTAGTTTGACAAAAGCTTTACGGTAGCTAAGTACCGCTGTTTTTAACCTTTTTTTCTCTTCAGGATTAATTTCGGATGCATCTATTCGTCCGTTTAACAAGCTAAGTGTAGAGCTTACTCCGTTTATGTGTTTTTGTTGCCGCCCCAATTCCCGGTATTCCATTTCATAATAAAGAAGAGTTCGCAAAAGATAGTTGAAGTCTCGAATAGAGTGGTCGGCCAAGATTTTGCCAATTTTTTTTGCTTGTCTCTCCAAAACCTTGTGGGAACTACCTTTACTCATATGGGAAAGACGTATTAGCTCTGTCTCGTATGAATTAATTGTGTCACTTAACTCGCTGTTTAACGTCGCATCCAATTGAGACTCCTCTTGCAAATTTCGGAAATCTACTATCAGGGAGCGGATGTTTGAGACAAACCGTGGCGACCAGTATAAATAGAACTCGTACTCTTGCCAGCGCATGCGGTCCAGCAGTGCTTGTAAGCCAGATGTGTTATAGAAGGCAAGGCTACTGCGCAGACCATCATAAGCAGCCTTGCGCAACGTAAGGCTGACCCCTTCGTTGCGTGTAAATCCACGTGCCTGCCATAGAGTTAAAGATTTTTTAACGCTGATAAGATATTTCTCTATTAGCCCCTTTACTGGTGCTAGTTTTTCCTTTTCCCCAGCAGTATGAGAAACTCCGCTTTTTTGATTCATCTCAACAAATTCCTTTAATGCAATGTCAAGATGGAGAATCATTTGATTGGCATCTTCCTGATTTTGTTTGGCCTGGAAACTCTTCTCAGCTTGTCTTGCTAAATTCACAAGCATTTGCACACGCATGAGGGTATTGCGCTCGCTCTCTTCTTCCATTACTGCGCCAAAGTTGGTTAACATCTGGGTGTTGGTGTAGTAAAACGATGCCACTACCCCAAGGAATATTATTACCAGAAGAGCTACAACACCTATTAGCTGGCCAACAAATAGATTCAACCCATTTTTTAGACCCATAAATTGGACTCCCGGATACTTCCTAAGGAAAATTTTGGGCAATGAACCCCATTGAACTCTGCCAAGGTATATCACAGCTAACTATATGCTATCCACTTACTCGCCTTAGCATACCTCAATACATAGTCACAAATAAAATAGGTACTCTCAGAAAGCTACTACATTCAGCTTACAAATACTTTTTTATAATAAGCTATAGTGTAATGAAGCATATGAGCTATGACTACAACTTCTTTTTTAACATACCAAACAAAAAACCCTTTGATAATTCAAAGGGTTTTTTGTTTTAAAATTTATATCTCAACTAAAAAACAGTTTATAATATTATTTAATAAAAAAGTGAGATTTTATGAAATTTTAAAAAGCATATGAAACTGCGCAACTTCTAAAATCTGCTTTACTGAATCGTTACAGTTTATCAAAGAGACTCGAGAAGAAGTATCTTTTGTTTGCTCTCTTGCCATCAGTAACATACCAAGTGCTGCACTATCGAGGGTAGTAACACCTTCAAAATCAAGAATTAATTCTTCGCCAGCAGGGTTTGCTTTGATTTGAGGTAAAAAAGTTTTTCTAGCCTGGAAATTAAATGGGTTGGGAATCTTTATTATCATGTTTGGTTACCATTGGTATAATGCAAGTTAAGCATCATTCCTATCCTTTGAGCCGTAGCCCCTTTTTGATTAATTAAGAGTTTCGCAAAAAGTTCTGTCTGTTTCAGCAATATGCTCCAAAAGCCAATGCATTAAAAACCCTTTAAGATCCAGTGCAAAAACCATCATTTCATCTTTATTGGATAGTGTAGAAAATTTATCAAACTTCTCTACAACTTGCTTCTCTAGTTTACTATGTTCTAACTTATGGGTTTCGATATTAATATAGCCTAAAGACTCCATAAGATTCTCTTCATAGCGAAAATGAGTATCAACATAAGTCTTTAGAGATAATAATATAATTTCAAGCTCAATATCATATTCAGTATCTTTACAGTACTCAGATAGCTCTTTGAAAAGCTGAAAAAGTATTTCATGTTGACCATCAATGTATTTATGGCCTAGTCGATACTGCTCTGGTAGCTGTACTAGTTTTATACTCATATAGTTGCCTTAAAAATAAAAAAACAAACACTTTTTTTTCTAGTCTACATATAAAAACGCCACAAGGCAACACTTAACCCTATAATTTCATGAAAAATTACCTAAACAATGTATACAAAAAACAGAATACGTACTTTCTAATAGTAGCAGTAATTTTTATTACTATTCTTCACTATGTGCAGCAATAGCCTGTTTAATCTGCGAATGTGGTATATCGCTATATATCTTGGCTTGACCAATTTTACCATTTAAAATAACCCTAATTTTACCAGCACTTACTTTTTTGTCTCGTCCCATTGCTTTTAGATAATCGTCAGGGGAAAAATGGTTAGGAGCTGAAACAGGTAGATTAGCATTTTTTATAAGCTGTTTTATCCGCTCTACTGTTTGTTGATCGCACAGCCCACGTATTTGGGCTAATTGAGCAGCCATAATCATACCGATTGCTACACCTTCACCATGTAAAATATTGCCATATCCTGCTAGTGTTTCAATAGCATGGCCAAAAGTATGGCCCAAGTTAAGCAGTGCTCTTGTTCCTGTTTCTCGTTCATCTTGAGCTACAACATCAGCTTTAATAGAACAACATGTGTAGAGTAGGTGAGTTAATGTGGCTGCATCTTTTTTAAGAATTGCTGGCATATTTTTCTCTAGGTAGCTAAAAAAATCGGCATCCCAAATTATGCCATATTTAATAACCTCAGCCAGCCCAGAGCTAAAATCACGTGGAGATAGAGTTTTTAAAGTCTCAGTATCCATTACAACCATTTTTGGTTGATAAAAAGCACCAATTAAGTTTTTTCCCAAAGGGTGGTTTATACCAGTTTTACCACCCACCGAAGCATCTACCTGTGACAGCAGGGTTGTAGGAACTTGCACAAAATTTACACCACGCAACAGTGATGCCGCAGCATAACCGCTCATATCCCCCACTACACCACCACCTAAAGCAAGAATTGTTGCTGACCTCTCAAAGCTATTTTCAATAAATGCATCAAATATTTTTGCTAGATACTCCCAATTTTTATAATTCTCACCATCTGGTAAAATTATTTCAACAGTAGAAAAACCACTGCTGTGTAGCGAGTCTATTACTTGTGCCAAATAGATTGGAGCAACTGTTTTGTTGCTCACAACACATATCTGCCTACCCAAAAGCAAAGGCTGCAACCTCTCCCCCAATGATTCAAGTAGGTTTGCACCTATAACTATGTCGTATGATCTATCGCCTAACAAAAGTGGCAGAGTTTTAATGGTCATTTAATTAACAAATTATTTAGGATGAATAATATGTGGAGTAATAAAAATTAGCAGTTCAGACTGATTATCAGCATCTGCATTACTTTCAAACATCCAGCCAAGTAGGGGTAGGTTTCGCAAACCGGGTACACCAGCTTTATTGCGAACCTGATTATTTTGAAAAATACCACCAAGAACAATAGTTTCACCATCAAAAACAAGGGCTTGGGTGTTTATAGTCTTGGTGTTAACTGATGGTGGCGGCCCTAAAGAGGCGATGGAATCGTTTGTTGCATTTATCTGCAAGGTTATGTAGCTATCTGGTGTTACATGGGGGGTAACTTCCAAGCTTAATTTTGCCTCAACAAACGTGGTAGTCTTAACTCCATCTTCAACTATAGTGTAGGGAACCTTAATTCCCTGGCTGATACTGGCTATCTTGTTGTTGGTTGTTAACACTCTTGGGCTTGATATCGTCTTGGCCTTGTTATTCTCCTCAAGTGCAGCAATTTCAATATCAAGATCAATTAATGGAGATAAGCCACCAACATGAGCACCAATACGTGCTGTTGAAGCAGCAGGCATTAAGTTTACATTAGATGGTGTAGCGGTAGTTAGCCTTGCCCGTGGGTTGCTAGTGCCAGCAGTGGCTATATGAGCTTCATAGGCGTTTTCGGCACTATCTGATACAGCAAACCCACCATCGGTTGTTTTTGCAGCAAAGCCCCAATTTATGCCAAACTCATCTTTAGAGTTACGGTCAACCTCAACTATACGCGCTTCAATTAACACTTGGGCTATGGGTTTATCTAGTTTTTTTACCATATCCCTGATTTTTGACATATTTCCTGCGGTGTCTTTAATAATAAGGGTGTTGGTCCGCTTATCTATGGATACTGTTCCACCACTTGAAACCAACCGGGTTCCACGCTTTTGGTCCCCCTCCATAAGCAGAGCCTTTATATCCTCACCAGCAGCAAAACTAACGGGAATCATCTCTGTAACAAAGGGTTCAAGCTGCTGTACACTCTGTTTAGCTTGTATACGAGCCTGAGTGGAAGATTTAATCTCTGCAAGAGGTGCAACACGCAGCACATTGCCCTGTTTAACCCGGCCTAAACCTTTTGCCTCTAATATTAACTCCAACGCTTGGTCCCAAGGCACATCAACTAAGCGCATGGTTATTGTGCCACTTACTGAATCGGAAAGAATAATATTTAAATCACTTACTTCAGCAATAATACGCAATGCATTTTGCACATCTATATCTTTAAAATCTAAAGATATTTTATTACCTGTAAAAGGCGATGAATTCTCCTCGCTTTCAATAGGGGCAGGATGAATACGGACCAAAACCTCCCCACCTTTTTCCAACACTTCATGGCGGCTCGCAATTTTGTCTAAGATCACCACTACAAATGTACTACCCTCTCGACTTTGGGTATCAACATATAACACCGGGCCACCAAAAGATCGGACATCCATACGCCGTAACAGTGATTTTGCTACTGGAGTGTTAGCAAAAGAGAGAAATAGCTTTCCCCCCTCACGGCGGGTTTTTAGTGGCCCACCACGATTGTTGAGAAGAACGCGTACTAATGCTCCTGGCCCATCACGGGTAAACTGCACATTATAAACACCATTTTGCTTTGGCTCTCTCTCCCCTTTCATATCTTGGGCACTGTTTATCTTACGGCCTAAGATAATTACAGGCATACCTGCCTCTTGCTCAATCCGATAACCGACTACAGCATCCACAAGCTCCACTACCAATCTGGTTTTTTGTGGGCCTCCCATTAACACTGCATTTAATACATAGGGAGAGTTAACAACAAAACGCCGACCGTGTTCTGGGCCTTCTACCCCAACCATATCTACTACAAGTCGAGGGGGGTTGTTTAAACGAAAAACTTTGGGTGGTATCTCAAATTTTCCTTCACCGAGCAGTCGCAATTGTGTGCTACTTTGTTGATGGTTAACTGCCAAGTTATTAATTTTAGCTTTTGCATTTGGCAACTGTTTGCTTTCACTAATAAATATAATATCAAGCCCATCATCACGCTCTATTACTTCATACTCTATTTCATCTTTTAAAGTCACCTCAAGTCGGCTGCCACCTGTTTTTTCCTCAGAAGGAAACAGACCCGTTAATGTACTACCACGTATAACAGTGGGCTGGACAGTTGGCCCTAAAGTGGCCTTAGGAAAAACCAAAACAACCCTATTAGGCTTACTTAAACGAAACACTTGATAAGTTAGTGGCTTGTTTGACGCTAGGGAAATTTTATCCCCTTGCTGGGTTCTTAAGTGAACCATACGCGCAATATTAATTTTATCAGCTTTGCTGGTCTTTGCATTGCTACTCAAGCCATCCCATTTTTTCTCATTGGTTGTTTTACAGCCACCAACAAAAATTGGAATAATAAGCAGTGTTATAGCTAGCAGAGTATGCCAAGGATATTGTCTCTTAACTCTCATTTTCCATCCTTTTTATGCAACCGCAGGGTAATGGTACGTACTTTATTTGTAAGTGCTGGGGTTGGCTCTACAATAGTAACTTCGCCATCACTTATCTGTGTAATTTGCCCTTCATTGACACCTATATATTGACCCACATAAATTAGATGCCCCTTACCCTCTGGGTCTCGTACCATAGCTGCTGATTGCTGGCCTTCTATATGAAATAGAATTGCCACCAATTTTAAACTATCTAATTGAAATTGCTCTAAGTATTCTGGTATCCGTACAGGTTTCAACTCACCACTTGCTGTAGTGCTTGCCTCATCTGGACGCATACCAATACCCATAGGAATTTGAAACGGGTTGCGTTTGCCTTCAGCTTTATAAATGTAAGGAGCTTTATTTATAGCATCAGCCCTTACATCTGACCAAGGGAACAACAAAATAACCTGACATAACAATACATTTAGCCGATAGCGGAATAAAAAGGGATAGAGGTTTCTCATTTTCTACCTCTTTTTTTTACAGGCCGTTTATTTACATCCAAAAACCTATAGGTTGTAACCCAAGCTTGTGTATTAAGAATTTTACCCTTTGGTTTCATTTTAATATTAGAAAATGTCACAATACGCGATAGTCTTGCTACCTGATTCATAAAAAGTAATGTCTCATGGTACGGGCCACGTACCTTTACCTCAACTGGCACTTTAGCATAGACATCCATAGGTAGTTCTGGCTTAGGAGCAAAAAGGGTAAACTCCAGCCCTTGCTCGTGTCCTGCGTTGGAAATATCTGTTAAAAGAGCAGGGATTTCCTTTTTAGATGGTAACTTACGAGCAGCTTTGGCCTCTCTCTTCTTTAAAGCAATTAACTCCTTACGCAGTCTTGGCAGTGCAAGCAACATACGCTTTTTTGAAGCTATGCTATTCTCTAACGCTGTTATAGCAGCTGCATTGGCATCTACCCTTTGCAATTGATCTCTTAAGGAAAAATGCCAATAACCCGCAGCTAATATTAATAAAATTAATAAACCAATACCAATTTTTTTAAAAAGTGGTAAGCGTAGTATATCAGCGGGATCAAAACCTAGTTCCATTATTATTTATCACCCCTATTTGTGCCGGACTTTTCCGGTTTATTTAAGGTTGGTATGACAATATCGGCACTAAGCTTAAAATTGCGTAATTTATTGTTGTTGCTTGCTCTCTTAGACTGAGCAATATTATTTAAATTAACATTGGATATGTACTTAGAACTAGCCAGTTTGCGCATAAAATCAGCAACCATGGCATTGGATAGAGTGTTACCAGTGATGCTAAGGGTGTTTTGGTATGTGGAAATTTCTTGCAGCCAAACCTTATCGGGAATCGCAATACTGATTGACTCCAACAAGTGTACTGGTAGGTCTCTCTGCAAACCGAGAGTTTCAATAACTGCAAGCCTTGCTTTTACTTGTCGCTTGCGAACATTAATATCTTTTATCTCTCCCAATTTTTTATCAAGCTGGGCAATAACAGCAGTTTTTTGTTTTTTTACAGCTGTTTGGGCTAAAATATGGTCAGAAATATATGAGCTAGTAAATATTATAAGCCCCACACCCAACACTGCGGTAGCTCCCCAGGCTAACAGTATTATTTGCATCACTTTTTCGCGACGCGAATCACGGTAAGGCAACAAATTCACACGTAAAATCATTACATATCACCCCGTAAAGCCAACCCCAATGCCACAATAAAACGCGATGCCATCTCTTTAGGCATAGGCACATACCCTTTGCCACTACCTGATTTAAGGCCACTAATTGGGTTACAACATACAACTTGAATTGCAAGCTTTTCTAATAGACGTTGCTCTATACCATCTATGTGAGTTGACGGACCAGATAAAAAAAGATTTGTTACAGGAAGGTTGGGATTACTTTTGCTAAAAAAATCGATAGATTGTTTTATAGTGCTTGCAAGTTGATCTTCAAAAGGTGGAAGTTGCTCTTCTAAAACCTTTTTTTGTTCTGGGGTATTACCACCTTTAAGCAATTTTTCAGCCTCATTAATTGGGATCTCCAACTCATCAGCAATCTGTTTTAGCAGCTGCCTAATACCAAAAACATAGTCACGGGTAAAAGCTGGTAAACCGTCAATTAAAATAACCACATTAAGGTATGACCCTCCACAGTTGACTAATAACACAACCTGTGGCGCAACCTTTATTTCATCTCCTTTTACTGCTTTTTTCTTTGGTTTTTTTGCCTTTTTATTTGGAGTAAAAGCACCGGGAGATATGAATGCATCATGGGCATTAACCAGACAACAGATATCTAAATCACATACTGAGGCTATTAAACCTGCCTCATCAACAACTTTTAAATATGCATCTAAGGACTCTTTTTTGCATGCAGTTAATAATACGTTCATGTTTTCTTCATCTTGGTTTAAAATTTGAAAATCAAGATGTACATCATCAATCCCAAAGGGAATATGTTCTTCAGCCTCCAATGAAATCTGGTCTTCTAAGTCCATTTCTGTCATTAGGGGAAGCTGAATACTTTTAATAACAACTGAAGGCCCACCAACTGAAAGGGCAACTCGTTTGGTAGAAAATCCGGTTTTCGCAAAAAGAGTTTGTAGCGCAGAGACCACTTCTTCGCTATTTTTTATTTTACCATCTACCACAGCCTCAGGTGGTATTGGCTGGTTACCCCAACGATGCAAACGCCAGCTAGAACCCACTGGACGTATTTCTACCGCCCTGATAGCTGTTGTGCCGATATCTAGACCGATGATAGGTTTATATTTTGATAAAAAAGGCAGCATAAGATTAATATAAATGATCCATTTTTTTAAATTGCAAATTTTTCTCTACTTACAGTACCAAGTTGCAAGACAAACTGTCTATCAATAAAACCAAATTAACTCCATAATAGTTCAAACAGAAGATGGAAGTTAGTCTAAGTTGTAATTTATTGATTTAAATAGAATATCAAGGATAATACTAACCATTTCTTTTGGTAAAAATTGTCTCCTTTAAAAATATCATATGTAGGGATAGATTTTATTAGATGCAAGCTTACTCTCATAACGTTACTATGATAGTTTGTTGTTATTTGTTAAGGTTAAGCCATGAGTCAAAAAGTAAAAAAAGGTCAGAACAAAAAAAAGCGTGGCTGGTTTTTCCGCCTAACGGTTTTGTTTATCATCATGGGTTTAATTGGCCTTGGTGGTATTTGGAAAGTATACCAAATATATAGTAAAGACCTGCCAACCCTTGATGACCTAGCACACTATAAACCTAGCTTGGTAACTAGAGTATTTGCTAGAGACTACCAGATGTTAGGTGAATTTTATATACAGCGTCGTCAATTTGTCCCTTTTGAAAAAATCCCCCATAAGTTGGTGCTTGCACTTTTAGCTATTGAAGATTGGAAATTTTATAAACATCCGGGTATTGATCCTATAGGTATGTTTCGTGCTGCAATTGCTAATGTACGAGCTGGGCGTAAGGTACAAGGTGCATCTACCATTACCCAGCAGGTTGCAAGAACCTTTCTTTTAACAGGTATTAAAACCTGGGAGAGAAAAATTAAAGAGATAATTCTCTCTCTTCGCATTGAGCAACGTTTTACAAAAGATGAAATTATTGAACTCTACTTAAACCAAGTCTTGTTAGGTTCTGGTGCTTATGGTGTAGGAGCAGCTTCACGGATCTACTTTAACAAAGATGTCTCAGAATTAAGCCTAGGCCAGATGGCCTTAATAGCTGGCCTGCCCCAAGCTCCTAACCGTTACAACCCTTGGCGCAGACCTGATAGAGCTAGAAAAAGACAGATAAAAGTATTAAATAGAATGGAAGCAGTGGGAGTAATTACCCCCCAAGAGGCCCAAATTGCAAAATCCGCCTCTTTTGGCTTGGCCCGACCTCCAAAACCCTTAGAGCAAATCGCCCCCCACTTTTTAGAACATGTACGTAGAACAATCCGTACCGAGTGGGGTTATAACCAGCTTTACCGAGGTGGGTTAGATGTCTACACCACATTAGACCCAGATCTACAAAAAGCTTCGCAAAAAGCAGTTAGAGATGGACTGCTGGCCCTTGATCGTCGCCACGGTTATCGTGGAGTTCTTGATCATCTTGATAATTTGAAAACCCAAACCCTTGATAAGTGGATAGCTGCCAACCCAGAGAAAACAATATCTACTTCAAACTATCTTTATGGGTTGGTTATAGACACTACTGAAGGTTCACCAGCTAAAGTCCAGCTAATAAAAGATAAAAATATTATTGACCTACCTTTTGCAGGTGTTAAATGGGCTAGACCCAGACTTGAAGGTGACGATAAAAAACCAGGAGCAAAAGTTAAAAAAATTAGTGATGTAATGGTTGCAGGAGATATTATACTTGTTGAGAAACCAAGAAAAAAAGATGGTATTTATCGTTTAGCACAGGAACCAGAAGCTGAAGCTGCCTCCATAAGTTTGGACCCTCATACCGGACAGATTTTAGCTATGGTTGGTGGTTACAATTTTAGCAAAAGTGAATTTAACCGAGCTACACAGAGCAAACGCCAACCGGGGTCTGCTTTTAAACCATTTCTTTATGCTGCGGGCTTGGATCAAAAATACTCTCCTGTGGATAAAATTGACGATAGTCCCCTGCCAATTAAATATCGTGACCCTGATACTGGTGAGTTGAAGGTATGGCGGGCAGAAAACTATGAAAAAAAATTCTACGGCCCCACTACTTTACGTACAGGCTTAGCTCACTCACGCAACCTTGTTACTATTCGCTTAGTGAAAAACCTTGGTATTTCAACTGTGGTTCCATTTTTAGAAAAATTTGGCCTACCAATCCCAAAATTCCGCCAAGACCTCTCCCTCTCCCTTGGCTCTATAGGCTTTACTCCACTTGATATGACATCAGCCTACGCTGTTTTTGCTAATGGTGGAAAACTAGTAGAACCAGTCTATATTGCCAGAGTGCAAGACCGTTTTGGTCGTACTGTCTACCGTCATAAAGGGGGAGACTGTCTATTATGTCATCAAGAACCCCAAAAACAGAGTGTAAAACACAATGTAAGAACTATTGAAAAAGAGCCAGAATCCGCATCACTATTTGGCTCACGAGTGTTAGACCCCACTACAGCTTATCAGACTACTAACCTACTTAAAGGGGTTGTGCAACACGGCACTGGAAGGCGGGCTAAAAAATTACGCCGACCTCTAGCGGGTAAAACAGGAACCACCAACGATCTTCGTGATGCTTGGTTTATGGGTTTTAGCCCATCATTGGTAACTGGGGTTTGGGTAGGGATGGACGACTCCTCACCACTAGGATACCGGGAAACAGGAGCAACAGCCGCCTTGCCTATATGGATTGATGTTATGCGTGCAGGTTTAAAAGACCGCCCAACAACTGACTTTCCCGTACCAGAAGGGATACATCTTGAGGCAGTTAACTATGAGACAGGAGAAAACCTAGCCCAAGGAGAAAAACATTGGGTGATGGAGGCATTTAAAGAAGGGCAAAAACCCAACCCGTCTAAAGGTAAAGGGGTTGTGGAAGATCTCCAAGATTTAGAAGATGAGCTTTACCAGTAATATAATTATTCCTTTGCTTTATAGCCGATACGCAAACCACCCCAATGTTTATTGTTAACCATTATTGGGGCTGATACATCATACATAATTACTGTATTATCACCTACTTTGCGGTCATAAACTCTCACCATACATTGCTCTCTATTTTTTCCGGCTGCTATACCTGTAGGATCTTTAAAAAATCTACGGTTACGACAGTTAGCATCATTCCACGCTATATCTTCGGCTGTTTTTGGGTGTAGTCGTTGCGGATTTGATACCTTGAGAATATGGGTAGGTAAAAAAGAGTCAATTCTCACCGCAGCACAAAATGCAACCTTGGGGTTCCATTGACAAATTGGTTCTTGGATAGTTGGTAATATTTTATCTGTAAACTCTATATATGGAGTTTTAAATTGTTCAGGGTTACTCCCTTCAATTTTAGTATATTCATTACTAAACAGTGCTTGCGAAGAAATTTTTCTATCTTTGATAGCTTGCTCAAACGTTTCACTTATTAATGCAGCGGTTTCGATAGCTTTAGCACAAAATGGTGAATGTTCTGTCTCTACCCCAGTTTTAATAAGCAGTTTTAACTGATGATTTTCTCTCTCAAACGCCTCTTTTAAAAGTTGCCCCACCCTATCAAGTCGCTGGCTAGAATCATTGTTTATTGAGGTAATACTTGCAACTTTCTCTTTAGCTGACTCAGCTTTTTCTATACTATTATCAATCTCAGATTGCAGCCTATTAAAACTCTCTATAAGAGCTTCCAACTGTTTAGAAATATCAACTGCTGTCTCTTTAGATCTAGTAGCTAGCTGTTTTACTTCGTGGGCAACCACACTAAAACGCATACCAGATACACCAATTGATTGGGCAGCTTGAATAGCGGCATTTACTGATAATATATTGGTTTGATCAGCAATTGCCCCTATGGTCCTGCTCTCTTTTTTCACAATGTCAAGAATAGAGAGAGCATTATCTAAAAGCTCCCGCATCTGGCTTACTTGTTCATTCAAATTGCTTATATTTAAGGTTGCACCTTGAGTATCACAACTTTGCAGAGAGTGAGTTATCGCGTTAATTTCCTCAGAAATATTAGCCAACCTTAAGGCTTTACCACCAATCAAATGTGTCGATTGACTAATAATAGTATCTGAACGTTCATTGTATAAGTTCACTTAAACCTCCCTTTAACCTAAACTAGGCTATTTACTTTGGGTATATGTCTAAATCTATAATCCAATATTTGGTAGTTGGTGAAACGTGCCTGATAAATACTACCAAATTTAGAATAATTATCCTGTTTGCAACAGATAGAGATCATCCAATAACTTAAAGAACCCTTCTCTTGTTGGTTCCATACCTTTATATAATTGTTCAGCTTTTTCAATATTGTCTCCACGACAATTATCTAAAGCCTGTGCTCCTTGTTCATGGATATTACTGTGTACACGCCCTAACTCAACAAAAATAGGTAGATGTCCTAATAATTTTTTCCCTTCTCCTTCATACCATTTTCCAAACTCACAGTCATTTGCAGTACGAATATTATCAATAGAGTGCTGGCTCTCACGACCCATTACTAACTGGCTTAAGTTGCTCATCCAGGTTAAGTGATGATGTTTAATGGTTTGGATATCCAAAGGCAGCTTGCCAATATCTAGACTTTTTACCTCTTCTTGTAGGCTTAGTCCTGCATTTTCAACAATATGTGTCATCTGTACTGTATGGTTTATCATATTTGCAATAAGTGAGTTTAGTTCACTTATTTTAATAAAATTATCTTTAACAGCAGCAGATGCTGAAAAAATTCCATCTCCCAGACCTTTGATCTGCTGGGTTTTATCGCTTATGTTGCTAACCTCCTTAGAAAATGAATCTGCCTCTGTGGCTGCTCTTTGAGAAGAGTCAGCAATAGATGAGGTGTTTGTTGCTGCTTCTTGTGCGTTACGCGAAACCTCTTGAGCTGCACTCTCAAGCTCTTTAACATTCCTGCTTACCTCGCCTGATGCCTGCTCAACATTATTCATGGTGCTTGAAATATTAATAACTGAGTCACTCTGCTCGGTAATAGCAGTGGTTATCTCCTTGTTGGATTGGTTAATGTTTTGAAAAGCATCCGTTACTTGCTCTGTGGTTTTGGTGGCTTCGTTTGTTCTATTTTGTATCTCATCTACCATATTTGAAATTTCTGTGGTTGCATCTACTGTTTGTCTAGCCAGTTCCTTAACTTCATTGGCAACTACCGAGAAACCTTTTCCAGCTTCACCTGCTCCAGCAGCTTCAATAGCAGCATTCAATGCTAACATATTGGTCTGTTCTGCTATACCACTTATTATCTCTACCACATTACTGATTTTTTGGGCAGAAACTGACAGAGATTGCATAATGGTTTGGTTCTCATCTATTAAATTACTGGCCTGATTTGATATTGTAGATGCCGATTCACAAAGAACCCTTACTCCCTTTAATGAGTCTGTCATCTCATTTATAGACCCTGCAATTGTGGTTACAGAGCTACTAACCTTATCTAGGCTGTCATTAACACCAGAGATATTTGCCTTCATCTCTTCTGCTGCTGAGGCCATTGTCGTCACATTGTTACTAGCGTTTTCAGAATCAGCTGCAATGGTCTGTATCTCTCCTGATAACATCCCCACTCTGCTACTAACCCCATGGATATCGTCAGCAGCCTCATCAACACTATTTTTTAGGTTGGTTGTTTCAGCATCAATTGCATCATTATCTTTAATTGACTGAACTATCATGGTTTTAATTTGTGAAGAGTCATCTTCAAGCATTTTTCCTGATCTAGACAAGCCTCTAACCACAGCCAACACTGTTTGTGCTTGTAGGCGAATAGAACGGGTATTGTCTGATAGGCTATCTGCCATACCATTAACAAGATAACCAATATTAAATATTTCATCTTTTTTGCTTGGAACATCAATACGTTGGGTTAAGTTTCCATCTGCCATATTACTGATAACAGAAGATATTTTTTTAATAGGGTTTATGATGGTTAAAGCAAGAGAATAGGCAACAAGGGCAAGAAGAGTGGCAATAACTACCAATGATTTTGCTAAATCTTGTGCATCTTCCCAAAATTTTGCTTTTATATCATCAACATATATACCAGAGCCAACAATCCAACCCCAAGGCTTAAAACCCTTAACAAAGGATATTTTACCTGCTGGATCTTCTAACCCCGGTTTAGGCCAGAGATAATCGACAAATCCCTCCCCATTTTTTTTAACAACAGCGGTAAATTCAGAAAAAAGTTTTTTACCTCCCTTATCTTTGAACTCTGAGAGATCCTTGCCATCAAGTTTAGGCTTAATAGGGTGCATTACTATAACGGCAGAATAATCGTTAATCCAAAAATAGTTTTTACCAGCATAACGCAGGGATTTAATAACCGATTTAGCCTGCTTCTGAGCTTCTAAGCGGGTCATAATACCCCCCGCTTCCAACTCGTAGAAATGTTTTATCACGCCAAATGAGGTCTCAACTAAATTTTTAGTTTGGGTTTTGCGGTCTTCTAGTAGTTCACCTTCTTTACCGCTAATTGATACTACACCGCTTACCATCATTCCTAGTACAGCAAGCACAATTATAAGGTTTATCCGGCCTCTCACATTTAGTAATGATGCAAAAATATTCATGCTTTTGTCCTTTTCATGGGTAACAAATCCCCCTTACTAAATGGGAACAAAGTATTGATATTTTTAACTATAATACTGTAATATTTCTACAAAAATGCATACTACATTATTTTAAAAACTTATCATAACATTAAATTTATTTATGACTGTGAACCATTTGCTAAATATATAATAAGCAACTAGGTAAAATAGAGAACCTCAAATAAAGTAGTCATAAATACATAGTGCTAACTGCATTACTTAGCTTTATACTGTGTTTATTTATTTGATAATTAAACTTTTACGGTGGTGAAATGGGTAACATTTTTTATGGCTCTTCCTGGGGGGGAACTGCTACAAGCTGGCTGGCTAAAGTACTGAGTATGCATGATGATTTACAATGTTATCATGGAGCCAGATATTTTAAGGATAGCCAAAATAATGAAGATATATCTGGTTTAAACTTTGCTGAAGAGCTAAAAAGAAAGGCGCAAAAAGGTTTATGTGTAGGTGGAATCCACGGTTATCATGGAGACCATATGGAAAAACCAATTACAGATTTGGGGGGAGCTTTTGGTTTTTTGACAAGAGACCCTATTCAGAGAATATCATCACTTTTCAACCATCACCTTACTAATTCAAAAAATCCAGAAAATTTCACAACATACAAAAATATGTTGGATACTTTTAATAATTTGAATGATGAGATGATGCAATATTTAATAGAATCTGGCTGTTTTACCAAAGCTTTAGATAGTAACAGTACAGATACAATAGATGAAAATATGCTTTTTACTTGGAATATTGGCCATGCCTTACTTTTTGAATCTTCAGTTTTAAATTCAAAATCTCCAACATTTAAGATGGAGGAGTTCACGACTAACCCAGAAAAATTTAAAGAATTATTTAACTATTTTACACAAGAAAGCCTTACTTGTAGCAAAAACTATCTGGATAAGGTGTTCGCAGTAGGAAAAAACAATACCCATAGGAAAACTAGATTAACAAGTGTGGATGAATTTAATAGATGGAGGGAAAATCAAAAATTAATTTTTTACATACTTATAAAAAATAACAGTGCACTACTCGATTATTATGATGCTATTGGCTACCCTGCAATTAAACACATTTTTAAAATGATTGAGAAAGGTTAAGAAGGCTATCCCCGTGCTGTAATAATCTGCTTCTCAATAGCTTCCCAATTGTTTGCAACCAAATTAAAAGAGCTGTCTCTTATATCCTCAAATTCAGCAAATGTAAGGCCTTGGAACTCTTCAACAAACTTGGTGTAACCTTCTTCTAAAACCTTAGACTTTGCATCGAGACGGGTAATTATCCCTAAACCAGATGGTGGTGCAGGAATAATTATAATGGCCAAATCTGGCCTGTATTTCATCAAACATGGCAGCACTTTCCATACATCACCTGTCCACCAACCTGAAATTCTATTGCGGGCCGAAGTAATTGCGTCTAAGGGTAGGCAATCGTGGAGAACTATTAGTGTCTCAGGGTGACAATATTTCTCTACGTTAATAAAATCACGCAAAACCTGCTCAAATGTATGCATACCATCAATAAAAGCCAGGTCAAGATCTCTACCATTTAAGAGCGATGGAAGGTCTTGATCAACAAAAAAACTGTCGCTCTCTATTTTAAACAGCTCTGTTTCAGTGTGGAAAGGCACTTTAATAAGAGGGGTAGGATCAATGCCAATACAAAATGTTGGTGGCTTGGCAAGGGTCATAGACTCTCCCCTTGAAACACCAATTTCTAGATATGCAGCTGGTTTTTGCCATTCATGAATTTGAGATAGAACTTGTAAATAATACTCTCCAGACATATCCATATCTGCCAATGCTTCTGGGGCCTGCTCATGGTAGGGGTTAATCATTATAGCACAGCGATAATAATTTCTTGCTTCGTCTAGAGACCCATTTTCTTGGGAGTGCTGGCCTGCTTTCATTAGAGCATTGGTAAGCTCTTGATTAAATTTTATATTTGTGGGGTTGCTCTTTGCCACATGGGTTAATAAGACAACGGCATCATGATATTGTTCGTTTTTTAGGGTTATAAGCCCTTTGCGATATAAAAATTCGCCAGCAGCGGCATTTTCATCTTTTACCAATATGGAGTTACAAAGCTCCTCTGCTTGTTGCAAGTCTCCAATAGCAATTAAAGAATCAATGGTTTTTATTAGTCTGCTTAATAAATCAACGGTTGATGGTTCCACTTTTAACTGGCTCCACATTGCAAATTAAGTTTGAAAAAATTAAAAATTACCTTAATTTAGGCATTATTACAAGATAATGTTTTAAGTCTATAAATGCAAAATAATAAAAACACACCTACCAAAAATGAGTGCGAACAGCTACTCTCACAGAGGTTCTATTTGGATCAAATTAAGCCAAGGAATATTTAAACCATGAAAACTAATAATAAACCGCCCCAACATACTGCTTCACAAAAAGCTTCTATTGAGAGTAGCAATAGTGAACTTGTAGATAATAAACGGGTAATTACCGTTGGTTTGGTTGGAAACCCAAATTGTGGCAAAACCTCACTTTTTAATAAACTATCTGATAGCCAAGGAAGCATAGGCAACTATCCAAGGGTTACAGTAGAAATTCAAGAGGGAAAGATAGAATATAAAGGGGTAGTGATTCGTATTGTAGACCTACCAGGTATTTATTCTCTGACCTCTACATCACCTGAAGAACGTATAGGCCGTGACTATCTCCACTCTGAAGAAGCAGATGTACTGTTAAACATATTAGATGCAGGCAACCTAGACCGCTCACTTTTTTTTACCACCCAGTTACTTGAAATGGGTCAGGCTACGGTTTATGTGTTGAATATGATCGATGAAGCCAAAAAAAAGGGGATTAACATCGATATTAATGATTTATCTACGATGTTAAACGGCCCTGTTGTCGAGACAAATGCCAAGCTTGGCGAGGGAATGGATGATATTTTAGAAGCAATTATTAAGTTAGCAGATAAACCACATGAAGAGATTCACCCTACAATTCTTCCCTATGATAGCCATTTAGAAGATGCAATCAATAAAGTCCAAGATCTCATTATAAAGCTACACCCAGGACAAATGGATAAACATCAAAGTCGCTGGTTATCTATTAAACTGTTAGAAGGTGACGATGAGCTTTTGCGCCGTGAGGGAGAACACAGCCACCTAATAGAGCTAGTACGCCGCGCTCGTTACGACCTTTCCCACAGCCATGGTGAAACTTGCGATAGTATGTTTGCCGATACTCGTTATGGTTTTATTCATGGGCTGCTTTTGGAAGTTCGCACTATAGATGAAAAACCGGACAAAAGAATGCAGCTCACTCGTCGTATTGATCAAGTTATCCTTCACAGGTTATTAGGCTTACCAATATTTATTGGATTAATGTGGATGATGTTTGAATCAACCTTTACACTAGGAGCTTATCCAGCTGATTGGATAGACCAAGGAGTTAGGGCTTTATCAGCTGGTGCAGGTGATTTAATGCCACCAGGGTTGGTGCGAGACCTATTGATGGATGGTATGATCATGGGTATTGGAGCTGTGGTGGTCTTTTTGCCTTATATTTTGATTCTCTTCTTTTTTATCGCCATGTTCAGCGAAACTGGCTATCTTGCCCGAACATCGTTTCTTCTTGATAGAATAATGCACATTTTTGGGCTACATGGTAAAGCTTTTATCCCACTTGTAATGGGTTTTGGTTGTAATGTTCCTGCGGTTATGGCAACCCGTACAATTGAGAGCCCTCGTGCGCGGTTAGTAGCAGTGTTAATTAATCCATTTATGTCCTGCTCTCAACGATTACCAGCATTTATTCTACTTAGTGGAGCTTTTTTCCCGGAAAATGCCGGACAGATGATTTTTATAATGTATATGATCAGCATAGCTACAGCTATGGGGTCAGCTGTTTTCTTAAGCAAGTTAGTAATAAAAGGCGGTAACGAATCATTTGTTATGGAACTCCCCCCCTATCGACTGCCGACTTTGGGATCAATAATTACCCATATAGGTACTAGAGCCTATGATTTTGTACGTATGGTTGGTGGAGTGATTGTTGTTGGTTCAATTACCATATGGTTTCTTCAGCAGTTTCCGCGAGACATTACCTACAGCGTCAACTATGAAAGCGCAATTGTTCAAGCACAGACTATTCCTGATGAAAACAAAAGCCAATTAGCTGTTGCTGATCTAAAAGACCAAAAAGAACAAGAACGCATGGGAAAAAGTTATCTTGGTATAATAGGACAATCCATAGCCCCTTTATTTAGTGTTCAAGGTTTTGACTGGAAAGATTCAGTGGCAATTATATCTGGTATCTTTGCCAAAGAGGTAGTTGTTGCCAGTTATGGGGTACTTTATGGTCAGGATGATGGTAGTGAGACTGGTTCGGCAGGTCTACGTAACGCAATTTCTCAATCAATGACACCCATAACGGCCTTTGCACTAATGGTTTTTTTACTTCTATACAGCCCATGTCTATCAACAATTGCTGCTATTAAACGTGAAGCTGGCTGGTCTTGGGCAGGGTTTTCGGTGATATTCTCTTTAACTTTAGCCTGGACACTATCTGCTCTTATTGTTTCATTGGGGGGGCTGTTTTTTTAATTTACCTTTTAAGAAACTTTTAATCTTTGAGGGTTTTTTGGTCTGTTGTTTTTCAGGTTCTAACTCACTATATTCTTGGGCAATGCTAGCCTTATCTGCCTTGCTAGCATTGTCCATAACTTTTTTAATTCCAAATAGATCCTCACGTTTTTTAATCTCTCTTACTTGCAAAGCAGTAGCAAGTTCTTCCATTGCACGGGCTTCATCGTAGCTTTCAAAAAGAAATTTTGCCCTAAAAAAAATATCGCCTTCCTTGTCATGATATTTAATTAAAATTGCTTTTGCCTGTACTTCAACATTACGTGAAGGCCACATAATTATAATTAATAAGCGAAACTGTTTACTTAAAACTGGAAAAGATGCTTCGGTAGTAAAGCAGATACCACCTGTACTTAAATCAGTTGGAATTCCCGTAAACGATATACCAGAAGGTCGAATAGCTTTAACTTGCAAACCCCATACAGGATCAATAGCAACTCTTATGGAGTCTCGCTTTTGATTACCTATTAACAACTTATCAGGAAAGCTCAACTCTATGGATTCTGGGTTAGGGCGAGATAAAAATTTGATCTTAGCATTAACCAGATGAAATTCTGTAAATAGTTCTAAAGTAACATATTTACTATTAACTATCTTAATATTGCCAATGGGAGGATCAAGGGGTGCAACCAACAAACGCACACCATCTGCTATATCTTCTGCAAGATAAGAATCATTAGTAAAGCGGGTATAATAGACAAAAACCTGCTCACCTATCTGTAACTGAAATGGGTTGTCTTCTAATAAAGCCTGGGTAAAAATATTCCGTATCTCTTCTGGATCAGAGACTATTTTACCAGTTGGGTTTTCTTCAGCCATCGTGTTTTGAATTTCACTTATTCAGATTCATTAAAATATAGAATTATTTTGTAATTTAACCCAGAACAAAACCTAGAAACGGCAGCTAGAAGCTCGCATCTAACATAACAGAAAAAATATAATATCACCAACAAGGTGGCTGCAATATTATTTGTAACACAGATAAATATATTATTAACATAGTATATTATGACCCTGATAATAAGCTGTACTTTTAAGCTCGAGATATTACCAGCTTTCTTTACATTGGTAGCTTTGCTGAGTTACACCATCTTTATATTCTAGAATAACAGCACAAAATTGATTTCTCTTATGATATTGTTTCATACAAGAAAGACTTTATCCTAAACTTAGCAATTGGTGGTATGTAAATGATGTAAGGTATTGGTTTAACTGGTGTAAAATAATATTAAAATTAAACTATTTACCAATACAAAATGAGCTGAAAATTAGATCTAGCAGATCGTCTTGGGTGGTTTCGCCTATTAGTTCGCCTAACGAGTTTAGGGCTTCTCTTATGGATATTGCTACCAACTCTTCATTTTCTTGGTGCAGGAGAATTGCTTCGGCATGGCATAGGTGGGAGATGGTTTTTTGTAGGCTCTCTTTTTGTCTGGCTACCATAACTACACTTCCCTCGCCATCTATGGGTTGGGAGCCGAAATAGTTGGCAATTTTTTCGGTTAGCTGGTTTATACCTTTATCTTTTTTGCAGGATATTACTACTGTGGTAACTGGCTGGTTTATACCAAGTTTTTTTAGGTCTGGTGTTGTATTTAATTTGCTTAGGTCTTGTTTATTCCAGACTATTATTGTTCTTTCTAGTGGGGCTAATTTTATAATTTCTTGATCTTCTGTTGTAATCTCTTGCGATATATCCAGCAACAATAGAACTGCATCAGCACTCTTCAACCTCTCTTTTGCACGTTTTATCCCCTCTTCTTCGATAACCTCATTGGTATCTCTCAGGCCAGCGGTATCTGTTAATTGCACTGGTATGCCGTGGATTTCTATTGGGCTTTCTAGGATATCGCGAGTTGTGCCTGGTTGTGGGGTTACTATTGCACGGTTTTGGCCTATTAGGCGGTTGAACAATGTAGATTTACCAACATTTGGTCTACCTATTATCGCTAACTCAAAACCTTGGGCTAATTGCCTTCCTAGTATTGATCCTTGTAACAGTTTGCCTAGGTCCTCTGCTGCTTTGGTTAGGCGGCTTACTATGGCTTGTTGATCATCTGGTGATATATCTTCATCGGCAAAGTCTAGGGTTGCTTCTAGGTGGGCTAGAGCTTCTAGTAATAGGGTTTTATTATTTATTAATCTTTGGGATAGGGTTCCATCCATCTGTTTTGCAGCTTCTCTTGCTGCCCTAAGGGAAGATGCATTTATTAGGTTCATTAGAGCTTCGGCTTGAGCTAGGTCGGTTTTACCATTTAGAAATGCTCTTCGGGAGAACTCACCAGGGTTGGCTGGTCTTATGCCGAGTTCGGTTAATCTCTCCATGATACGAGCAATCACTACAGGGGAGCCGTGGCCCTGGATTTCAATTTGGTCTTCACCTGTAAAGGAGTTTGGGGCTTTAAAGAATACGACTAGGGCTTGATCTAATGGTTGATTGTTGGCGTCTATTAGATCTATACGTTGTAGTAGCCTTGGGGTTGGTGGAGTTGGTGATATTGGGTCGTTATTTGGTTTTTTTAGTAGGGGTATGATTTTTTGCCAAACGTTTTCGCCACTTATGCGGATTATGGCGACACCGGAGCGACCGGGGGGTGTGGCGAGTGCTGCGATTGGGTCGGTGGAGATAATAGAGCGCATAAAAATATACCAATGTTTGATTTGCTTTTAACTAGTGGGGGTCCAAGGGAATCATTTCCCTGGTTGGTTTGGGCAAAGCCCATGCTGTTGCTGTAAAGCCGGATTTAAAAATGGCTTTTTTGCGCTTCTCAAAAAAAGCCCCCGGCTAATCTATTAACCTACAAAGGAGAAAAACCAATAAGACGGTTTTTATTCTTTGTAGGTATAGTACACTCCCAAAGCAAAAAAACCCCAAAAAAAATCGGGGTTTTTTTACTTTGGGAGTTAATAGACTCGCCGAGGCATTTTTTTAAAAGAAGAGGCAAAAAAACGCCTTTTTAAATTCGACTTTACTGCAAAAGCAAAACCTTGGGCTTCTCCCAAACCCAC
>JADGBW010000115.1 GCA_015231305.1 Magnetococcales bacterium | reverse complement strand
GGTTTTTTTATAAGGTAACGCTTTAAATATATTAAAGTGGCCTTGGCAAAAAATTATGCGATTACATGGTATTTTAGAAAAGCTTTCAAGTGCCTGTATGTCATCTTCTGGTATTAATATCCAATCATTTGCTGCTAATTGTAAATTTTTGGAGGCATCGATCACCGGGGCAGAACTATTTAGCCAACCAAGGTTAATGTTAGGGTTAAAGTGCAATATAGCTGCATCAAAACCATTTTGGCAGAGTATCTCAACATGTTGGTATAGAACTTTTATACCTCCAGAAGGTTTTGGGTTGTCATGACAGATAAATCTAATTCTGCTCATGTAAAGTCCTATAAAAAAGGTTGGTAAATATATAATATTATGCTGTTTATATGAATATATTATTTTTTATTGTTAAACGGCAATTTTTTTCTACCTGCTCTTGTTTTTTAATAAATCAGGCTCTCTAACAGTTTTTTCTAAAAAATTATTTAAAAACTCAATTGGTTCATTGTCGCGATATACTATTGGTAGGTTATGTTTTATTTGCTCTACAATGTTGTTACGCCATTTAATATCTTCCCCTAGTTTTATTGCAATTTTAAGCCAATCATCAGGGGAATTTGCAACGGTTTGTTTAATATTAATACGATGCAACAAGCCAGAAGCCAATCTATGGCGCAGTGCTGGACCTTCAAGTGTTACAACTGGCAGACCACACTCGCAACCTTGTAGGGCAGTGTTGAAACCTGAGAATCCGCAGGTGTCTAAATATATGTGGCTTAAAGAGAGTAGGGCATGGAAGTTTTGCTGATTCTGCCAGGGTAAAAAGTGGATGAATTTCTCGCCATCTAATTCGTGATTGGCAAAAGCTTTTAGCAGACGTTTTTTAAATTGATTGCTTAAAATAGGGTTGCGGAAATAATTAAAAAAGATAAAACGAGCATTTTTTATTTCTGTGGCAATACGCGGGTATAAAAAATCATAAGCTGCGGGATATTTAAAAGGGGCGTGGGGGCTTATGTAGATTGTCTGGTTAGTTGGGTCTATGTTGTTTTGGCCAAACAGTTTCTCAATTTGTTGAGGTTTATCATGTTTTGTTACTGTGGGTTCTATAAAACAGCCAAGATTTGGCACTCTTATTAGTGTTTCGTTATAGTGATCATCACCATTTTGGGGTTCTAGAAGTTCACCACTTAAAAAATAATCTATAGTACTACGACCAGATGTATCGGGGTGGCCCCATGTTGTAATTTGCACCTCTGCTAATCGTAGGCTGGCTAGTTGTTCATTTATAGGTTTTAGGCCAAGGTCTGCATACAGTAATATGTCAGGTTTACACTTTAAAATAGCCGGAGCCATTTTTTCAATTGTTGTCTCTTCAATAAAACTATCACATCTCACAATCGCCTGTTTTGTTACTTCATCTCTTTTATTATCAGTGTGAAATAACAAAATAGAAAAACGTTCAGGGTCTAATTGGTAAACAATACCAGCTAGAAATGCGTTCCACACAGAATGAAAACGAATAGATGAAGAAACAATACCTAACCTGATAGGCCGTTGCTCAGTTAAGCCAATATTTACCGGCTTTAATTGCTGAATGCTGTGAGATTTTGCCCAATGAGACATTATAGCGGTGTTTATGGCTCCACATTTTTTCAGTAATAATAGGTTGTTCTCTAAATGATAGGCCAGATAAAAACTTTGTGTGCCTCCAACCCATTTATAAAATTCAGCTTTATTAGCTGTATTGGTTTTATTAAATAAATTTTGCAGAGTATCTATGCGGTCAGACATTTTATAACGCCAAAAGGGGTACTCCTCTTTTGTTTCCATAACCCCGGGCATCATGTGGGTTAAATTCCACCTGGCAGCAGCCATATTAGGGTTAAGTTCAACTGCTTTTTTAAAATAAGCATCAGCTTGTGACCAGCAGCCAAGTTCTCTTTGTGTAAGGCCTTTTTTATAGTACACACGAGGGTTTTCAGGATATTTATTAAGTAAAGAATTTAATAAGCCGTCAGCTTTTTCATTTTGCCCTTTTTTTATGAGAACAATAACCAAGCCAAACACCCCATCAATAGCGTCTGGATTAAGAGAATAAGCCATAGTAAAAGCGTTTAAAGCTTCATCCAGCCTGTTGGTCTCCTCCAGAGTTTCCCCCAAAAAAATCCATGCCGAGACAAGTTGTTTATCAAGCTGTATAGCTTTTAATAGAGAAGATATAGCA
This sequence comes from Magnetococcales bacterium, assembly GCA_015231305.1. Taxonomy (GTDB): domain Bacteria; phylum Pseudomonadota; class Magnetococcia; order Magnetococcales; family JADFYX01. The sequence goes on along the minus strand of JADGBW010000115.1, from coordinate 10,323 downwards.
GTTTGGTGCTGTCCAAGTTTTAAAGATGCCAAACCATGGTTGCTATGATACTGAGCAACTTTAGGATCTAATGTAATTGCTTGTAAATATGCCGTTTGAGACTCAACTTTGCGCCCAACTTGCCAGAGGGCACTACCCAAGCTGCTATGATAAGATGCAACCAAAGGGTTTAGATTAATTGCATGGGAAACTCTATCTAAAGCAAGCTTGCCATCACCTAAACGAAAAGCAACAAGCCCAGCCTGATGCCATCCTTCAGCAGATTGAGGGTATTGTTTAAGAACATTAGATAAAAGCTCTTCAGCCTCATTAAGACGATTAGATTCCAGAAGCCTTATACCAAGAGCAAGGGATCGATTAAGACGTGCAATATCAGGATCAGCATCATTCATTAAACACCCCAGAGCCAAAAAAATAGGCAAAATGACAGGATATGTTAAAAATGCCTGAGTCTAACATTCTTTAATTTAAATGTGAAGGTGAGGTATGGAGTAAACTATACAGGGCTGCTTTTAGTATTTGCTGTTGCGACAGTGAGGTTTTTTTAGTTTTTCTATTTCCTCAGTCCTGCCCAAAAATTATTTGCCAAAATCAAAGATAGTTTTTGTATAGTTCTTACAGAATATTAAGAAAAGCTATTAAATGTAGATACTTTAACATAACTACAAAAAACAAGTTTTTTGTCCAGTATTTAGTTGTATAGATGTCGGTGTGTTGTTTAAAGATAATGTTTGGTAAGGTTTTGAGAAAGATACTTTTCCCAGTTTATTTACAAAATCTTGCCTTACAAAATTTATTTAGTAATATGCTTCAATGATTAATCCTAATAGTTTGCGTGCTGCTGATCTTAAGAAAAAGTTTGCTGTTTTTGGGAGCTTTTATGATATTGCTCTTGGGGGGGAGTTGGTGGCTTGTCGCTCGGTTTTGGAGTTGTTGGCCCATGATATTACTCCCCAAGATCCTGATAACATAGCTGGTTTAAAGCCCGATTTGTTGATTGTTATGATGAATCCTGGTTCTTCCCGTCCTCTGGATAAAAGTTACGAGCCGCCTTTAGTTAACAGGTGGCAGGATATTGCTAAAAAACGGCAGTGGGTTGCTACTTGTCCTGATAATACCCAATATCAAATAATGCGGGTTATGGCAGCCCTTGGGCTTCAACATGGTCGAGTTTTAAATTTATCTGATATTCGTGAACCTAAAAGCCCTGTTTTATTTAAAAAAATATCTGCTTTATCTACTGTTGCAGGAGGAGGGGTGCACTCAATTTTTTGTCAGGAACGTCGCAAAGAGTTGGAAAATCTGTTAATGTGTGTCAGCTGTGAAATTCCAGTATTAGTTGGTTGGGGGCGCAGCGATGCTCTAATACCCTTGGCAAAACAGGCATTAACAAGCCTTAGTGGATTTTCAATTTATGGAAGAGAAACCAGTGATGAAAAAGTTCTGTTTTTTCATCCAAGCCCAATGTTACAACGTATGAAGGAACAATGGGTTGAGATAATGTTGGGCCAAATGTCTATAAAAATTTGAATATTTTAAGTTGGTAATATTATGAAAATTTTGAATAAAATTATTATATTCCTAAGTGCATCACTGTTTTTGTTATCTTGTGCTGTTAACCCTGTAACAGGAGAGAGAGAGCTTGCTCTTATTACAAAATCACAAGAGCTATCTATCGGTAAAAAACAGTATGGACCAAGTAGACAAAGCCAGGGTGGAGATTATACTGCTGACCCTAAGCTTGTAGAATATGTACAACAGGTAGGCCAGCGACTTGCTAAAGTAAGTGACCGTAAACTGCCCTATGAATTTGTTGTAATTAATAGTCCGGTTCCCAATGCATGGGCACTGCCTGGTGGTAAAATAGCTGTCAATAGGGGGCTTTTGTTAGAGTTGCAAAGCGAAGCAGAACTGGCTGCGGTTTTAGGTCATGAAATTGTCCATGCTGCTGCTCGTCACTCTGCTAGGGGTATGGAACGAGGCATGTTATTAAAAGGGGTTACTATGGCTGCGGGAGTTGCTATTAAAAATAGTAGCTATGCGGAGTATTCTGACCTTGCTATTAAAGGAACTGGTCTTGCGTCTAACTTAGTTAACCATAAATATGGTCGTGATGCCGAAAGAGAATCCGACCATTTTGGTATTAAATATATGCAGAAAGCTGGATATGATCCTAGTGCTGCTATTGCTCTTCAAGAAACTTTTGTGCGTTTAAGTAAAAGTAGTGGTAACTCTAACTGGTTGGCAGGTCTATTTGCAAGTCACCCACCATCATTAGAACGTGTAGAAAATAACAAAAAAGATGTAGCAAACCTACAGCCAGGTGGTGAGTTGGGAGTTGAGCGGTATAAAAAAATGCTTGCTCACTTAAGAAAAGTACAGCCTGCCTACATGGCATATGAAAAAGGTTTGGTAGCTTTTAATAAAAAACAGTATACACAAGCTGAAAAATTAGCTAAGCAAGCAATAAAAATAGAGCCAAAGGAGGGGCTGTTTTATGCACTTTTAGGTGATGTTCAGTCTAAGCGAGGTAATAAAATCTCTGCCTCTGACAGTTATAACAAGTCGATACTTGCTAGCCCGAATTTTTTTCTGTTTTATGAAAAACGTGGTGAATTACGTGAAAAGTTAGGAGATATAGCTGGTTCACGCGCAGATATTACTCGTGGAGCTTCACTATTTCCAACAGTTAACTCATACCTAGCTCTTGGGCGTTTTGCTCAGCGGGATGGAGACAAAAAAAAGGCTGTTCAATATTTCCGTCAAGCTTCTCAATCTAACACTAAAAACGGCCGAATGGCAGCAAATGCATTGGTAAAATTGGACCTATCAGATAATCCCAGCCATTATTTAAAGGCGCATTTTGTATTAAATAAAGATGGCAACCTGTTTGTAACGGTAAAAAACCCAACAGAAATTGCCGTTGCTATGATAGGGGTCACTGTTTTTTATAATGATTCAATGGGGCGTAAAAGAGCTATACCCCTTGAAATAGACGGTGGTATTGCTCCAGGAAAAGCAAAAACTGTTAGCAGTGGTATAGCCTCTATTAATGGCCAAATGTTGCGACAAAGGGGTTTTCAGGTGATTGTTGATAAGGCGGAAGTATTTACCAACTAACATTTTATCCCTAACCTCTATGTAGTGATTTCAAACTAATAATTTGCACTAAAACAACAGTATAGAGTTGTTCATGAAAAGGTAAATATCCTGATAATTAAACATTTCTGCAGTAGGTTTACGCTGCGGCAGTTTTCTTGTCGAAACTTATTTTATTCAATGTAAATTTAAGTCGCTATATTCTAAAAATTTCAATAGCTCCTCGCCCATATTTTTATGTTAGCGCAATTTATCTGCTCAAATTCACAGTAATGTGTTGTTACAAGAAGATATGTACTTTTAGTTATCCAGACTTCAAAATTTTTTCAAAATAATCGACTAATAAGTTTAAGAAATCGTTTAAGAGCAAGCCTGCTCATAAATATTTTAAGCTAATCTATTCTAATAAATAATATAAAAATATTTTTTTCGATGCATTAAAACCTATTAATGTTTTCTATTGTTTATGGGTTTCTACTATTCGCAATGTTGTGACATTTATTATTTTATTGTAGTGTTGGTTTATATATATTATATTTTACAGCTTAATCTTTTGTTGATTACAGTAATATTATATGAAAAATAACTAAGAGAGTTATGGGTAATGCAGATTGTTGATAAAAACTTATTGCAAGGAGTCCTTGTAACTCAAGATATTGGTGGAGTTAGCACGAGTGGAAAATATAATGCAGGGCTACCCGACACAATTATTATGCATTATACTGCTGGCTCTTCAATTAATAGTGCAGTTAATCATTGGCGAGAATCAAAAAGTGCATCTGCCCATCTGGTTATAGGTCGTGATGGTGGTATAGTGCAAATTGTTCCATTTGATACCATTGCTTGGCATGCTGGATCATCCCATTGGCAGGAACGTAAAGGCCTGAATAAATTTTCCATCGGTATAGAGATGGTAAATGTTGGTTATTTAACTCATGAAGATGGACTTTTTAAAGACTGGACAGGTAGGGTTATACCTGATGAGCAAGTATTCGACACCGCTAAAAGTGGTTCTCGTCAATACTGGCAAGAGTACACTAAACCCCAGATCCAAAGTGTTATAAATGTCTGTGGTATCTTAAAAAGTGCATTGGGTTGTCGTGAAATATTATGCCATTCTGAAATATCACTAGGCCGAAAAGAAGATCCTGGCCCAGCATTTCCAATAGATTTGTTACGAAGCACAATATTTGAAACCCAAAAAGATTATACTAATAACAAACCCCAATCAAAAATAAATTCTCCAATACCTCTAGCCAATTTAGAAAAAGAAGGTAACCCCTCCTCAATAAAGCAGGTTGAAGCCAGCAAACTAAACATAAGAACTGGCCCCAACAGCAAAAACCCTATAGCTGGACAACCTCTTGTTAAAGGTCAGAAAGTTCAGGTATTAGATACCACTGGTAGCTGGAGCAAGGTTTCTTTTCAAGTAGAAGCCTGGGTATCTAATAAATATCTGAAAGATGTTGAAGAATAACTAATTAATCGATTTAAATTTGATTAAATAGCTCTTGATTAATACGAATATTAGCTTTTTTCCACAAGCCATCAACAAATGCAGTTAACTGTTCCATACCTAAGCTTATTTGTAGTGAGTTTCTAATCTCTTGGGCCTCTTTTTCAAACTCATCCTGATTAGCAGGTTTAATGTCTTGTAGTCTTACCAAGGTAAAACCATCAACAGCTCTAATTGCTTGGTTGTAGTCTGGTTTTGCTAATGTGAGTTTAAATGCTGCTGCCCTAATCGCACTAGCTGGTTTGTTTGATTTGTCATCTCTTTTAAAGTGGTTGCTAGTTGAAATTTTAAATAGTTTATTACTCTTGGCAAGGCTCTCCCAGCTTTCACCTTTTGCAAGGTTATCAATTGTGGCTTCCATTAACTCTTTTGCCTGCAGTTCAGCATTAACCTTACGATAATCACTTAAAAGGCTTGTTTTTGTTTCTGCTAACTCTTTGGGTCTTGGCTCTTGCCTATCCATTACTTCCAATGCAAAAAAGCGGTTGTTGGGTAGTTCAATAATTGAGCTTATGTCACCTTTTGAAGTTGAGAAAGCTATCTCTTGAAATTTAGGCTCTTTTTCAATGCCTTTGAGTTTATTTGCATCTTGTTGACTAAAAAAATCTGTCTCACGATAACGGAGGTTTAAGTCTTTAGATACACCTTGCATATCTCCTGATGCATATAGTTGATTTTCTAGAGTTATAGAGAGATCGTATACTTTATTAACTGCAATTTGATTAATAACAATTGGTTCTATTTGGTTTTTTACTTCTTCATAGCTTTTGCTTTTAGCTGGGTTAATTTTATCAACCTTAATGAGGTGGTAACCAAACTGGGTTTTAACAGGTTCAGAAATTATACCGATATTAAGGCTAAAGGCTACATCGTCAAATGGTTTTACCATCATGCCACGGGCAAATTGGCCTAAGGATCCACCTTGAGATGCTGATACATCTTCAGAGGTATCTTTTGCTACATTGGCAAAATCTTCTCCGTCTTTTAATCTTTTTGCAGCTTGCTGAATTTTTTTAAGAGCAGCAGCATCGTCAACTTTTTCATCAATTTTTACCAGAATATGTCTTGCTTCTCGAGTCTCAGCTTGAGTGTATTGATCTGTATTTTCATAATAATACTCTTGCAGCTGCTCATCAGTAACAGATATTGAGCTAACAACACTATCGCTGTTTAAAAGTATATGACGAACTTTAACCTTAGCAGGGGTCATGTAACGGTCAATGTGTTTGTCTAGGTATGCTTGAAGAGTTGCATCATCGGGATTGATATCTTTTTCAAGTTTCTTTGGGTCTAGAGACATAGTAATAATCTTTCTAGTTTCCCCAGCCAAATTATAGCTATCTTTTACTATTATTTCAGGAGTAACAGAAAATGTCCCTATTGATTGTTGTATCTGACTGCTTAACATATCAGCAGATAGTTTATATTCATACTCTTTAGGAGTAATCTGATTGTTACGTAACAACAAGTTGTAGCGGTTATTATCAAAGTTTCCTAGAGTTTGAAAAGCTGGGTTTTCTGCTATGGTTTTTTGTAGTTGTGCTGGAGAGATTGTAAGGTTCATACTGCGCCCAGCATCTTGTATGAGATGATAGTTTATCAAGGAAGATAAACTTCGTTGTTTAAGACCCATAGCATCAGCCATTTTTTTATCCAGGCTATTACCGAACTGCTGGCGCATACGTTGAAATTCATTTTCGTAGGCTTCAGAAAATTCACGGGAGGTGATTGTCCAGTTGTTGGCTTCTACCAAAGGTTTACGGGAGCCTTGTCCAAGATCATCACCTACACCCCAGACAACAAAGCTCAAAGATATTAAAACTAGGCGTACCTTAATTACCCAAGATTTTGCTCCGCGACGCATTACACTCAACATGGTACTGAACTCCGAAAATTTATTAAGGCAAAAATATAAAAATGGTTAGAAAAACGGTTGATTCTGACTCAGCCACGCCAGTAATGTAAACCATGATATTTTATGAAAGTTAGTGATGTTGCGCAACTATTTGTTTGCATAGAGAATTATTTTTTCCTTATAATAAGCATAACTAAATAAATTTAGAAGGTATTATGTACGATATCTCTATAGAAGTTATCTGCATCACTTTTTTGCTTATATTATTAGTTTTTCTAATAATAGAGGGAAATAAGAGGCAAAAACTGTCGCACAATGGCTGGCAAATGATTGTTGGCGGCGTTTTGTTGCTTCTTTTTGGAAGTATCTTAGACTTAACAGATGAGTTCGATTCCCTAGCTGCTTATGTGGTTGTGGGGCCAACAGATGTAAAATTTTTTCTTGAAAAATTGGTGGGTTTTGTTGGTGGTTTAGTGTTTATGGTAGTGGGGGTTATAAAATTAATACCAAACCAAGAGGTTGACGATACAAACCAAAAACATTTAGAGGAGCTTGTAGAGAAGTTAACTATTGCAAAAGAAAAAGCAGAGAAAGCAAACCTGACTAAAAGCGCGTTTTTAGCTACTGTAAGTCATGAAATTCGCACTCCACTTAACGGTATACTTGGTTATAGCCGTCTTTTAGAAGAGTTTTCTAAAAGTTGTAATGCACCTGAATGCGCCTACAGAGTATCCCAAATACAGAAGGCTGGGAGGGTTTTGTTAGCTCTTATTGATCAAATTCTTGATGTTTCAAAAATTGAGGCTGGTAAAGTTGAAATACAAGAAGAGCCAGTACCTTTAAAGGCTTTTTTAAGTGAAATTGTAACAATGTTGGCTTCCCAAGTTAGCGAAAGGGGTAACTTAATAGAATTATCTTGTCTAGAAGATCCTGGGGTAGTTATAGTTGACAAAGCTAAATTACGCCAAATTTTACTCAACCTACTTAGCAATGCAAATAAATTTACAGACCATGGGGAGATAGAGCTATGTTTGCAAATAGCTAGTAGTGAGAGAGATAAAAGAAAGTTTACATTTGATGTGACTGATACCGGAATAGGCATTGCTAAAGAAGATCAAAGCAGGCTATTTGAACGTTTTTCCCAATTAGATAACTCTTTGTCTCGACAAACGTCTGGCAGTGGATTGGGGTTAGCAATCTGCAAGGGTTTAGTGGAGTTAATGGGTGGAGAAATCTCACTTGAAAGTAATAAAGATGAAGGAAGCACCTTCAGTTTTTATTTAAATTTAGCTTCATACAATACCGCCAAAGATATTTCAACAAACACAGCATTAAATATTGCTGATATCACAAAAAACCCTGTTGATCTGCCTCCTCTTAAAATATTATTGATAGATGATGACCAAACTAGCCAACAATTTCTTAGTACTTGGTTAGAAAACAATTCACACCATGTTACTGTTTCTGATAATGGTAAATCTGGTTTACAACTGTTGCTAGATGGTAGTTTTGATATAATTCTTACTGATTTAAAAATGCCCAATATGGATGGGATAGCCCTTGCAAAAAAAATACGAAAGCTTGAAGATACCACCTTAGCTAAAACTCCAATAATTGGTGTTACTGCTGATATTTTTCCTGATCGCGTTATTGCCTGTATGAATGCAGGGATGAATAGCGTAGTTAGTAAACCTGTTGATATAATTAGGCTTACATGGATAATACAAAATGTTATTAATGGTGATAATATTAACCCAATAATTCATCCTGAAAATACTACAAAAGAGAGCAAAGCTTTAGATGTGATTTTGGATAGACAGGTAATAGAAAAAATATATAGCTCTTTGGGCTATGATATTTTGGCTGTTGTAATAGGAAAGTTAGATATAACAGCTGAGCGTACATTTAAAGACTTGGCAGAGGCTATTAAAAAAGGTGATGCAAATATGGTTGCCGATGCTGCCCATCTTTTAAAGGGAGCAGCACTCCACTTAGGGCTGTTTTCGTTATCTTCAATTGCATATAAAATTGAAAAAATGGCTATTGCAGGAGAATTAACCCAGGTACAATTATTAATTGACCCTCTTAAGTCAACTTTTGCAGAATCGGCACAAGCATTGTTAACAATGAAAGAAGAGATAAAAAAAAGATAGCTCTTAAGATAGCAAATAGTTTGTATTAAAAATACAATGTATGAGCTTTTCAAGAAAACGAATATTATTCGTAACTACTAGATACATAAAAGATTATTTGTACAAGATTTGTTTAAGCTAAAAAAAGAATCACCTGTAAAAAAATATTTTATAAGTAAAACAGATAAGGATTATAAACAGCAATCATTAGATATCATTGCTAGGGCATAGAGTTAAAGAGAAAAATATGATAGCTTCTCAAACTCAATGTGCTGGACTTGCTCTATTTAAGGTCAGGTGTAAATTTTTACAGGTATTTTTAGACTCCAATTATATTTCATGTATATCATTCGTGGCTTGCAGAATATCCCCTCTAAATATCGTGGTGCAGTTGTTACCATTGGTAACTTTGATGGTGTTCATTTAGGTCATCAGCAACTTTTTTATCGTCTTGGTTCTCTTAGTTTAAAATATGGTGGTGCGCCGGTTATGGCTATCACATTTGAACCCCACCCCCAACGACTGATAAACCCAGATAGAGCCCCTGTTCGTATAACTAACGTGCGTGGCAAGTCTCGCTGGATGGGTGTCCATGGGGTTGATGCTATGTTTATTCTACGTTTTAACCGTGAGCTAGCTGCATTGGAACCTGAAAGTTTTGTTAAACAGTTTTTAGTTGATGGTATAGGAATCCAACAGGTTCTTGTGGGCAGCAATTTTCGTTTTGGTGCAAAGGGTGCTGGTTCTTTCATTGATTTGCAGCAGCTTGGAAAAAAATATAATTTTGGGGTTCACAGTGAGCCTCTGCTTGTAGCAAATGGTGATGCCGTATCTTCTACAAGAGTTAGAAATGCAGTTAGCCAGGGTGATTTAAAATTAGCTTCTGACCTTTTGGGGCGGCCCTTTGAGATAGAAAAGCGGGTAATGGGTGGCAAACGCCGAGGTCGAGGGTTGGGATTTCCAACAGCAAACTTTGCTCTTGAAGGACTTTTGCACCCACCTACTGGAGTTTATATTGTTGAAGGGAGGATCGACGGTAGTTGGCTGCCAGCAGTAGCTAATGTTGGTCGCAACCCAACCTTTGGCGATGAAGGGTTGCATTTAGAAGTGCATATGCTAAGTCCTTGTGGTGATATCTACCGCAGAGTTGTGCGGGTTCGCTTTTTAAAAAGAGTTAGAGAAGAGATTAAATTTGCCGATGTTGAGGCTTTAAAGATACAAATTGGCAAAGATGTAGAAGAAGCAAAAGCTTTTTTTGCTAGTAGGGCTGTGGAGCATATACAATAATGAGTTTATTGGCTAAATTTAGGAGTTGGATGGGGGTAGATCAAGGCCAAATGCGATTAGGGTTGGCTTTTTCTGGTTTGGTTTTAGTTCTAGATTTGATTAGCAAAGCTGTAGCAACAGCTTTTCTGGCGGATGGTACAGTTATAATTATTGTACCCGGTTTTTTTGATTTTGTGCTGGTACATAACCTTGGCGCAGCTTTTGGGTTGCTATCAGAACAACCTGCTTTTGTTCGTAATTTTTTGCTTTTGGGTATTGCATTTTTAGCTGTTATTTTTATCATTCAACAGTTAAGGGAGTCAGTCTCCCTTTTTACCACCATATCTTTTGCATTTATTCTTGGTGGAGCCGTAGGAAATGTTATTGATCGACTTAGATTTGGATGGGTAGTAGACTTCATCCATCTCCATTGGTACGATCTATCTTGGCCAGTT
>JADGBW010000114.1 GCA_015231305.1 Magnetococcales bacterium | reverse complement strand
CTTACACTACGGGCTATGAATAAAAATGGCTTAGTTAGCAGAATTGACGTTGTCAGAGATGGGGCCGAAGCCCTAGATTTTCTGTTTTGTGAGGGTGAATATAAAAACCGGGATAACCTTCTTCCATCAGTTGTTCTACTAGATTTAAAACTACCTAAAATTAGCGGGCTAGAAGTTTTAGAAAAAATAAGATCTGATGAGAGAACTAAAAACCTGCCAGTAGTTGTACTTTCTTCATCTGATGAAAAAAAAGATATAATTGCAAGCTATGATTTAAAAGTAAACAGTTTCGTATGCAAACCAGTTAATTTTGCTACTTTCAGCGAAGTAGTTTCAAACCTTGCTACATACTGGCTGCAAGTTAATAAAAACCCAACAGGGGATTTATAACAGTTATAGCTGCCTTATCAAGACTATCTTAGCCTATTATCGATACCGCAGTATTTAGTTAAGTAGCTTCAAATATTTGTATCTACTTAACTACAAGTTAACAAATCCCCGTCAGTCAACTGTTAACAAACACAACTGCCTATCAAGACTCACCAGCCTCTTGTAATACAGCATCAGCATGTCCTTTGGTTCTTACTTTGGTCCAGGTTTTTTTCACTTTACCCTTAGCATCAACTAAAAAAGTAGAACGGACAATACCCATATACACTTTGCCATAATTTTTTTTCTCTTGCCAAACACCAAAACCTTCACAGGCAGCACCTTCACCATCGCTTAACAGGGTAAAAGTGAGGTTTTGCTTTGTGCAAAATTTTGTGTGAGATGCGACAGAATCTTTAGATATACCAACAACATTAATACCCAAAGCCGCAAAATCATCACCTAGCCGTTGAAAATCGTTTGCCTCAACTGTACATCCTGGGGTGTTATCCTTGGGATAAAAATATATAATAGCACCATTTTTTCCTAACAGTTCATTTATTGCGACCTCTTTACCGTTTTGATCCGGTAGAGTTAGAGAAGGTATGGAGTCTCCTGTTTTTAACAACATTTTATTTTTCCTTAATCAACATGTTTTACAAGTTTTAAAATCTTATATAAGATTTTAAAAAAATTCTATAGTAGTTACAAATATAAACTACATACTTTGCATCAAAATGTACTTTATTTTCGCATAATCTGCTAGTAAACTAACCTATTTATTATTGCTTTTTTTAACTTAAGCGACACACCACCTACTACTACAATTTTGTGCTTTAAAATTAAATTTGTCTATAATTTGCTTGATCTAGTTTATCTAATGGCCTGACATCTTTAAAAAATTTGTATGTAACTTCGCTTCGAAAGCTATTTAAAACATTGCACTTCTCTTTAAAGCTGTACATATAGTATTAAGCCCCGTCATTATCGCACAAGTGAAAATCCATAAAGTTCTGCTTTGCCGGGCTTGATTCCAGCCTTTTTTGAGAATGCAGTTTTTAAGAGTCTTATGAGTAACTTGGAAATAGAGGTAATATAACAATTGGCAAAGGGATGTTTATATTTTGAACGACTATAGGTTTTAAAAACATAAAGGTAAAAAGACCCCAAAAAAGTAGCATGAATCTCTTCATAAACTTCTTTGGGGCCTTTACATATTAACAATAAACTATTCCGGGGTTGGTTCTATAACACTCCGCTATCAGTCCCCATTCCTTTTGGTAGTGAGTGGGCTATACCTTTATGACAGTCGATACAGGTTTTACCTTCTTCAAATCCTCTTTGATGGTTATCAAAGGCACGTCCACCTTGTTTGGTATAATCCATCGACTCTTTGTTATGGCAGTTACGACACTCTCTTGAGTCAGTGCTTTTCATTGTTCTCCAAACATTCTGGGCTAATTGCAGACGTTTGGCCTCGAACTTCTCTTGTGTATCTATGGTTCCGAGAAGTTTATGCAAAATTTCGTTACTTGCTTGTATTTTACGTACGATCTTGTGGTGCCACTCTTTGGGAACGTGACAATCTGGACAGGTAGCACGAACACCAGAGGCATTAGTAAAGTGTATAGTCTGCCTTAGCTCTTGGTAGACGGTATCTTCCATCTCATGACAGGATATGCAAAACTCTTCTGTATTGGTTATTTCTAATGCCCAGTGAAATCCACCCCAAAAAATGATACCTAGGGTGAAAAATGTCGCCATGACCGAAAGGCGTGTTGTAGTAAAAATTCCCTTACCTTGTTTGGATTCACTCATCTGTCCGTTCCCATCTACTGTTTGAATAGCCAATTTTCTTAACTATAAAGGTTAAGGAGAAATTAATTTGTCATGGCCTCAACTGGCTTAAAGGTATTATCTACCAAAGGCCGAGCATCACGCTGCGAGGCATGGCACTGAGTACAAAAGTAACGAAGTGGTGAGACATCAGCCAACTCTGTACCAAATCGACTACGGAAATGGGTAAGGCTGATTTTTGTTGCCCCAGAATCTTTGTAACGTCGCCAGCTATGGCAGTTCAAACATTTATTCTGTCGTAGGTTAATGCGATACCCTTCAATAGAATGAGGAATAAGAGGAGGTTGCTGAAGATAACTACGTTTCATTGGACGCTGATCTTGTAGCCAACGTTTAAAAGTTGGTACTTTGGAGTCCTCAGATAAATCTTGGCCTCCCCTCATTGATTCTAGCCCCCCGGTTCCTCCCAACCCTTGTGCCTGAGATTGAACTGTTCCTATCAGGAGAGTTGCGACAAACAGAACCACCAAAATCGTGACCTTTTTCATAACGAAATCCTCGAGTTGTCTGAAAAATTGATTGCAAATTCAAAAACATTAGGGGCGCATACATCTATACATCGCCCACAATTTGTACAGTTAATATCTAAAATTTTCGGTCCTAGCCCCAAGCTTTCACCTTTTAAAGCTGGTTTAATTACATGTGGTTCCGGGCAAACTTTATAACAGTCTAAACAGTCGTTACATTTATCACGCCAAGAAGCAGTAACTCGCAGTCGTGCTACAGGAGTTAATAGGCTGTACAATGCCCCCATAGGACAGATCCGACCACACCAGCCATCTGAACTCACCAGAAGGTCAAATAAAAAAACCATGACCACTGCAACCCAAGAGATACCAATGCCAAATATCAGCCCTCTTTGTACTATTGATACAGGGTTGATCATCTCCCAATAGAGTTGACCACCTATTGCTGGCAATACAAATACTACAGCTAACATCCAATAGCGGGTTGTTCTGCTTAAGTCTATCCCTTTGGGTAAACCAAGCACCCTCCTCAACCATGAAGCCATATCAGTAACAATGTTTATGGGGCATACCCATGAACAAAAAACACGGCCTCCAACAAAGAGATAAAACCCCAAAACAATCACTAAACCTATTACAGCTTGGGACTCCAGATCCCTACCAGACATCCATACCTGCAAAGTTAAAAATGGGTCAGTTAAAGGTACTGTATTTAAAATTAGGCTGGCATTTAAATTACCCGTAATAAACCAGATACCTGCCAGTGGTCCTAATAGAAAAATCCCTATAATAAAAACCTGACTAAAACGTCGCAGAATTAACCATTTATAAGCTAAAAACCAACCCTTTTTCAGCTTTGCTTCTTCACCGACTTTTCTAACCTCAACACTACTACCCATTTCACTTATCTTTGCCCCACTGGCCCAATGGTTTATTCATTATACTTGGGACTAATGGTGATCCTTTTTTCTCTTTTTCAACCCAGCCCAATCGGTAGTGTTTACCCATTTCACCCTTAACCAATGCAATTGGCAAAACGTTTATTGCTGCATCAGTTAACACACAAGATCTCTCACACTTGCCACACCCAGTACAGTGGTCCGAATGAACCGTGGGTATAAACATGGCGTGGTTTCCAGTTCTCTGGTTTTGCGATCGTTCTAAAGTAATGGCTTTATCCATCACCGGACACACCCTGTAACAGACCTCACAACGTAGCCCAAGAAAATTTAGGCAGGTCTCTTGGTCTGATAAAACCGCCAAACCCATCCTAGATTTCTCTATGTCAGTTAATCCCTTATCTAGTGCACCTGTAGGACAGGCAGCCACACAAGGAATATCTTCACACATCTCACATGGTACTTCCCTTGCTTTAAAAAACGGGGTTCCCACTACTCCAGGTTCTTCAACTTTGCTCAAACGCAAAGTATCATAAGGGCATGAGCGCACACACAAACCACAACGGATACAACGCCCTAAAAAATCTTCTTCAGGCAGTGCTCCAGGTGGCCTAATCTCCCTAAAGGGTATGGGGTGGGCTATTTTAGCCTTACTCCATAAACCTGTTCCCACTATCAGTGCTACCCCTGCTCCCCGAGCTGAATCTGTTAAAAAGACCCGCCTAGAAACCCTTTTTTTTTGCACTGGTACTACAGGTTTTTTGCTTACTTCATCTACCATTAAAAATAATCAATTATGCTTTAGTTATTTTAACCGCACACTTTTTATAGTCTGTCTCTTTTGAGATTGGGCATGTGGCATCTAATGTTAGTTTGTTGATCAACCTACTGGCATCAAACCAAGGGACAAAAACCAAACCACGGGGTGGTCTATTTCTGCCTTTTGTCTCTATACGGGTAGTAATTAAACCACGGCGACTCTCAATTTTTGCAGCCATGCCACGACGCAAACCACGTGCTTTTGCGTCATCTGGGTGCATGTAAATAACTGCATCAGGAAAAGCACGATGTAGCTCAGGAACCCTTTGCGTCATTGAACCTGAGTGCCAATGTTCTAGAACTCTACCGGTACATAGCCATAAGTCAAACTCTGCATCTGGCTCTTCAGCAGCTGGTTGGTATGGTAGCGCGAAAATCCATGCTTTATTGTCTGGTTTGCCATAAAACTGGAAGCCAGTACCCTCTTCAACATAAGGGTCAGAACCCTCTTTAAAACGCCATAAGGTCTCTTTTCCATCAACAACAGGCCAACGCATTCCGCGTACCTTGTGGTAGGTATCAAAGTCGCCTAAATCGTGTTTATGTCCTCGTCCAAATCCTGCGTACTCTTCAAACAGACCTTTTTGCAGATAATAGCCAAAGTGCATTGCCTCATCATTTTCAAAACCTGCTTGAGTTTCACTCAATGGAAACTTATTTACTTCACCGTTGGCATAAAGAATATCGTAGAGAGTTTTTCCACGGTATTCTGGCATTTTATCCAACAATGAGTTAGGCCAGACCTCCTCTACCTTAAAACGTTTGGAGAACTCAACCAGCTGCCATAGGTCAGATTTTGCCTCACCAGGAGCCGGAATTTGTTGTCGCCAGAACTGTGTACGTCTCTCAGCATTACCGTATGCACCCTCTTTTTCTACCCACATAGCTGTTGGTAGAACTAAGTCAGCAGCCTGAGCGGTAACTGTTGGGTATGGGTCTGATACAACAATAAAATTTTCAGGGTTGCGATAGCCAGGTAGCGTCTCTTCGATCATATTAGCTGCGGCTTGAACATTGTTGTTACACATAACCCAATAAGCGTTTAGGTGACCATCTTTTAGCTTACGGTTTTGTAAAACTGCATGAAAACCAGGCTTACCAGGAATGGTTCCTTCTGGAACCTGCCAGCGTTTTTCTGCAATATCCCTATGCGCTTTTTTCATCACTACTAGATCAGCAGGTAGACGATGGGCAAAGGTTCCTACTTCTCTTGCAGTTCCACAAGCTGATGGTTGGCCCGTTAAAGAGAATGGCCCGTTACCAGGTTGGGAAATTTTACCTGTTAAAAGATGAATATTGTAGACTAGATTATTTACCCAAGTACCACGTGTGTGCTGGTTCATGCCCATTGTCCACAATGACATGACAGTACGGTTTGGATCAGCATAATACTTAGCTAGTTGCTCTAAATTACGCTGGGGAACACCAGAAATTTTGCTGGCTACCTCCAAGGTATATTCAGAGACAAACTCTTTATATTCTTCAAAAGATATTGGCTTAGAAGCTTTGGCTTTTTTTGAGTCACTTGCATCTTTTTCTAACTCATGGTTAGGACGCAAACCATAACCAATATCTGTTACACCTTTTCTAAAGTTGGTGTGTTTAGCGACAAACTCTTCGTTAACAGCTCCGCTTTGTATAATATAGTTAGCAATGTAATTAGCAATTACTAGGTCTGTTTGCGGTTTAAAAATAATTTCGTTATCAGCCAAGTCGCAACTGCGGTGCGAATATGTGGACATAACAACCACACGCACATGTTTAGCAGAAAGACGGCGGTTGGTAAGACGCGACCAAAGTATAGGGTGCATCTCAGCCATATTGGACCCCCAAAGCACGAAGGTATCCGATTGGTCCAAATCGTCATAACAACCCATTGGTTCGTCTATGCCAAAGGTACGGATAAACCCAGCCACAGCTGATGCCATACAGTGTCTAGCGTTGGGGTCTATGTTGTTTGAACGGAAACCAGCTTTGTAAAGCTTGGCTGCAGCATAGCCTTCCCAGACTGTCCATTGACCAGAACCAAACATGCCAACTGATGTTGGGCCTTTTTTCTTTAAGGCTTCTTTCCACTTAAGAGCCATGATGTCAAAAGCTTCGTCCCACGAAACTGGGGTAAATTCACCTTCTTTATCATAAACACCATTGGATTTGCGCAGAAGAGGTTTGGTGAGGCGATCCTTACCATAAGGAATTTTAGAAAGAAAATACCCTTTGATACAGTTTAACCCTTTGTTTACCGGAGCATCAGGATCTCCCTGAGTTGCTACAATTCGATCATTTTGTGTGCCAACCAGGATGCTACATCCGGTTCCACAAAATCTGCAAGGAGCTTTGTCCCAACGAATGCTACTATTATCTTCTTTTCCTGCCAATACCGTAGAGGCAGGTAGGGAAACTCCAGCCGCAGCAGCAGCAGCGGCAATGGCATTACTTTTTATATATTCGCGCCTTGTCAACTTCACGTTACCATCTCCTCCAAATTTTTTTCAAAGATACTTTAGTGGGCTTTATCGCCATCACTAACTTTATCACCATCACTGTATTGGTAAACCAACTCTGAAGAGAGAACCCCTTCAATGTCTCTTATTGATAACAGCACATCTGCTACCTCACGGTATTTAGGGCTTTCAACTGTTATTATGATTCGCCCATCATTACCTTCGGTATGTACTTCTATACCAGAAATACTAGCTAAGCTGCTTTTAACACTCTCTACCTTATCAACTTGGGATAATACAATTGCACTAGCTATATGTAGGGGGTTTTCATTTTCCATATTATTACTCAAAAAAATATTGCCGTAGAAACTATAAACAATATATGGTTAATTATTTTATGGTAGCATTCACTAACTTTAACTTGTTTTTTGTGTTACATTTATAGCTTGCGAAGGACATGGCGCGATACATGCTCCACATCCGTTACATAAATTACTGTCTAAAATTGGCGGACTTAAGCCACCTATAACTGGTGTAAATCTAATTGCTCTTGGCTCACATTGATCACGGCAAGTCATACACACAACACCTTTAAAAACAATACAGGCAGAATCTATTTTAACTTTATGGCTAAAAGGTGGGCTGTTTTTAACAGTGACAAAAGCACTATCTAAACAAACTTCAACACACTTTTCGCAAAAGGTACACTCTCCCTGTGCAAATGAAATAGCAGGAAAACCACCATCTGCTCTAGCCAAGATACCCTCTGGACAAGCTGTAATACACTTATCACACCTTGAACAGACCTCAACAAATTTGGCCTCTTCTATAGCCCACGGAGGTCGAATAGCAGGAGCTTTTCCAATTCGCCCCATCATAAAAGATCTTCTTGATGCGCTTATGTCTACTCACCTATTAAAAAATAATTTTATGAAGCGTTAACATTTATTTATGCAAAAATGTATATTTCTGCCAAATCAAACCCTAAAGCTCTCCTTCAAACCTTAAAAAGTTATAGACGAAGAAGCCCCTAAAAAAGAATATACCTACGCCACAATTCCCAAACCTTGATCCAAATCAATTTTTGAAAAGTTTTTAAAATAAAATTTCCATATTTATAAATACTTACTTACCATCTTATTATTAAATATATATATTTTTCTACTTTTTCATTGAGATAGGCAGGCAATCTTCAGCTATATTTTGTATGGCATGACATTATAAAAATGGTTGCGGCAGAAATTAGACATAATCGAGATATACGTTTTCTTAATAACAGTGTAGTTATTTTAAGAAAATGAGTTAATTTTTGTTTATTATTTATCCAAAATGTGTGAAAGCCACATTTTGCGATATGCTGATTCTAGGTCTGCTACAAAATTTTGAGGATCACATAAAGATGAATTTGCGACAATGTTGTGTAACTCAACCCTCATATCACTATTTCTTATACCTTGCTGAGCTAGTTCAATAGCTTTTTTGGCATACTCTTCATCTGATTGTGCTATCCAGTTTGACTTTCCTATAGCTGTTAGAATGCTGGCCCCTTGCCTCTCTATCATCCTTTTGCCAGCTAGGGTAATAACCGGAACTCCCATCCATAATGCATCACAAGTTGTAGCTCCACCAGTGCGGGGGAAAGGGTCAAGAGCTATATCTATTAAACCATATTCTTTCATATAAGATTTTGATGACCCTTGTAAAATAATACGTTTAGCCTCAATGCCATTTTTTAAAAATTTATTGAGTACAGTTTTTTGTGAATTTGGATTATTTAGATATTTTGTTTTTAATAGCAGTTTTGAGTTTGGGGTTTGGGATAGAATACTGCTCCACAATTTTACGACATTATCAGTTAATTTTGAAATTTGGTTAAAAGAGCCAAAAACAACACCATCATCCGGCTCTCTTTTACTCATCTCTACCGGAACAGTATCATACGGTTGATAACAGACCCAACAACCAGACAGAGGAAGAATTGTCTCAACACTTTTTTCACAACTATCAACAGGGGTGAGAACATTATCAGTAAGCCAATAGTCCATAGCATGCAGACCAGTTGTATTACAATATCCTAGATAAGTGGCCTGAATAGGGGCAGGTTTTTTAGCAAATACTTTTAACCTGTTGTTATTTGTATGGCCTGATAGATCAATGAGAATATCAATTTTATCTCTATAGATATTATCTGCCAACATAGTATCGCTTAATCCTGTTGTATCCTGCCAAATATCAGCAATTTTTTTAAAATTAGATGTTATATTATCTGGATATTTCACCCCTGAATAACAGAATATTTTAAATTGGTTTTTATTATGACC
Source organism: Magnetococcales bacterium (assembly GCA_015231305.1). Classification (GTDB taxonomy): domain Bacteria; phylum Pseudomonadota; class Magnetococcia; order Magnetococcales; family JADFYX01. Next base: position 3,411 of record JADGBW010000114.1, on the reverse strand, counting down.
TTGCAGAATATTATGCATAAAAGCTGCAACCGGGTGACGTTTAAAATCAGAAGAGATATAGCCAATATTTAATTTTTTATTTTTATCTCCACTAGCTTTATGTAGGTAAGTTTTTTTAACTTCTTGCTGCCCGTGGTGTTTGTCCCACTGAAGATGAGCTTGTAGAGTTTGCTCACTATCAAACATTACATAATAGCTAATGGTGAACAAAAAATTGCTGTGGGCTTTTTCATATCTGGGGTTAATTGCCAGCGCCTTTTGAAAGCTGACGATAGCTTGAGTTAGCTTGCCTTGGTCTTTTAAAACAAGGCCAAGATTATTATGAGCTCCAGCAAAATTAGGTTTAAGAGCTACAGCTTTTTTTAAAAAATACTCTGCTTCATCTGTTTTTAATTGCTCTTTTAATGTAAGCCCAAGATTGTTATAAGCTTGAGCAAATGAAGGCTGTATTGATATTGCTTTTTTATAGCTTTTATTAGCCTCGTCAAGTTCACCAAGTTCATTTTGTACAAGACCAAGATTATTAAAAACAGCTCCAAAATTTGGGTCTATAGAAATTGCTTTATGGTAACTTTCTAAAGCAAGCACAAACTTGCCCTGTTCTTTATAAGCAAGGCCAAGGTTGTTATGCACCCCTGCAAGATTAGGATCTAAAGAAAGAGTTTTTTTATAACAAGAAATTGCAGCATCTAACTGCCCCAGATCTTTTAAAGCAAGGCCAAAATTGCTTAAAGCCATAGTGTGTTGGGGCTGTATTGCTAAAACCTTATTATACCATTTACTGGCTTCTTTAAGGTTGCCAGCTTTATGAAAGGCAACACCTTTTTCCATAGCCTCTTGAGCTACTAAAGCTTTATTGCTTCCAACAGCATTTGACAGTGAAGTTTTTTTAGATATTTTTTTTTGCCTGCGCCTCTCTGCCCTGTTCATCTTATTCCTATTACCTTACATAAAAATACTAACTACCAAAATCGTACTTTAACATACAGACAATATTCATAAATGATAAATAATAGATTTAACCAACAGTCCTAATTGTCAAAAAGACATCTCTATTATAATAAAATGTGCTGTTTCACCTGCTAGTGAAAATTCTAGCTCCATAGGGGCTGTTATCTCTATGGAATCTTGCTTAGCAAGAGTAGGTAAATTTTTTATATTTAGACTGCCGGCAAAGTTATAGATATACCCTTGACGACCTTCTTTTAGAGAATATTTTACAACAGCATTTTTATCGGTTAACTCAGATACATATATATTTGCATCTTGTTGAATATAGAGGGGTACTTGATCTTTATTAGAGTTATTTCCAACAATATGCAACAACCTGTTTTGCCTCTCTTTATCATTGAAATGGTGTTTATTGTAGCGTACTGGCAAACCGTTAGATGGAGGCATTATCCAAATCTGTAAAAGGTGTATCCATTCATCTGCCTTGTTTTGTTCTGAATGCCAAACACCACTTCCTGCTGATATGGTCTGTACATCTCCTTTAGTGAGAGTCTCCTCAACATCGGTAACATTATCCCAGTGGGTAAGCTCTCCTCTTATTAAATATGTGATAATTTCCATATCTCTATGGGGGTGTTTGCCAAACCCACTGTGGGGCTTGATATCATCATCATTTAATACCCGCAACACACCAAAATTAACTCTGTCTGGGTTGTGATAGTTTGCAAAAGAAAAGTGAAAATATGTATCAGCGGGATGCATATCACTTGCTGGTAGATAGTGAAGACTTTTAGCGTCTATTTTCTTAAAACCATTTTTCATTGTTATATCCTCTCTTGTATAATGCCAATAGCGTATGCCATATAAATCCTGCCACTGTAATTTGATATAGCTTCGACATTACTTTACAGCTCAAAATCTGACAATACAGATAATCATTATATGTTTGTTCACGATTTATTGACATTAATTAGAATTAATTACAAATGCTAAGCTAGCACACTACTTAAAACATTTAGATTAGAGGCTCAATTTGATCAGTTTATGGCGTATTAAACACACCTAATGAATGGTTTTAGGGCTACAGCACCATATCTCCTTAACGGGTCTGTACCTACACTGTTTATAATGATTTCAATCCATAAACAGACACTATAAAACCAACTTGGCGTCGTTCCCGCGTAGGCGGGAATCCAGGGAGTTCCACGTCGTCGCTCTTGCCCGGATATTTCATGAAGAATAGCCGCTATGCTGCCCCAGAGATTGCCAGAACTGTGTTGCAGGATAAATTTTTAAGGATCACATACTTACAGTATGCTCACCTGAAAAATTCAACCTGCTCCTTGTTCTGACAACCCCTGGAACAACCTTTCGGCCACTCTTCATGAAATATCCGGGCTAGATTCCCGCCTACGCGGGAATGACATGCAACTCTGATTGTGTACAGTTTTTAATTAAAGTCACAATAGTATAAAAAGCCATACCACTACTTTGTGGTATGGCTTTTTTTCTAAAATATACACAATAAAAAAAGCAGTTACCCAATTTTGAGTAACTGCTTTTTAGCAAAGATCATGTTTTATTTATTATTGATGATTCCGTTTTGTTATCTATTCCAATTCTGGTAGGTTTATCAACTCAGCAGCCCTTTCTGCGGGATATCCAAGAGCTTTAAAATCGATAATTCCACCTTGTTTATGACACTCCTTACAGCTTCTGCCCTCTTTTTGAATACCGTGGTTAACCATTAAAGAACCCATCTGCCGCATCCAGTGAGACTCGACATTTTTAAGCTTGCCATCTTTACCAATTGGGTACTCCGCTTTCCAGCCATCAACTCCGAAGTAGCGCATGAATTCGTCCATCATATAGGCTTTAAAAGGAGCCTGATACATACGCTTGATAATGGGATGTTCCACAGCCTTTGTAACTGATGCCTTAGAGTCTCCTGTTTCATAATAGGTTGGATAATCAAATGGAAGAATCATTGCTCCAAATGGTCCTTGGTTATTCATATCTTCATACATAATGGCGTTGAAAATTTTAAAAGGATATAATTTGCTTTTACCCTTCTCCATTATAGGCCGTATATTCTCCTCAATCATCTTTTTACGTTTTTCTAGCATCTCTGGTGATAACACTGATAGTGGATCTGTTGCCTCTTTTACATACTGTTCTACATCAATCTCTGGGTAAGTTTTTTTCAACTCTATAGCAGCTTTACGAACTGCTTCTATTACCTCTGGATTATCAATTTTAACAAGTTGGTTCATAAGAGGGTTATAAGAACCATCACCAACTGGATTATCTCCTAGAGCATTGGCTAAAAATGATCCATTACCGTTAAACCATAGGAACTTAAACCCTTTGCCTGCTTCACCACTTTGATAGATATCTTTAAAGACAAACACCCCTTCTTCTTCATTCCATATAGGATGTACCCAATCTCGCAGAATCACA
>JADGBW010000113.1 GCA_015231305.1 Magnetococcales bacterium | reverse complement strand
CCTGCAATATCCTTAATTTGAGAAATACGTATTTTTATCTCTTTTGCAACCTTATCTATTACCTCGTCCCACTCACCATTATTCTTCTGCCTAAATAGAGTTAAACTTGGATACCATGGTGAGTCTTCACGATCCAACATCCAGTACCATATAGGAACCTCTCCCAACATCAACAAGGTTGGAACTCCTAAAGCACCTGATAAGTGAGCTGTTGTGTTAGAAATAGTCACAACCATATCCATGGCAGCAACTTGGGCAGCAAAGCTATCTAAATCTTGCATTTGATCAATTGAATCATCATTTAAAAATGTTATATCACCATCTTTAGTAAGCTCTTCTCTCTCTTTTTTAGTATCACCATATTGCAGATTTACAAATGTAACTCCTGGTATATCAAAAAGTGGTCGCAGGTTATGCAGCAACATAGATTTATTTTTATATTTAGCACTATTACTATACCAAGCTATACCTATCAAAATATCTTTATCACTGTTTTGATAACGGTTTCTAAGGACCTGCTTTTGTTTTTGGTCAGCTATTAGATGGAAAGGGTTTAGAGGGTAAGATGATAGGTTAGGTCGTAACCATGAGCAGAGGTCACCAAATGGTACGATATAATCAAATCTTTCTTCTATATCAGCTACCACCATTTCTTTTATATGAGGAATACAAGTTATGGTTGGAAATGACCTAGCAAAAAGCTGGGTAAGGCTTGCATTACACTCTAAAACTATATTAGCTCCACCCTTTATCAAGTCAATTAACATACTAGAAAATATTATACTTTCACCAACCCCCTGCTCTGCCCATACAAATATATGTTTTTTATTAACTGGCTCTCCCTGCCAAAGTCGGTTTTTATGTAGAAGATAACGCTCAGTATCATATTGCTCAGTTTTCCAACGCCAACTATAATTGGTCAGACCTTCTTTAAAGTCACATTTTAATAGCTGTACTAGGCTTAAATTATTGTAAATATCTGCATAATCAGGTTTTATGGATATGCCTTTTTGGTAGATGGCAATCGCCTTATCTAGTTGACCCTGCTCAAATGTGATAATACCAAGGTTGTTATATGCTTTTGCATAGTCTGATTTTATTTTTATGGCTTGTTGGTAACTTTCAATCGCCTCATGCACCCTACCCTGTTCTTGCAATGTAACACCAAGATTATAATGGGCTTCTACATAGTCTTTTTTTATTTCTATGGCCTGTCTGTATGCAGCGACTGCTAAATCAAATTGACGCTGTTCTTGCAATGTAACCCCAAGATTATATTGGGCCTCTACATAGTCTGGTTTAATTTTCATGGCTTGTTGATATATTGCAACAGCACTATCTAACTTGCCTTGCTCTTGATAGATAATACCAAGATTATTATATGCTTCAACATCGTTTTGACAAAATGTTATAGCCTCTTTATAACTATCAACAGCTTCATTAAGCCTACCTTGCTCTTGCAAGCTAACGGCTAAGTTGAAGTGGGCTTTAGCATAGTCTGGCTCTATTGCTATAGCTTTTTTATAACTTAAAATTGCAGCATCAATTTCCCCTTTAACTCTTAGTAAATTCCCAAGGTTATAGTGGGTGTCTGCATGTTCTGGATTGATAGCTATTGCCTCAACGTAAAACTTAAAGGCTTTATCATGCTTACCTTGTGTATGGTATGCAAAACCTAAATTTGAATGAGCTATATTATTATCAGGATGTATTTCTACTACCTTGTTATAATAATTAATTGCATCGTTAAGAGAACCAGATTCATGCAATGAAACTGCTTTGTCTAAAAGAGATTGTACGTTACTTTTTAAGCTATCTTCTACAACATGTTCGGCTATACTGGGTGAAAGATATTTAGTAGTTATCTCTCCTAGTACACTGTTGACAACATCTATCCAATCACCTGTTTTTTTCTGCCTGAATATAGTTAAACTTGAATACCATGGAGAGTCACTACGCTGTAACATCCAGTACCAAATTGGTATCTCTCCCAACATCAAAAGAGTTGGAACTCCTAAAGCTCCCGCCATATGGGCTGCAGTATTGGAAATTGTAACCACTACATCCATTGCTGCAACTTGGGCAGCAAAATTATCTAGATCTCCATTTTGATCAATAGTTGTATCATCTATAATATCAATGCCACTTTTTTTAGTAAACTCAGCTCTCTCTTTATCAGTATCACCATATTGTAAATTTACAAATGTCACCCCAGGTATTTTAAGTAAAGGAAGTAGATCAAAAAGAGTCATTGATTTATTTTTATACAAGACACTTTTACTCTGCCAAGATATACCAACCAGTAGGTTTTTTGTCTCTTTTAAATAACGATTACGATAAGTTTGTTTAAGCTCTTTATCAGCTACGAGGTGGTAAGCTTGGTTTGAAAATGAGGAGATATTCGGTCGCAACCATTGGCAAATATCACCAAAAGGTACAATATAATCATATTCTGAATCATGTTCACCAATTATCAATTTCTCTGGGTGAGGAATAATGCTAAGAGTAGGAAATGATCTTGAAAACAGTTTAACAAGTCTTTCATTGCACTCTAAAACAACATCTCCCCCTCTTTTTAAAAGATCAGGAATGATGCTAGAAAAAATGATATTTTCTCCAACCCCCTGTTCTGCCCAAACCAACAATCGCTTGCCTGTAAGTTCCTCCCCCTGCCACAGTTTGTTTTTGTGTATCAAGAAGCGACCTACATCATATTGATCATTGTTCCACCGCCAATTATAATTTTTCCAACCATTGTTAAAATCACCAATCAAAAGCTGTACTAAGCTAATATTGTTATATGCATTCGCATAATCATCGTTTGCGGTAATTGCTTGCTGGTAGAAGTCAATTGCTTGCTGAAAGTCCCCTCTACTCTTTGCAATATTACCAAGATTGTTGCAAGCAAGCCCATAACCCGGTTTTAGATAAATGACTTGCTTTAGGCGGTCAAAGGCATCATCAAGTCTATCTTGCTTATAATAAACAACACCTAAATTGCAAATAGCTTCAACATAATCTGGTTTAATGGTTAAAGCTTGCAGGTAACACGCTGCTGCCTCATCCAATCTATCTTGCTTCTCCATTGCATAGCCAAGATTATTATGAGCTTCAGCAAAATTTGGCTTAATAGATATAGCTTTTTGAATACTTTTTATCCCTTGCTCATATTTTTCTAAATTTGTTAACACATAACCAAGGTTACTGTGGGCTTGAATATAGTCTGGATTAATTGATATGGCATGTTGATAGCTTAATGCAGCTTCTTTTAGTTTGTTCTGCTCTTGCAGAATACTGCCTATACTATTATGTAAATCAGCAAAATTAGGATTTAGCGATGCAACTTTCTTATAAGCAACAACTGCGGCATCAAGCTTACCTTGTCCATGTAAAGCAACACCTAAATTATATTGAGCTTCTATGTAGTCTGGCTTTATAGATATGGCTTTAGAATAACTAGCAATTGCTTCATCAACTTTGCCTTGGCATTTTAAAATATTGCCATAATTAAAGTGAGCATCTACATAATCTGGATCAATCGAAATAGCTGCCTGGCAACTCAAAATTGCTTCATCAAATTTACCCTGCATCTGCAAGGCAAAAGACAGGTTTGATAGTGCTATTGTATTGTCAGGTTGAAATTCCACTACCTTTTTATATTTCAATATTGCATCATTGAGTTTGCCAGCTTTATGAGAGGAGATAGCTTGTTGTAAAGTTATTTGAATCTTTTTATATTTGTTATTTAAGACATCTTTTTTGTTGCGATTTTTTTTAGACTTTTTCTGTTTCTGCCTCCTCTGGGATCTATTCATCTGCTCTATCTCTTTTATAAAAATCTAATTACTAATTAAGTCTGGATATGGTTTAATTTATAGTGCCATAAACATCTACAGAGTGTAAAACATCATCAACCCCTAATTTCCATCTTTTTTATACAATAAAGTAAGCAAGATATTACACAGATAATTATAAAGAGAAATTACTGTGTATATGAGAGAGTATTAGCAAATAGATGAAATTTTGCAACTTATCTATGTTTAATGATATAATGAACAGATAAAATTGGATATCTGCAAAGCAAATAAAGATATGACACTTTAGGAGCATAAAATGAGCGAGAATGAAAGCTCTAAGGATGACCCTTCTAACCGCCGCTATTTCTCACGGGTAGATTTCTCCCATAACATCACGTTGCAGACAGAATCTAACGAAAATATTTCTGGTGCTTTCAGTGATATAAGCTTGAAAGGAATGTTGTTTCTTGCAGAAAAACTACCAAAAAAAGGCGAGAAAGTTTCTGGAACCCTTGAGTTAGGTGATGTAAATCTTAATATCAAAGGAGAGGTTATAGCATCTAGTCGACAAAGAGGAGCTGCTATACTATTTCAAGACCTGGACTTTGACTCATTTGCCCATTTACGCCAACTGCTATCTCTAAACCTTGGTGACCCTGACAAGATTGATAAAGAATTTTTTACATCTTTATAAATTTACGTACCTTTTTAATAGCTAGGTTCAAGTTTTCAACTTACTGTCACAACCTTTTGTCCTTCAGTAACTTACTAAACTCTTCAACGCTAACTGGGGGGCTATGAAAGAAACCTTGGACAATATCACAACAATTTTCTTTCAAAAAATCTAGTTGCTCATTAGTTTCTACCCCTTCGGCAACAACACTCATTTTAAGTTTTTGCGCAAGAGATATAATGGCAGATACAATCTCTTGGTCGTCAGAATCTTCAATAAGCTCTAAAACAAAAGATCGGTCTATTTTCAGGGTTTGTAGCGGGAAACGTTTCAAAGCACTCAAAGAAGAGTATCCTGTTCCAAAATCATCAAGAGCAATCTGAATACCCATATCCCGTATTCCCTTCATTGTAACAACTGCCTCGTCAACATTCTCCATCAACATGCTTTCTGTAATCTCAATTTCAAGAAGCTGTGGAGGAACACCTGTTTTTTTAAGAATGCTGGAGATGGAATCAAGGAGCTCTACCCCTCTACGAAACTGAACAGTAGATAGATTAACTGAGACAACTAGATCTGAATAACCCATATCAATCCAAATTTTATTCTGTTTGCATGCGTTCTCCATAACCCACATATCTAGAGTCTCGATTAGCTTGGTCTCCTCTGCTAAGGGAATAAACTCAGAAGGCAATATAATTCCATGCTCTGGTCTATTCCACCGTACAAGAGCTTCCATGCCGATAATAATGTTAGTCTTCATATCTATTTTTGGTTGGTAATAGATAAGCATCTCTTCATTTGCTAACCCCTTTCGTAACTCTGCCTCAAGTTTATACCTCTCAGACATGAAGGTATTCATCTCTTTAGTGAAAAAACGGAATGTTGAACGGCCAGCTGTTTTTGCCTGATACATAGCACTATCGGCATGTTTAATTAGACCCTCTGCACTATCGGCATCAGAAGGAAAACAGGTAACACCAATAGATCCAGATACACTAGCTACACCTTGGGGTAGATTAAATGGAGTTGCTAGCTGCTCTAGTATTTTTCTTGTTACCAGCTCTACATAAAATGGGTGGGTTAGCTGCGGCAGAATAACGGTAAATTCATCTCCGCCCAAACGGGCTACAGTATCGGAATCCCGCACACAAGAGTTGATTCTTTGTGCTGCCATTTTTAATAAAACATCACCAGCTTCATGACCCATTGTATCATTGACCAATTTAAAACGGTCTAGATCCAAAAACATTAAAATCACATCTTTGCCAGATCTTTTTGCAAATTTTATGGCTTGGTTTAAACGGTCATGAAACAAAACTCTATTAGGCAAACCAGTAAGTTCATCAAACTGGGCCTGTTGCTTTAACTGCCTCTCTAAACTACGTCTTTCAATTAAACCAACAATTGTATTAGAGGCTGAAGACAGAAACTCTTCTTCTTCTGCAAGTGGTTTATGATCATCAGATACATATAGATTTAGCACCCCAAAAACTTGGTCACTGTTTAGTAGAGGAATACAGTAATGACCATGAGGTTCTAACCCTTTATATTGAAATTCATGGTCTTTATCATTTGAAGAGGAGAATATTATCTGTTTTCTCTGTAGCGCCTTACCACACAAACACTGGCCTGGCTTTATCCTGGCGCAAATATCTAGCTGCTCATCAGCATAACCACTACTACAGGCAAGTACCAGCTCAGAGGTTGCGGGATCAACCAAAAAGATACCTCCCTTACGCTTTAGAGAGAGCCAAGGAACCGAAAACAAAATTTCTAATACTGTTTCAAGCTGCACTTCTAGTGAAACTGGGTCCAGCACTGTTTGCAATAGCTTGCTAATAGCAATACGCGACTCATAGGCTCGACCGATCTTCTCTTCAGCCAAATGACGTTTATCTATCTCATGCTCTAGCTGCTGGTTTTTTTCTTGCAACAATAATGCTGACTTCTCAATAGCGCGTCTTTTGTTGTTAAGGTCGAGAAAAACACTTACCTTGGAGAGCAAAATACGATTATCTATAGGCTTCCTGACAAAATCTACTGCTCCCACCTCATAACCTTGTAATATTTGATACGAGTCTGTCTCAGTAGCAGTTACAAAAATTATTGGCAACCCTTTTGTACGTTTTACACCATAGAGAATTTCAGCTAATTGAAAGCCGTTCATTATGGGCATATTGACATCCAACAAAGCCAAAGCAAAGTCATGTTCAGCACATAATGCCAAAGCATCTTCACCTGACTCAGCCTCAAACATCTGTGCTTCAACCTTGCTCAAAATCTTTCTCATCGCGCTTAAATTAGCAGGAAGATCATCAACAATTAAAATTTTAGGTAGCACGCTGTTCATGACTTATCACATCCCAAAAAACTACAAAGCTTGGATGCTATTTTGGACAACGGTAAAATATTCTCAGCAACCCCGGCTTTAACAGCAGATTTAGGCATATAATTTGATTCTGCACTATTAGGGTCTTGAACAATAGTTACCCCACCTCTATCGAGAATATTTTTCAACCCCTTGGTCCCATCTGAATTTGCCCCAGTTAACAGTACACCAACAACCTCATTGCGAAAGGACATGCTGGCACTTTCAAATAATATATCAATTGCAGGTCGTGAATAGTTTAATTTTGGGTCGTTATTCAAAGAAAGTGAGCCAGTTGCCTCGACTAAAAGATGAAACCCTGGTGGAGCAATATAAACACTACCAGATTGCATTTTTTCTTTATCTGTTGCTACCATCACATTTAAATGGCTGTTAAAGTCTAAAGATGAAGCGAAATATTCGGCATCAGCATCTATAGCCAAATGTTGTACAACAACTAGTGGTACAGGTAAATTTTTTGGCAGTGTACTCAAAATCATGCGAAGAGCAGTCATTCCACCCGAGGAACAGCCAACAACCACGACCTTAAAAGACCTTTTTCTCTGGGGTTTGGGTACTAAATCTCTTAAAGCTGACCTTCTCTCTGTTCTCTCTCTTCTTTCAACCCTGTCTCTTCTATCACTGTTACTTAGCATACTAGTGCTAGTTACACTTTTTTGAAAAACACGCCATTTTTCAGAAATGGGGATAAAATGGTTTTCTACATCAGAAAATTGTAAGCTCTCACGACTACCAAGACACAATACACCACCGTGCACCAAGCTATCATGAAGAAGCTTTAGCACACGATTTTGCAGAAAATTATCAAAGTAGATCAAAACATTACGACATAATAGCAAATGCACCTCTGTAAAAACGCTGTCCGTAGCCAGGTTAAGAGATGAGAAGGTCATATTTTTTAATAAATAGGGGTCAATACGCGCAAGACCATTTTCTACAATATAATAGTCAGAAAAACTCCCTTTGCCGCCAGCCTTTTTATAGTTTTCTTCACTTGCTACTAAATCTTCTGTTCTATACAGTGCTTGGGCTGCTTTTTGTAAAGAGTTATGGTTAAAATCTGTTGCATAAATCCGCACCTTACCCATTAGCCCTTCTTCTTCAAGCATAATAGCCATAGAGTAGACTTCTTCTCCTGTAGCACAACCTGCATGCCACACATTTACAAAAGGATATGTCTTTAAAATGGTGATTATACGTTCGCGTATAACGCGAAAAAAAAGCGGGTCACGAAAAAACTCGGTAAAAGTAACTGAGAGGCTGTACAGAATTTCATTGAAAAATTTTTCATCATGAATAATACGTGGTATAGCCTCAGATATATTATTAATACCACAAGATTGCAGGCAGTATAACAACCTGCGTCGTAGTGATGCTTGAGCATAGTGGTGAATATCAAAGCCACAGCGATGACGCAACGCCTCTAGTAGAAGGCGTATTTCAAGCTCCTGAGTGTTCTCACTACCCATGTTAAATTTTAGCCTTCTTCCTGGGTTACTGTAACACCTAGAAGATCTGCAATGGCTTGTAAGTGCTCGTAAGCAATAGTAAAATTAAATTTTTCGAGACTTGACTCCAATAAACCCAAAGTTTCTGAGTTAGCTTGTTGGCCTATTTTGGCTTTTAAAGTTGTTAGCTGTTTTTTAGCACGGAAACGTTTTTTTCTAATTGAGATTGCCAACTCATTTAACTCTTGCTCTATCTCATCTAATTTAACTATATCACTAGGAGGCTCATTTTTAGCTAATCTACCATTGTACTGATCCATGCTAGTAATTGACCCCATTACTACATTGAAGGCCACAGTAAAGGCCTCCATCATATCTAGCCAATCATCTGGACGGTCCTCTAAGATAGCTTTTTCAAGGTTAGATGCCGCAAGATTTAACTCCATAGCTGCTAAATTTCCAGACATACCACGGACACTATGCAACAAACGTCTTGCTTTAGGAATATCTTCTTTTTCATCATCAAACAGACTATTCCTTACATCCTCCACCACACTGGCAAACTCATGTGCAAAGTCTACAAGCAAAGCCATAAAAAGATCTTGATTACCATCTAGACGCTGCACTCCAACCTCTACATCTATACCAGCGAGAAATTCTGGCAGTGAAGATTCGTTAGTAGCTTTTGTTTTTTTGGATGGCAAAGTCACCTTTGACCTCTCAATATCGGGTATCAGTTTTATAATAGCGTCAAATAGCTTTTTTTTATCAATTGGTTTAGGTATATGTTCATTCATACCAGAAGCTAGGCACAACTCTCTGTCCTCTTCCAAAGCATGAGCGGTAACAGCAATAATAGGGACATCTTTGCCATGAGCCAGTTTACGGATATGAGTGGTGGTTACAAATCCATCCATTCCCGGCATCTGTATATCCATTAATATTATATCAAATTCAAATTGCTCCACCATACTAATAGCATCCATACCATTATCGACAATCTGAACTTCAAGCCCAACATTTCCCAGAATCTCTGCTGTAACTTGCTGGTTGATAAGGTTATCCTCAACTAACAAAATCTTACTGTTACCTATTTTTCTTGCTACTTCATCTAGATATTCAGGGCTTAACTGCAAAGCATATTCAGCAACAGAATCATTATCTAGATTTTTATTATTATCTTGCAGAGCAAAACCTGCTGAAAATTTAAAATTACTTCCTAGCCCAAGGGTGCTTTGTACCTGAATTATACCACCCATTTTTTCAACCAAACGCTTACAAATTGTTAAACCTAAACCTGTGCCACCATATTTTCTTGATGTTGAATCATCTTCCTGTATAAAAGGCTGAAATAGTGAGTCTATATGCTCAGGACTCATACCAATACCTGTGTCTCTTATAGAAAACATCAAAACAACTTCATCTTTCCCTTTAGAAACAACAGATACAGTCAGCCCTATTTCACCTTCATCTGTAAACTTTATGGCGTTTGCTACTAGGTTCATCAAAATCTGTTCTAATCTTAGAGAGTCTCCAATTAGTATATCTGGATAATCTGCTGGCATGTGTACTTGCAGAGAAAGATTTTTTTGCTCTATTTTTTCTGAAAAAAGGTCTGCAAGATTGTTTAAAAGGCTAGAAAGTTTAAACTCAACAAATTCAAGCTCCATTTTACCTGCTTCAATTTTAGAAAAGTCTAAAATATCATCGATAATCCGTAGGAGAAAACTTGCAGAATTCATCACTTTTTTTAGATAACTTTGCGTTATCTCAGGTGGTTCAGTGAGAAGTGCTTGATCTGTAAGGCCAATGATAGCATTCATTGGTGTGCGTATTTCATGACTCATATGGGCCAAAAAGCGATCTTTTGCCTTACTGGCTTTTTTTTCAGCAATTAAAAGTTGTTTCTCTTTATCTAATAACGCCTCTTCAGCTTGTTTATATTCTGTTATATCTTTGGCAACAAGAATAATACCAACAACCTCTTTGTTATTGTTATACAGTATGGAACTTGAGATCAAAACATGGACCATACAGCCATCTAAAGATTGCAATTTGTCTTCACTATTTATAGCTTCATTTTGCACTCTAATACTATCTAAACAGACCGCAACCTCTTCACTATCAAGGCTGTCGAGTACATTTCTGGAAAAAAACTTAGTGACTTGCTGGCCAATCAACTCTCTTTCAGACCCTGCTAGCATTTGACATGCTGGCTCATTTACCCTTTCTATGATGCCTTTGGTTGAGATAACAATTAAGGCATCTCCCATTGAGTCAATAATACTCTGGGTATAAGCATGGGACTGGGTTATCAAGTCCTTTTGTTGGTTTAGCTCCTTATGGGCATCTTCAGCAGCTTCTAATGTTCCAAAAAGAGCACGTGAGAACTGTTTTCTGTCTGTAATATCGCGGAAAAAAGCCGTTAAATGTGTTCCATCTTCACAGCTAAACGAAGTAATAGAAACCTCAAGACAGATCCTCTTACCATCAGCTCGCAAGCCCAAGGTATCAACCAGACGTGAGCTACCACTTACATTTTTGCTATTATTCATTTTTTCTACAAAACGTGACAACCCTAGCCTATGCTTTTCACGTAACTCAGGAGGGACTATAAACTCTGCAATATCTTTTCCTACAACATCTGTCTGCTTATAACCAAACAGGTTTTCAGCTGCCGGATTAAACTCAACAACAAAGCCTCTAGTATCAATACAGATTATTGCGTCCAAAGCATTTTCCATGGTGGCCTGAAGACGGCTCTCTCTATCAATTGCCCTAATTGTTACACTTTCATGGCTTATGCGTAGCTGCTCTTCAACCTTTTTACGTTTTATTACCTCACTCTCAAGCTCTTTTTTTTGTTCAGCTAATAGCACTATGGAGTCTTCACGCGCCTTTTTCTCTGCCCATAACTTTAAAAAGACACTTACCCTAGCTAAAAGAATTTTGTTTTTAAGGGGTTTTTGAATAAAGTCTACAGCTTCAAGTTCGTCATATGCTGCAACAACGTGTTGGTCGTCCATGTCGTAAGCAGTAATAAACAGAATAGGCAGGTTTTTTGTAGCTACATTTTTACGCAGTTCTTTTGCTACTTCAAAACCATCCATTCCCGGCATAATAACATCTAGAAGAACAACAGCAAAATCATGCTCACCACAAAGCTTAATGGCTAACTCTCCAGTTTGTGCTTCCAAAATTTCCACATTGGTACCAGCCAATATCCTCCTTAGTACGACAATATTTCGCTGCTGATCATCAACGATCAAAACTTTAGGTCTCATTTTGGGTTGGGTCATAACTGTGCCATACCTACCTATTACGGTTACTTAACATCATCGCTTAAGCTACGTTTAACAACTGCTAACACTTCATTGCCACTGTTTTGATATGTTATAGAATCAAAGCTAACCTTTAATGCCATGGCAATTCCACGACCATGGCTATCAAATACCCGATTTGGGTCAATTTCCATGTAAGGCTCCCAATCAAAGCCTTTTCCCTCATCTACAATAAAAAACCGCAGTTCTTCATCTAGCTTTTCATACTCTACAACCACGCTTTTATTTATATTTTCAGGAAGCTGTAAACGACGCTCTACCTCTTGTTTCCATTGGTCTGTTTCATTTAATTCTGATTTTTCACTATAAGTTATGCCTAAATTACCATGCTCAACACCATTCATTAGCAACTCTAACAGCCCCAGCACACTTCGCTGGGGATCAGGACATAACCTTGCTAACTGTACTGCTAGATTATAGGCATCTTCTGTAGTTTTTATACTAAATGTACCTTTATCTAAATAATCATAAGAGCTTTTATCAGTGGTATCTAGCCCCTCTTGAAGAGATTTATTGTCTGCTATATCTTCAAGAACAGATTTTACAACGGCTCTTAATATTTTTGAATTTATGGGTTTTGTCAGATAATAAGACGCACCAACCTCTAACCCTTTAACAATCTCTTCTGGGTCAGAATTAGCAGTAGTAAAAATTACAGGTATATCTGAGGTTTTTTCATCACTCTTCAACCTCTCGCATACCTCATAGCCATCCATCTGAGGCATTACTACGTCAAGAAGAATCAAGTCTGGTAATTCAGCATTTGCAAGCTCTAGAGCCTGAACTCCATTATTGGCAACCAGTATGTCATAGTCGGCATCTAAAATTCCCCCAAGTAACGAAATATGACCGGGGGAATCATCGACTAGCATAATTTTGGCTGATATCGACATTATGTATCCTTTTTGGTTAAAGCAATCACTATTTTCAAATTAGTCAACTCTACCACAATCAGGTTGCCAGCTAATCCTTTAACCTAGATTCGGCAGTTGG
>JADGBW010000112.1 GCA_015231305.1 Magnetococcales bacterium | reverse complement strand
GTTGATGGCAGTTAGTATTCGTATGCAACGTAGGGGTTCGAAAAAACGCCCATTTTATGCCGTAGTAGCGGCTGATTCACGCTGTCCTAGAGACGGTCGTTTTTTAGAAAAATTAGGTACTTATGATCCACGTGTAGAAGAAAATGGGATCAATTTAAAAATGGATCGAATACAACACTGGATTGGTGTTGGTGCGTTGCCATCAAAAACTGTCGCTGGCCTTATCAAGAAAGTAGAAGCTGCTCCTGTAGCAACAGCTTAGATCTCTCTTTAGAGTTTTTCTCTATTTAAGATAGTCTTTTACCTCTATGACAGAATCTGAACATATAGATTTAATCTTTGTTGGTCGCCTATTGGGATCACACGGGGTTCGAGGGGAAATAAAGGTAAACTCTTTAACAGAGCAAAAAGAAGATCTACTTGATTATCCCAACTGGGTATTAGGAGCCGAGGGCGGCCCTTATAAGAACTGTACCTTAGTATCTGGTAGAAGCAACGCCAAAGGGTTGATAGTGCGACTTGCTGGTGTGGATGACCGTGAAGCAGCCCAAGCTTTGTCTGGTACTGATATTTGGATACCAAGATCACAACTGCAAGAGCTAGATGAAGGTCAGTATTACTGGAACGATCTTATAGGAATGATGGTTGTTACAGAGTCAGATGAAGAGTTGGGCAAGATACAATATCTTTTTGAGACTGGCGCAAACGATGTTATATCGATAGACTTTCAAGGGGAAGAGAGGCTTATCCCCTACACCGATGAAGTTGTTTTAAGTGTTGATGTTGCAAGCAAAATAGTTGTGGTTCGCCTGTTACCAGGGATGTAGGATGAAGTTTTCCATCCTTACCCTGTTTCCAGAGATGTTCAACGGCCTGTTAACAAGCTCTATATTGGGTCGGGCGCAAAAACAAAAACTTATAGATGCAAAACTAGTCCAGATACGTGATTTTGCACTGGATAGGCACAGCACTGTTGATGACGCATCTTTTGGTGGTGGACCTGGAATGGTCATGAAGGTGGATGTTTTGGAACGTGCCTTGGGTAGCTTAAGCAAGGTTGAACACATTGAAAAAATAGAGCAGAAACCACCTTATGTAGTTTATTTATCGCCCCAAGGAGAGCATTTTTCACAAAAAACTGCCTCACGTTT
The DNA here is from genome assembly GCA_015231305.1 of Magnetococcales bacterium. Lineage (GTDB taxonomy): Bacteria > Pseudomonadota > Magnetococcia > Magnetococcales > JADFYX01. Next base: position 11,614 of record JADGBW010000112.1, on the reverse strand, counting down.
TGCCAAACTTGACCATTTGGTTCTAGTTTGCGGTCATTATGAGGGGATAGATGAGAGGTTTATCGACTCCTATATAGATGAAGAGTTGTCATTAGGAGACTTTGTTGTAACTGGTGGGGAGATTCCCGCTATGGCGGTGGTGGATGCAGTTGCCAGATTACTACCTGGAGTAATAGGAGACGAGAAAAGCTTTCAGGCTGACTCCTTTTATAACTCATTATTAGACCATCCACACTATACTCGTCCTGCAAAGTGGAGCCCTAATAGGGGTATTGGTAAAGACAGTACACAAAAGCAGGTTGTTACCCCGCCAGATATTTTATTATCGGGTAACCATTTGGCAGTAGATGAATGGCGTAGGCGACAGTCGCTTCTGCGTACTATAATTCGTCGCCCTGACTTATTAAATCATGCAGGGTTAAGTAAAGTTGAAAAACGTCTTCTTGGTAAATTACAAGATGCGTTAAGAGAAGATTTAGAAGATATGCATAAAAAAATGGCAAAAGAGTAGGGTAGGAGATATTATCCCTAACTCTGGATGTGTTTTAACTCCTTGTGGTTTTAAGAGGCATCCTGTATTTATTAAAATTTTTAGTTGTTTGCAGTTGCAAGGAAGAAATTTCATGAATGAGTTGATGAACTTTGAGGCACAGTTAATTAAAGATAAAGAGGCTCCTGTATTTAGTTCTGGAGATACTCTTAAAGTCCACGTAAAAGTTATTGAAGGTGACCGTGAGAGAATCCAGGTTTTCGAGGGTGTTTGTATTGCCCGTCGTAATGCTGGTTTCCGCTCTACATTCCGTGTACGTAAGATCTCTTTTGGTGAAGGTGTTGAGCGTGTTTTTCCACTTTACTCACCCAAAATTGATAAAATTGAAGTAACCCGTCGTGGTGATGTTCGCCGCGCTAAACTATACTATCTGCGTGAGCGTACTGGTAAATCAGCTCGTATTCGTGAAAAACGAGACTGGTAGTAGAATAATAAAACCTGTTTTTTTCATCAACTAGCCTGGGTTTAATATTAACCTGGGCTAGTTGTTTGCAGTTTTTTTGTAGCCCTTATATAAAAGCATAAGTGTGATCACATGCCTCACCCAGATCTACACCTTGAGTCTGCTCTTTGGGCAGACAATTTTCGTCTAGTTTGCGGTGTTGATGAGGCTGGCAGGGGACCCCTTGCTGGTCCAGTTGTTGCTGCTGCTGTTATTTTCCCCCCTAAAATCGACCTGAAAGTTTCCGGACTTAACGGTATTAATGATTCTAAAAAACTCACCCCTTTAAAAAGAAAAAAATTATCACCCATAATACATGAATATGCACTGTGTGTTGGGATTGGTATTGTATCACCACGAAAAATTGATGAAATCAATATTCGTAGGGCTTCTTTGTTAGCTATGGCGTTGGCCGTTAATAATCTAGAAAACACGCCAGATTTTGTTCTGGTAGACGGTCGTGAAACTCCAGATGACCTAATAATAAAAAATAGAGCTGTAATTGGTGGTGATGGAAAATCTTCTACAATTGCTGCTGCTTCAGTTATTGCAAAAGTTACCCGTGACAATATAATGGCTGATCTTGCAAAAAAGCATCCAAACTATGGCTGGGAGCGTAATCAAGGTTACCCAACTTTAGAGCACAAAGATGCCTTGCTTAACTTCGGTGTAACAGAACACCATCGTCGTTCGTTTTCACCTGTTAGACTTGCTTTGGCTGAGGAAGAAGGTGAGCAAAGAGATGAGTAGTCTGCCACAAGCTACTAAATTGAGTAAGTTTGATGAGTGGAGTAAGGATAGGCTGCTTAAAATTTCGTATATTTCCTTGGGTTGTTTGGCAATAGTTTTTTTATTGATATCTATATATGCTAACCCAGAGAACTCCACTGTATTTGATGTAACCCAGCCATTTGATAAAGAGATTATTTATAAAAATTTCACCCCATTAGCCATTCTGTTTATGGCTATGAATTACACCTTAATTTCTGCATTTGGATATAGCCTTACACAACAGTTTTTTGCTCCCCTAAAAAATACTGGCCTGTTTCCTAAGTTGGTTGCCTCATTTTTTATTGGTTATATTTTATCCCTTGGTATAATCCGCATTGTTTCCCTCTTTATACCGTATAAACAATGTTATCCGGTAGCTGCATTAACATTTTTGTTTATTACATTTTACCTTCAACGAGAAGCATTTAAACAATCAGTTGCTTTGGGGGTAGTAAAACTACTTTCAATAAAGGCTTTAAATGCTGCTATTAAACGACAAAGACTATTTTTAACTCTATTTCTTTTGGCTTTTTCAGCTATTTTGCTATCTCAAGTTACATTGGGATGGTTTAGGTATGTAAGCCATGGACCTTATGTAACATACGCCCACCTATTGACTTATTGGAAAGAGCAGGGGGTTCGCTATTTTCCTTTTATTTCTCAACATTATGATAAGTGGCTTTTTGATTTTTTTCTTACCTCATATTGGAAAGAATCATTTCAACCTATTCTATCTTGGTGGGTAACATTGGGGCTGATAAAAATATCTCTTTGGACCTTTTTAGTACTGACTTTTATGCGGTTTAAAATTAGCATTAAGCTATCATTTTTATTTGCTTTGTTTTTAATGCTTGGAAATTCAACACTTCTACCCCACAAATATTATGTACTATTTACCTCAATTAACCCACTGTTTTTTATCATTAATTCTCGTATTGCTGGTATAGCATTTTTGTTTTTTCTTGTTGCATCGCTTCTCAACTATCACAATCGCCAAAGCCACCTATCACCTCTTTTTTATATTCTTGCTGGTTTAGGTATGTCTACTTCATCAATAGCAGCCCCTTTATGGGCTATGGTTGTTGTTACTTTTAGTGGAGTTGGTCTTTTATCTTTTCGAAAACCATATAAATGGTCCAAATATTTAGAACATGCCTTGGTATTTAGTGCTATAGGAGGTTCGGTCCTACTATTTTTTATTCCATTTGCCGGAACATTATCCGTATGGCTTCGTCTCGTTGTAGTTGTGGGTGTTTTACTACTCTCCCTATATTGGGGGTTGCCTCGCTTTGGAAAAGCATTAGTTAGTTGGCGGCAGACTCCAAGTGGAGGAAGACTTTTAGCTAATATTGTTTTATTTAATGTTTCAGTAGTGGTGGGGCTTGTACTATTTGGCAATATATTCATTAACAACTCTATTGCTCATAGTTTGTATAACGGGATAAATGAACATGTTGAGCAGAATTTGTATTATCCTAAAGATGAACAGCGTGCAGCACAACGCACCACCCCTTTTTCATCTAGACTGTTAGTGGTAAATAAGGCTCACCATATAAATATGCAGATGGAAATTGAGGGTGAGAACGTTGTTGCAAAAATAGAAAATCTATTTTCTGATCAACGTATACACAGAGGCATGAGTGATGATCCTAGTGAAGGCAAGCTATCTTGGGATAATGCGGGTTATGCTCATCAGTTTGAGTATGAACGTGGTGGCACGTATTTTATAGCCTATTATGGTAAATATATTCTGTTATGGTTATTTACCTACATGTTGCTAAATTTAGGCCATAATTATGATAAGCCAAGGCAAGGTAGAAAAGAGTATTTAGGCAATCTTTTTTTACTGCTTGTTGCTGCTGTTCCTATGTTTCTGTTTTTTATGAGCTTTGTTGATTTATCTTCAGTGGCTCATGCAGACCATGCCAAGTCTCGCTTTATAGAGGCTCCGGTATATCTGCTAAATTTTATATGTCTAATAATTATAGGGTTATATAGCTCTAATAAAATGAAGTTAGTAGTAGGGTTTCTAGCTGGTTTCTACTCAGTTGTTCCATTTTTAGCCACTGAGCGTCTCATGCAATTATTATTAAATTTAAAGTCAGTTTATTGGACAATTTTAAATACATATTAATTGTTGTTTTGCTGCTGGTTTGCTAGCTGTTTCTCTAGTTTTTCTATACGTTCTTCTAATAGTGCAGTTTGTTGAACAGTAGCTTTACGTTGGTTAAAAGCGACACTCAAGGCTAAAGTAAACTGTAAACTAAGTAGAAAAAGCCCTATGGTTGCACCAAAGAAAAACAAGGAGATAGGGTTGATAATTCCAATAAATTCACCTATAGCTATATAATAATTCAAAAATAATGGAATAGTTAAAAAAAACAGACTAATAGCAACCCATAAAATGCTGTAGCGAATACGGATGCGGTTTTTTTGTATAAGGGTGGTAACCAAAGCAAGTAAAAGCAGGCCTAGTACTACAAGAAGAATATACTGTTTAGGAGTCATTGTTTAATTTTCATCCTCTCTTTTGGGTAGCTTTGTAAACAGTCCTACCAAGATGGAAAAAATTATTAGGGTTACATAAAAAACAGGTCGCCAAAAGCCTCTATGCATTGAAACACCACTAGATTCATGCATAACAACTGGTGTTTCAATAACTTTAAAGCCCATTCTACGACATAAAAGAAGAATATTTGCATCAGGAAAATCATCAGGATAAAGGTCGCTTACATAAAATTTCAGCACATTAAGCCTTAGTGCCTGAAAGCCACTGGTAGGATCATCTATTTTAAGGCCAGAGAACATTTGTAAAAGAGTGCTAAATAATTTTTGCCCAGCCCTACGGTGTTTAGGTACTTTATAACTACCAACCATCATATGACGATTACCAATTACAAGATCAACCTGTTTTTCATAGAGAGTATCAACTAGAGTTTTGACAAATTCAGGGGAGTGTTGACCATCACCATCCATCTGTACAACACATTCATATTTTTGTTGAATTGCATAACGATAACCAGTTTGTAAAGCAACACCATAACCCATATTAGAGCAATGTTTTAGTAGTGTAGCCCCATGTTGTTCTACTATTTTGGAGGTGTTGTCGGCTGAATGGTCATCAATTACGACTACATCAAAACCTTGTTTATGTAACTTATCAATTACTTCACCAATATTTTCGGCTTCATTGTAAGCAGGTATAATTACTAGGCAATGCATGGGTTTTGCTTCAGTTTTGCTATCTACCACAATCAACCTCTTATGAGAAGTTCAACACTAAAAGACAATAATTTATAGCAAACCAACTTTCAAACTTCACCTAGAATTTTTTAACTTCGTTACAACGTAGGTAAAAATTATTAAACGACAACATAAAATTAACTGGTTTTCTAATTTTCAATAGTGTCATTGTTACAAATATTATTGTACTAAATTCAAGTAGGAATTACTGTAAAGCTATAATTTCTAGGATGATGCTCAACAGGTAAAAAGTCAAAGGCAAATTAGATAAAATATCAAAGGCTAGATATTACTTTAGAGCCGTCACTATCAATTGAAAATGGTAGGGTGCGGCAATCAAGTTTTTTTATTATTTCTTCATGATTATCAGCGTATAGCAACAAAAATCCTGTTCCTCCAGCTCCTAGAAGCTTTCCACCCTTAGCTCCAAGCTTTAAAGCTTTATCCATCAACCCCTCTACATGGTCATTGCCTATGCCGCTAGCTAAATCCTGTTTATATTGCCACCCCTGATAGAGGTTTTTAGCTAAATGTTCAACATTCCATTTATGAAAATTATCTCTTAGGTCGTCAGCTAAAGCAACCATTTTATCTAGTTGGATTAGCTTGCTATTTTGTTCTAAATTTGCCTTTTGTTGTGATAAAATATAGCTGGCAGAACGAATGCCACCAACATAATAAAGGCGTAGTTTTTCGGTGAGTTGTGTCACTCCGTTTTGCTCTAAAGAGATGGGAGCAATATTCACTGACTCGTCATTGTTAAAACGGATATAATTAATACCCCCAAAAGCTGCTGCATATTGGTCCTGTTTGCCAATGGGTTCTTTTAATAACTCTATTTCAATCTCACAAGCTTCACGAGCCAATTTTTCTTTTGTTACTGCTTCACCCTTATAAGTGTATAAAGCATGGAGCAAGCCTACGGTAAAGGAACTTGAAGAGCCAAGCCCTGTTCCTGCAGGTACATCGGCAAAAGATGCAATCTCAATCCCTTTTCCCATAGCAACCTTACGCAAAGCTTCACGCACAATTGGATGTCGTATTTCGTCTACAGATTCAGCGTCTTCTGTTTTAGAATATTTAATACGAATTTTATCATGAAAATAAGGATGTATAATTATATACATATAACTTTGTATAGCAGCACTTACTACAGCACCATATGAACGTTTACCGTAATAGGCTTGCAAGTCACTACCACCACCAGCAAAACTAACTCTAAAAGGGGTTCTGGTGATTATCATTATATTAAACTATTTTCCATTTGTTATTTAACCTGTGGATTTAAAAGTCCAGATGCCTCTCCGATTGCATAAGCAAAGTGTTGTACTATAAAAACCAAAGCAACATGGAAAGATAGCCCAGCACGATTTTTTTTAAGAGCTAGTATTGTTCCATAGATTAAGATAAACGGAAAATATAAAATGGGTAGAGCGAATACAGGATGGAAAAATATGAGTGCTAAAGAGCAAAACACAGCTAGAAATATAAGTGGTAAAGCATAAGATATAGACCACATATTTTTATGTCTCTTTAGTAGGCGAGCGCGCCCTCTACCATAGCGTAGCATGTTTTTAAACCAAACCGTTGGCGTGGGGCGAAATTTATGTAAAACATGTAGGTCAGGAATAAAAATAAACCGTTTACCCTGATAAAAAAGGCGAAAGTTTAGTTCAGCATCTTCAGCTTCACTACCTAATGAAATATCAAACCCACCTACATCGTTAATAGCCTGTTTGTTGTAGATAACATTTAGGGTTGCCAAACTAGATACATATTTAACTTCAGCAAATTGGCGGCCTTGAGCAGAGTTAAAGCTACCAGCAAAGGAGTCCATAGCTACTCCCACTGCTTGTACAAAAGGGCCACTATCTGGAGGTGGAATATTGCCACCTCCCACAGCAACAAGATGTGGGTCAGATTTACTATATTCAACAAAGTTATAGGCCAATCTTTCAAGCCAATCTGGTGGTGCTTCGCAGTCTGCGTCAATAAATGCGACAAATGGATGTTGAGCAGCAGCAACACCAGCATTGCGACCTATAGCAGTGCCTGCTCTTGGTTCTACTACCATTTTTATATGGCTGTACTCTTTTACAAAATCTGCAATAATTGTTTGGGTTTGGTCTTTAGAACCACCATCTACAACAATTATTTCAAAGTTATCTATTAGGTAGCTCTGGAGAGTTAGTGACTCTAGACAAGCCCAGATGTTATCTTCTTCGTTAAAGCAGACAACAATAACAGAGATATTAATCATGTTTTTGTCTCCTGAGCTGACCACCAAAAATTTTGCTGAAAAACACTTTTGCAGAGAGTATGGTTCGATATCCTTCACTAGGATTAAACAGACCCTGCCATAGTTTCATCAAGATATATCGTGGTCTTAAATGATATTTTTTCAGGTAATAGTCACATAATTCTACCATCTCTTGTGATGAAAGCTCAGGAGTATCAAGAACACAGTTGTGTAATCCATCAGGAGTTAGCCACTGAGTAAAATTTGTAGTTTTTAGATAATTTTTTTCCACTGCCCAATCATAAGCTTCAGTACCAGGGTAAACATATAAAGGGTAGAACTGCATACTGTCACAGTTGGCCTCTACAGCAAATTCATAACTGGCTAAAAGAGTATCTCTTGTGTCTCCTGGGTTACCCACCATCATACAACCGTGTACCATTAATCCAGCTTGTTTAACGTCTTTAACAAACTGGAGATATTTTTCCAATTTTATCCCTTTTTTCATGCTATCTAAAATAGTTTGGTCGCCACTTTCAAAACCCACAGTTACAAGTCTACATCCGGCCTTTTTCATTAATTTTAAAAGGTCAAGTTTTACATCACCCCTTACATTGCAATACCATTTAATTCTAATGCCACGGCTGATAATCCCTTCACATATCTCTCTTACATGGCTAGGGCTTGCAGTAAAACAGTCATCTTCTATGCCTATTTCTTGTACTTGAGGTAAGTGTTTTGCAATATATTCAAACTCATCAACAACATTTTTAGCACTTCGAACCCGGTATTTATGAGAGTGGAAGGTTTGGGGGTAAACACAAAAAAAACAGCGGTGAGGACAACCACGTCCTGTAATAAGCATAACCATTGGGTAGTTTGCCGCAGCAAAAAAATAGTCTGAAATATTTAGATATTTATTGTAAGTTTCAGATACAAAGGGTATAGAATCTAGGTCTTGGATAAGCTCTCGCTCTTTTGTTCTTACCAAACCCTCATCATGGCGAAAAACTAACCCTGCAACTTGGGCCAATGGTGTGTTGCCTTCCAAAGCAGCAGCAAGTTCTACAACTGTTGCATCATACTCTCCTACAACAGCTCCATCTATGGCTTTATCAAGCTCTATACACTCCTCAGGTAGTGCAGAAGGGTGTGTTCCCACCAGTAATACAAATGCTTTGGGAAATTGGGTTTTAATATTTGCAGCAACCATGGCATCACTGTGAATACTAGGGGTGCTAGTATCGATAACCACTAATTTTGGCTGCCACGATCCCAAATTAGTGTAAAGATCATCCATGCTAGACATTAAGGCTGGGGCATCGTATAAGCGAATATCGTTACCTGCTTTTTCGGCATACCCAGCAGCATAAGCAAGCCATATTGGGTAGTAAAAAGTACCGCCCTTAGTAACCGCGGGGCTACGAGAGGTGCGTGAGAAACGACCCATATATGGTGGGTTTAAAAAAAGAATATTCACGCAATAACCTTATGTGTTTGTTTAACTAAAAATTTTTGGGCAGCGGCGTAATCTTCTGGTATGCCAATATCAATAAAATATCCATCATTTTCAACAGCAGACATAGTCATTTGTGTAACTTGTTGTTGAAGAAAGTCAGTCTCAAATGAAAAACAGTTTTTAAGGTCGTATCGTAAGTCTGCAGATACAAGAAAAACTCCACCATTAATTAACCCTGCATCCACCTGGCCTTTCTCCTTAAAACCAAGTATACGGTTGTTTCCATCTTTAGAAACATGAACAGCACCGTAGCGGGAGCAATTTTTCATGGGTTTAACAGCCATAACTACTCTTGCATTGTTCGCAATAAAAGTTTTGTCTAACTGTACCAGAGGCACATTAAAAAAGGTGTCTCCATTAAGAATAAATACACTCTCACCTTTAACCATTTCTAAGCTTAAACGTATACCACCAGCAGTTCCTAGTGGTTCACTTTCAATAGCATAGATAATCTCCATACCCATATAATTATCTGTAAAATAATCTATAAAATATTGGTTTTTATAGCCAACAGAAAGAATAACCCTAAGAATACCCTGTTTGGCTAGTGTTGCTAAAAGATGAGCTAAAAATGGTCTATCACCAATAGGGGCCATAGGTTTTGGAAAGTCAGGAACAGTTTTTCGTAGCCGTTTACCTAGACCACCAGCAAGAATAATTGCCTCAGATGGAATGGGGCTTAAGCTTTTATTTTTCATTCCATCTTGATCCTTGAATTAAAGAAAATAAAGTCTATGGTCATCCTAAGTTTCTATAACAATACAGTTTCACTGTTTTTCTTCATTAGGTCAAGAGGGGCAATGAATCTTTTTTCTATATATTTTTATTTGAAATTATTCAACTATTACCATAGCGTGTAATATTCCCTAGCCAATAGAGTTATCTATCCAAATAAACTTAAAAGCATGTGTACTGTATGATCGAAGCTATGAAATGCATTTAGGAGAATTAATTTGAGTAAATATCCAATAGCAAGTCAACTTTTTGAAGAAAAGCTAAAAATTGCAATAAATCATTATAAATGTGGAGATTTACAGTCGGCTAAAGCTGTCTATTTAGAGTTGACAGATGTTAAACCAGAATATAGTGAATTGCACCATATGGTTGGAAAAATTGCCTTTGAATCAAAAGATTATGAAAGTGCAATTAAATATCTTAACAAATCTCTTACTTTAACTCCAAATAATACCAATTCTCTTTATTATCTGGCTAAATCTCAGTTTGGAAAAGGAGACGTTGGCGAGGCTGAGGTAAACTTTCTAAAAGCTTTAAAGATAAATCCAAATTTAACTGTAGTATTGATGGCTTTGGCAACTATCTACATTCAGCAGAAAAAAAATGATGAAGCTTTTGGCATTTTGAGTGAGATAATTAAACAAGATATAAGCTCTTATAGTGCTCATTATCATATGGCTGCTATTTTATCAAAAAGTAATTTGATTATGATGACAAGGGTGCATGTGACTTTATTTAATCACTTCTGCCCAGACCCAAAACTAAAGCAAGAGTTAAATGAGTCTGTAGATACATTTTTTGTCAACCCGATTACTGCAAAAAATACAGCAGATAAAGCTAATAGAATAGAGTTTACAGTAGCCGTAAGTGGTTTACAAATGTGTTATTATTATGGAAAACCATTTAAAAACCCACCAAAAAATCTTGTTAATATAGACCATGATGAACTTATCACTTTTTTTTCTTCTTCGCGTTTGCGGATGCCATCTACTATAAATTTTGACCCTGACAATAAAGAAGAGTGTGCACAAGCCTTTAGAGTAGCCAGCCAATTTGAAGAGCTTAAGCTTCAATTGATAGAGAAAGACTCTCAAACCAAAGAGTTGTGTCGTACTAATAAACCTCAGTTCATAGACGGAGAGCCGTTAAAAATATTTATTCCAGCGTCTCGTCATACTACAGTAATGCAATATTGTTCTCGTAACTTAGCTGTAGCATTGAAAAATAAAGGTTGTGACGTTCTTTTTTTAATAGAAAAAGATGAAACTGAGATGATAACATCCGATATTGTCAATAGAGAAATTGCCAAGATGGTTCCTCACGCAGTTGTCAATATCAACCATGTGGCAAACTCATGGTTACATGAAGATACCTACAATATTACATGGTGGCAGGATCTAATGCCAAAGCTAATTGACGGTAAGCCTATAGTATGGCGCGATAGAGACCTAGTAGTATCAGCTTATCCACAGTTTGATCCATATTTATATCGCAGTGGAGCTAATAAGGTGTATAGGCAGGAGTTTTGTGTAGATTTAGAACCATTTTCTGCAAAAACCCCAGCAAAAGATAGAAATAAAATAGTATTTATTGGTAATTCATATATTTTATCAGTCGAAAATTATGGGGAAGCAGGAAAGAATATAGTTACTTTATTAAAAAAGAAAACAGAGTTAGGCGAGGTAATATCAGACGCCTATATAAATGATCTATCTGAAAAATTTTCAATAAGTTATCTGGATATTCTTGAGTTTCTACTGCCTTATGTTGTTCGAGACACAATAATAGAGTGGCTATGTTCTGTTGCTCCAAGCCTAGAATATGAGGTAGAGATTTATGGTCGTTGGTGGGATAAAAACCCAATTATAGCTCCATATTTTAGGGGAGAACTAAAGCATGGCGAACAGGTAGCCAAGGTTTATAATGAGGCAAAATACGCCGTTGCTGCCATCCATCGCCATATCCACTCACAACGTTTGGTAGAGCTGGCAGCTTGTGGCTGTATACCTGTGGTTTTTGATCAAAGGATGTATTCTGAAGCAGAACCCCCATATTGGGATGATGAATGCCTGTATTTCAATACTAAAGAAGAATTAAAAGATTGTTTTAATAGAT
>JADGBW010000111.1:8173-12783 GCA_015231305.1 Magnetococcales bacterium | reverse complement strand
ACTGGTACGAACACGGGGACTGGTACGAATACTGGGACTGGAACAGGTACGGGTACATCATCTGGTGGTGGAACTTCTGGAGGAAGTGGTGATGGAGGTGGAGATAATATTGATACAACGGCTTCTACGCCAGTTATATCAGTAAGCACTGTTACAGGAAGTGAATATACCAAAGTTCCGCTTAATTTGACTGTTAACCTGACAGATAATGATGGTTCTGAACAGCTTGAAATATCTATCTCTGGTGTACCTGATACTGCTTTGCTATCTGCGGGTAATAATAGTAATGGCTCTTGGAAAGTGGCTTCAAGTGAAGTGGCAGGGTTAACAATTTATGCAACACAACCCGATACATTCACCCTTACAGTAACGGCAACCTCGACTGAATCATTTAATCAAGCTACAACAACAGAAACGGGAACATTTACTGTTACATCTCAAGCTTCAGCTCAAAAACCTACGTTAAGTGTGGCAAATATTACGGGAGCTGAAGATGCAACTATTTCTCTGGATATTACGTCAGCTTTAATAGATACAGATGGCTCAGAAACCCTTTCAATAAAGATTTCCGGTGTACCCTCTGGCGTTACCCTTTCTGCTGGTACTAACAATAATGATGGCACATGGACCTTGGAGAGTACTGATTTAACAGGCTTAACAATTACACTATCAGATCCCGGAACCTATATCTTAACTGTTGAAGCAAAAGCAACTGAAACTAGTAACAGTGATACCTCAACCATAACTGAAACATTTACTGTAACTACAACCGAGTTTGAAAATACTGCTCCTGTGCTGGTTTCAAACGAACAGGTAGCAATCAGTGGAAGTTTTAATGATGTTTGGTTAGAAGGTGATAGCTCATCGGATTCTGTTTCTGGTTATGCCTCGGGATCAGTTAGTACGACAGTTTATAGTTATAGTGAACAATACTCTTCTTCTACTCCATTAGAGTCTGGTTCTGACACAATTTCGTTACAAGATAACGGCAGAATAATAATTTCAGACAATACTTCCGACACTGGTGCTGGCATAGCAACCCCTGATGGTCAGATTGCAGTTGTCTCTTGGCAAGACAGCTATGATGCTGATACAAGTGCCGGGATTGGAATATTAATTAAAGAGTCATCGGGTATTAGCCTTTCTAGCCTAGATGGCACATATTATTTTGCAAATATATCTCTAGCAACAACCACAGATACAACCGGACGCTCATCATTTGGCAGTTTAACTTTTGATGGTCTGGGAGCTGGGTCCATTACAACCATTTCATCAAGTTATGGTTCCAACAATAACGAAACTTTTACCTATACTGTTACTGATGCAGGACACTTGGTAATTACCGATGCTGATGGTGATATCCGTTATGGCATGGTCAGTGAAGATGGGGAGTTTTTAACTGCTGCGACAGCATCTTCTACTCTCAACCCAAGCATATTAGTTGCTGGCAAACAGAGCACTGACTTTTCAATACCAGCTACATTTTCAGAAGATTATATTTTAACAGGAATTGATGGACCCACAACAGCAGATTATTTTGCAGTAGAGTCTTTTAATGTACTGGTAAATATTGATGGTTCTGGCAGTGCATCCGAAGCTGAAATGAGTTCTCATTTTTCATATATAGAAACAGAAGAGTCATTAACTTATACAGTTGCTACTGATGGTCGTTTGAATATTTCAGGAACTGACGATGATGGTGTATGGACCGATGAGGGGTTTATATTAGGAGATGGTAGTTTATGGGTAACTGTAGACACTGAAACTGGTAGCGATAGTATAAGTTTAGGTATTGGCATACTAGAAAACAGCGATTATAGCATCATTGAAGATACCACCTCAGCTCTCAACACTGGCCTTTTAGTATCAAGCCTAATAAGCGATAGCCAAGCAACTGATACCGATGGCGACTCTCTAGGTATAGCTGTAACTGAAATTGATAATACAAATGGCGCATGGCAATATTCAGTTGATAGTGGCACAACTTGGAGTGCATTTGGCTCTATTTCATCTAGCTCTGCAACTCTGTTAAGTGAAGACTCTAATAACTTAGTCCGTTTTGTACCAAATACCGGTTATAATGGCAGCGCGTCGTTAACGTTCCATGCATGGGATGGTTCCGACGATAATAGCAGTGGTGCAACAGGTATAAGCGTCAGTACTACTGGTGGAAGCAGTGCATTTAGTACAGCCAGCGGAGTAGCAGTTGTAACTATAAACCCTGACCCCACTAATAGTAGCGGTATATTTTTTGATTACCTACACGGCACAGCAAGTGCTGACACCCTCACAGCCTCTGATGCCACATATCGTTATGAGATCTACGGTTATGGAGGTACAGATACTCTTACAGGCGGACCAAATGACGATATATTAGACGGTGGAGATGGAGTTGATACTTTAACAGGCAACGCTGGTGCTGACTCTTTTAGAAATTATAATAATGACCACGAAATTGATACTATTACCGACTTTTCACCAACTGAAGATAGCCTTTGGTTAGGGCAAAGTAGTGCTGCTTTTAGTTGGGATGTTGCCAACAATCAATTAGTTCAAATTTGGGATTATTATGAAGCAGTACTGTTTGCCACTAACAATTTATCGACAATAGGTGCTCTTGGTGGTTATTATTTTACAGACCCAAACAGTGCTCCTACTGCTACAGATTGGAATGTAGCAAACGATGAAGAATCCTTCACATACACATACAACAGCGTAGACTACACACTTGCTGGAGGCAGTATTTTATCTGCTGTAGATGCAACTGCTGCATCTACCTTAAATGGTGGAACAGGCAACTTAGTTGGCACTATAGAGAGTGATCTATTATTTCTTGCTGGTAGCACAAACGGGGTAACTATAAATGCTGGTTTAAGCTCAGACCGAATTTTAGACCTCTCGACCGCTGGCAATATTATATATGGTGAGGGAGGTGCTGATGAAATATATGGTGGTGCTGGTGATGATACTATATATGGCGGAGTAGGAGCTGATATTATATCTGGTGGTGCTGGTGTTAATAATATTTATGGTGGCGCCGGTGCAGATGTATTTACTTTTGTCGATCCTAATGATGGCCTGCTAATTACTTCTACTAATGGCGCGACTACGTCTGGCAACATTACAATATTAAATGATTTTTCAGCAACTGAAACTGATAGTTTTGGCTTTTTCTCCAGCAATTTTAGCGATCTTTTCCTAAACCAGTCCCATATTTACAGCCTTACATATGGGGCAGGAATAGATGCTGCTAGTGCAGCAGTAGAAACTGCTATTGCAGGTACTTCTGTTCCTGACAACACCCCATATCTTGTTTTTGTTGAAGCAACAGATGGCACTTTTTTGGCTTACGACAATGATCACACAAGCAACGATGGTATAATTATTTTAGCAAAGTTAACTACCGATGGCACAACAGCTGTTGATTTAAACGATGCTATTAACAGTAGCGTTTATAGCTATTACACCAACTATTACTATGCATCTGATGGGAGCGATAGCTACACAGGAGACGGTTACGATACCCAATATGAATATGATTTAAATGATCTTTCCATAGATAGTGGAAGCAATAGTGACTCTCTAGAAGATAGTGGTGGTGACGACAAACTTGCTTTTAGCTATTTAGTAGATGTAGCCATTAAAATTAGTGGGTCAGATTCCAACCTAGTCACAATAGAAATTGAAGCCGATACAGATATGTCTGCTTCTCTTTCATATAGCAACATGGCTTTTACTAGTGTTTCTAATTATATATCATTATCAAAAAATATAGAGGAGATATCTTTCAGCCAGGGGGACTATGATAGTACAACAGACACATATTTTAGTAATCCATACGACTTAAGCCTGTTTACA
Source organism: Magnetococcales bacterium (assembly GCA_015231305.1). GTDB lineage: Bacteria > Pseudomonadota > Magnetococcia > Magnetococcales > JADFYX01. The sequence continues at coordinate 8,925 of JADGBW010000111.1, read as the reverse complement.
GAAGCAGGCGGGTTATCTGGTTTGATATCTGGTTATAGTGCTTATATTGTGGTGGGTGATGATTATGATAACACCACCAATATAGCAACTGCTGTGAATGATACTATAGATTTAAGCGGCTTTACCGATGCATATGTAACAGCAGTTTATGGAGGCTCAGGTGATGACACCCTAACTGGTGGCACTGGCAAAGATCAACTTTTTGGTGAGATTGGCGATGATACTATTGTTGGTGGAGACGGCGATGATGTTTTGGTAGGCGGACCAGGCAAAGACACCCTTACAGGTGGAAATGGTAGTGATAAATTTACTTATGTCGATCCTAAATACGCCACAGATAAATCTTCTGCAACCAACTTTGCTGCCAGCATGGACCTGATAACAGATTTTACCACTGCAACTGATAAAATCCACCTGGATAACGGTTATTTCTATTTATTTGACTCTTTAGACACATTAAATTCACTTAGTTTTGTTGAGATGACAGTATCTGGAACCTCGCTTTACAACGACATTATAGATACTACTACCCCAAAATTTGAAACTGCCAATATGAATTCAAACGGCTATGTTACTTTCTTAATTTATGACGATACAGATGACAATGCAGACGATGGTTCATATGTGCTTTACGATTATGACAACTCTCAAAATGGTAATGCCGAACTACTGTTTAAGGTCACAGATTCTGTAGGTGCTGACCTGACATCTGGCGGCATGGTCTCAAGTGATTTTGTTGGCCCCTATTTTTA
>JADGBW010000111.1:0-8073 GCA_015231305.1 Magnetococcales bacterium | reverse complement strand
GTTTTTTCTAAATAGGGTTCTCCATACCCAAGGTAAATTACCTAACCAATTCCGCTTTGCTCGCACCTCTTGTTGTTTAAGTAATAACTCTTGGAACAGAGAAAAATATTGAGCGCACATATTATCTGCTGTATGAGGAAAAGCTGGCATTTTTTTCTGCCATTTTTGCCAATCTACAACCATCTCTTCTAGTTTGGCTTCAAAGGTGTCCATGGTAAACTCCAGGCCAAAACCTTGGCAATATTCCGGCATAGAGCCACTTTTTAAGTATAAAATCGGCAGGCCACAAAAGCCTGCTTCTAAGTTGTGGTGACCCCCAGATTCATGCATAGCCCCGGTCACGTAAGCATTGTTTTCTGAAAGTGCTTTTGCTAAGGGTTTGCCAGATAGAGGCTCTAAATATTTGCTGTTTTTAAACTCGAAACCATCAGGCAGGCGACCAATATAGGTAAACTCTATTCTATCGCTCCACTTAGGGTCTGCCAGCAAATTATCTAGCTGTTGATATACAGCAAAGCCTTTGTTCCAGTGGTTGCTCCAGTGGTGTGTTACCAATTTTAATTTTTTAGAGTTTTTACCTTTTTTGCTACCCTTTTTAGCACCAGACTGCCACAACTTTTTATCACTACCATTTAAAATTGTGCTAGCAGGTCGGGACACATCAAAACCAGATTCTAAATAACGATCCCTCACCCAATTACTTACAAAAACTGTGTGGTCGGCAACTTTATTGGCATCTATACGAAATTTATTAAACTCTTTTTTTTCATCATCACGGGCTTCACTGGTGTTATTAATACGATGCACCACCAATGCTCTTCGGTTTTTCATGGCGAGATAACGTAAAATATCTTTATGACCATAGGCAGAAATTTTCAACCGAGAGTTTGGCTCAGCTAATAGAATAATATCTAACTCACTATCGTTTAGGTCGAAACAAACCTGCACATCTCGAGCTTGCAGATAACTGCACAACGCCTTACCAAACTGGTTTCCACCGCCCCATGCACCAGGCTGTAGGTTCATGCCTATACTTACTTTCATAGTTTTTGTTACGCCTGATATTACTTGGTAATTATTCTTCTTAACATATGCAAAGCAGTTTGGCTGGCTTGCAAGCGGATTCTGTCTCGGTTGCCTTTGTAAAAACCTTTATGCTCCAAAACACTTCCATCGCTAGAAACCACAGCAAGATAAACTAAACCTACAGGCTTTTCGTCGCTGCCCCCACCAGGGCCAGCAATACCTGTGGCAGAGACTGCCAAGGTTGTTCCCGCTGCTTTTAATGCTCCTCTTGCCATAGCAATAGCAATCTCTCGGCTAACTTCACCATATTTATCTATTAGCACTTCTGCCACACCCAAGCTTGTTATCTTAGCTTGGCGAGAGTACGTCACATAGGCTGACAAGAGATAATCACTACTACCAGGAGTAGAAGCTAGTCGATCTGAAATTAACCCTGCGGTACATGATTCTGCCGTTGCAACTGTAGCATTATTCTCACGTAAAAGATTGCCCAACCCTTCTTCTAAAGATTGCGGATAGGTGGTATAGAGATGGTTTTGCAATCGGCTTTTTAAGCGGTTTTTAAACTCATCACCCATAAACTTTGGCATTAAAATAGCCACATCACCTGCGGGTAGATATTTTAAATAACATTGGGCAAGCTCTTCTTCTTCCATAAACTGCGTCATATCAACAGTGTGGCCTACGCCTTCTACTAGCCAGCACTCATGAAAACGAATACGACGAGAACTGCGCTCCTCTGTTAAAATAGATAACATAACCTCGCTAAAAGATTTATTAAGGTCCCAAACAGAGTTTTCAAAATAGGCCACAATACGCCCATGTCGTTTAATGGCAAAACCAGACTCTACCTCTTCACTGTTATAAAGGGGTTTAGCCCCCACCACTCGCAGACGGTCTGAACCCTCAGAGTCTAAACCCAAAGAAAGACCTAAACCTGAAAGCAGTGACCGCCGTAAACGACCATTATCTGTAATGCTGCCACTTGTCTGCCCTTGCACAAGTATTAAACGTACTTCACTATCTACTTTATCAAGATCAAACCGCTCTCCTGGTGTTAACTCCAAAACATCAATGTGGGCAAAACCAAGAGTATTAAGTAAAAGGTCTAAGTAAGGACGACCAGTAGCGGGAGTTAAAGATTCTGTATCATTCCAGCGTTGTATGACTAAGAGAGATTTCATTAACTACCTCATCACCCAGAAAAAAATATTTAGAAATAAAAAGGCATAAACACCAGCTGCAATATCATCTGCCATAATGCCTAGCCCCCCTTTCAAGTTTTTGTCTAACCAGCCAACAGGCCAAGGTTTCCAAATATCAAAAAGTCGAAAAAGAAAAAAACCAACCCCAAACCATAACCATCCAGACGGTGCAGCAACCAAGGTTAATAACATACCTGCTGCTTCATCTACTACCACTTGTGAGGGATCTTCACGCCCTATTACCTTTACTGCAACATTGGAAGCCCAAATACCAACCACCGTTACTATTATGGTTACAACAATATGGACCACCAAACCTAACTCCATAACCAGATAACATAGAGGCAATGTAGCCAGTGTGCCAAATGTGCCAGGAGCTTTTGGCAGTTTGCCTACAAAACCTAATGTGGCAATTGTCATAGCCAGTTTTTCTCTACCACTTATTATAGACACTAATGCCCCCCAAGATATGCTTTACGCACCTGAGGGTTATGTAAAAGGTCCTGTCCGGTGCCAGCAAGTTGTACTTTGCCACCAACCAGAACATAACCTCGGTCTGCCAACTGCAAAGCTTTATTGGCATTTTGTTCTACCAAAAAAATAGTTGTTCCCATTTTTGCAATATCTTTTAAAATTTTAAATATTTGTTGAATAATAAGCGGAGCAAGTCCCAAACTAGGTTCGTCTAATAACAACAAACGAGGGCGACTCATTAAAGCCCGGCCTATTGCCAGCATCTGTTGTTCACCACCAGAGAGCGTACCAGCCCGCTGCAACCGACGTTCCCCCAAAATAGGAAACATATTCATAATCCGCTCTTTTTCCGCAGTTTCACTTATTCCATCAGCAGGAACCCAACCCATTATTAAATTCTCTTCAACGGTCATAGCAGAAAAAATCCGCCTACCTTCAGGAACCAATGCAATACCCATTTGGGCTATATTATGAGTGGGTGTACGGCTTATATCTTTACCTTCAAAAAGTACCATGCCTCTATCGGGTTGTGGAGCACCAAAAATTGCCATTAATAGAGTGGATTTTCCCGCTCCATTTGCTCCAATTAAAGTGACTATCTCACCTTTATCAATGTGAATAGACACACCACTTATAGCTTGAACAGGGCCGTATGATACATCTATAGATTCAATTTTCAACATAGAAGGCAGGCTCATTTAGGCAACCTCCTCTTCATCTGTTAATCCTAAATATGCCTGCAAAACTTTTTCATTATTTTGCACCTCTTGTGGGGTTCCTGTTGCTATTACTTCACCATGGTCTAGCACAACAACATGATCGGATATATCCATAACCAACCCCATGTCATGTTCGATAAGTAAAACTGTGATGTTAAAATCATCTCTAAGTTTACGTATATGGCTGTTTAGCTGTTGCGTCTCTTTTGGGTTTAAACCTGCTGCTGGTTCATCAAGACAAATTAACTGTGGCTCTGTGCAGAGAGCGCGGGCAATTTCTAGCCGTCGTTGGTCCCCATAAGGCAGCTCTCCTGCCAACCTATTTGCAGAGTCCAATATACCAAAAAAGTCTAGCCACTCAGCACCTTTAGCTACCGCATTAGCTTCGGCATTTTCAAAGGCACTGCTTTTTATCATCCCTGCAATTAAATTATGGTTAACCCTCTGCCGTTGAGCAACTAGCAGGTTCTCCATAACTGTCATCTCTTTAAAAAGTCTAACATTTTGAAATGTTCTTACCACCCCTGCCCTTGTTACCCTGTGAGCACCACCAAACATTTTATAATAAAGTCGCCTTACTAAACTTACAGGGTTAACAAAATCAGCAAGTTGAAATTTCTCACCCAAAATTGCTAACAGGTTAATGGAATCACCATCTTTTTGAGCAAGAGACAGCTCACCAGAGCTAGCTTTATAAAAACCTGTGATACAGTTAAAAGCAGTTGTTTTACCAGCCCCGTTAGGGCCAATAAGTGCAGTGATGCTCCCCTCCTCTACCCCAAAACTAACTTGGTTTAAAGCCACAACCCCACCAAACTTCATGGTTAAGTTTTTAACAGAAAGCAACATTAGTGGCTAACCTTAAAATTAGATTCGGCAGTAGGCGGTGTATGTGCAGCAACAACAGCGGAGCCTAGCTTAAACATAGGCCGTTTAGGACGAACTAGACCTCGTGGTCGCCAGATCATCATTAAAACCATAGCTAAACCAAAAAGTAACACTCGATATTGAGAAAAATCTCTTAGTAACTCAGGCAAAACAGTTAAAACAAGAGCAGCAACAATAACCCCAATGGTAGAACCAAGACCACCAAGAACAACTATAGCCAAAATAAGTGCCGATTCAAAAAATGTAAATGAAGTTGGGTTAACAAACCCCTGAGATGCAGCAAAAAACACCCCACCCAAACCCCCAACCATTGCCCCCATTGCAAATGCTGAAAGTTTGGTGGTGACATGATTTATACCTAATGATCGACAAGCAATTTCATCCTCACGCAACGCTTCCCACGCTCTACCCAGTGGCATTTTACGAAGACGCACCACAAAAAATGTGATGCTAATGACTAATAATAAAAGAACTAAATAGAGGAATATAGTACGGAAACTACCAGAATATGCTATATCGAAAAATTGGTGAAATGGTTCACCACCCTGTTTAGCTCGCCGGGTAAACTCCAAGCCCAATATAGTTGGTGGCGGCACAAAAACACCACTAGGACCACCGGTAAAAGAGACCCAGTTATTTAAAACCAACCGTATTATTTCGCCAAAACCCAAGGTTACAATTGCCAGATAGTCCCCATGCATACGCAAAACAGGAAAACCCAATACAACCCCAAAACAGGCAGCTAAAAACGCCCCAAAAGGTATGGCAGACCAAAACCCTAAACCTAAATATTGAAACCCCAAAGCATAACCATATGCTCCTACTGCATAAAATGCGACAAAGCCTAAATCTAGTAGCCCAGCCAAACCAACAACAATGTTAAGCCCCATGGCTAACAGCACATATATAAGAGCCAAAACAGCAACTGATAGCCAATATTTACTTAAAATAAACGGCAGGGCAAAAGCTGCAATTATACCACCAAACAGCAAATAATAGTTATGAGACTCACCACTAGATACTGTAACGCCACCATCACGACGACCAAAAATAATTTGAGAGAGTTGCGTACCCTTTTTGGAGTCTGCCAAAAGAATAAAAGCAAATCGAGACAGTGCTACCACTAACGCTATAATTAGAGGTCTTTCACCGTGAAAGTCAACATCATATCCAGCAAGCACCAAACCAGATATAGGGCCAAAAACCAAAAAGGCCAACACACCAGTAATGAGAGATTGTTGAATGGCTTTTTTCATTTACACTTTTTCCACTTCAGCCACACCTAACAGGCCACTTGGTTTAAAAATCAACACCAAAACCAAAATACTAAATGCAAAAACATCTTTGTAGTCGGTATTAATAAACCCAGAGAAAAATGATTCTGAAAGGCCCAAGATAAGACCCCCAAGCATTGCCCCAGGAAGAGAACCAATACCGCCTAGTACAGCTGCGGTAAAAGCCTTTATTCCGGTGACAAAACCCACATGAAAATCGAAAGATCCGTAGTTGAGAGTAACTAACACCCCGGCAATTGCAGCCATAGCAGACCCTAACACAAATACTATTGATATAATTCGGTCTGTATCAACACCCAATAACCGGGCCATTATACGGTCTTGCTGAGTAGCACGACAAGCACGGCCCAAGGCAGTTTTTTGCATTAAATAGTGCAGTGTACCCATACCAACAAGTGAGGCAAGAATAATGAGAGACTGAATTATGGATATCTGGATGTAGTGTTCTGGATTATCCAGATAAAAGCGAAAACTGCCTTCAATTAATGGAGGCACGCCTTGACTTTTAGCCCCTTGGCCTAACCGTACATAGTCTTGCAAAACAAGTGATATACCAATAGCAGATATTAGTGGTGCTAGACGAGTAGAGCCACGTAGAGGCCTATAGGCGACACGTTCAATACTCCAGCCATAAAGTGCAGTTATAAAAATTGTTAAAAAAAGCACTAAAAGCAGCACCACAGGCGCGGATGAAACTCCCCATGCAGTTATCACAGCCAAGAAAATAGCCGACAGATAAGCAGAGATCATATAGACTTCGCCATGGGCAAAGTTAATCATGCCTATTATGCCATAGACCATGGTATAACCCACAGCAATTAAGCCATAAATTGAGCCTAATACCAAACCATTGACCAACTGCTGACCTAGAATGATTAAGTCCATTTTCTCCAAAACAAATAAAAAAATACTAACTTCAATTCAGGGGCAAAGCCCTCAAATTATAACCTCTATTTGGTTGTTACTCTACTTCACCATATCCGCCTTTTTCGTCCCAACGATACATTACATAATCTAACACTGTTAAATCACCTTTTTTGTCCCAAGATTTATCACCCATAATAGTTGGAACTGTGTTTTTATGCAGCCAAGCAGCCATTCTTTCGCCGTTGTCTGTTGTGCCAGCCCCGACCATAGAAGCAGCAATAACCTGAATAGTGGCATAAGAATAAAGGGTGTAACCTTCTGGTTCTATCCCTTGTTTGCGATACTCGGCAACTACAGAAGCTCCTGCAGGTATTTTACGTGGGTCCGCACCAAAAGTCATGTAGACACCTTTTGCATAACTTGGCCCACCAGCAGACATAACAAACTCATCGGATACGATGCCATCACCAGAAACCATAGGGGCTGTAATGCCTTGCTCCTTTAGCTGTCGGGCAAGAGGTCCAGCTTCATTGTGAATGCCACCAAAATAGACCACATCAATTCGATTGCCTTTAATTTTTGTAACTAAAGCATTAAAATCTTTCTCTCCACGTGTTAAACCATCGGTCAAAACTTCAGTTACTCCCAAAGTATGAATGTGGGCTTTAAATGCCTTGGCTAAACCATGACCATATGTAGTTTTATCGTGAATAATTGCAATGCGTTTTGATTTTAAATTTTTAACAACAAACTCAGCAGCAACTGTACCCTGCTGATCGTCCCGACCTGTTGTGCGAAAAACTGTTGGTAAACCACGCTCTGTAACCATAGGGTTTGTAGAAGCAGGTGTAATCATCAGTACCCCTGCATCGTCATATATTTCTGATGCTGTAATTGTGGTAGAAGAGCAAAAGTGACCCATTACAGCATTTACCTCATCTCTATCAACCAGCCGATTGGCAACAGCAAGAGCCTGCTTTGGCTCACATGCATCATCACCCTTTACAAGCACAATTTTTTTGCCGTTAACTCCACCTCTGGCATTAATGTCGTGGGCTGCAAGTTTAGCTCCCCGCCAAAATTGTTCACCAAAAGCTGCAACCGGACCACTAAAAGGGCCAGCCACACCTATTTTAACTACCCCACCAGCTTGAGCAGTGGTTTGTAAAAACAACACAGCAAAAAATGCTAAAACAGATAGCGAAAGTGCCAAACTTCTAGTAAACAAACGAGAAAAATCCATTGAAACATCCCCTTCTGATAAATATTTTTTAAAATTTAAACCACCATTGTAAATGAATAGTCCTAAGAAGTCCCCACTTCATGTTTTATCACTAAAAAAAATATCATGATTTTACTTAATATCCTTAATTACCAAGGATAGTTGGTGGTTTTTTAATATTGCTGGAATGTACACCATAAAAAATAATTTTAACCTTAATTTAAAATATGCTATATCTGCTTGGTCAAATTATTATGATCTGAATAATAATAACATTCAAATATATGCTGCTAATTTTTTTAATTATTATTTATGCATTTAAATAGTCGATCGTGAAAAAAAGGGTTTTCATAAAAACTTCTTCACCCAGCACGCTT
>JADGBW010000110.1 GCA_015231305.1 Magnetococcales bacterium | reverse complement strand
GCTGCTTCAGACTTGGTTTCTCTCTGCTGTTTTACCACATCTGGTTTTGCTTCATATACAGCTTGAGATACTGAGGAATTTGTTGCTAGTAATGTGTTCATTATTAATTTCTCCAAATGTAAGGAGATTAAATACTGGTTCCGTTGGGTTGTTCGCTTTACATGATCAACCCGATCATGATTCTTGAGATATATTATCGATTATCCAAGCTAGCAACTTTAGAAAAAATTAACAGTCTGAGTGAAATTTTTTTCAAAATAATTTTTTAAAATCTTTTTTTGTTATGTAGGTTGTTAAGAAACCTTTTTATACTCAGGTTTTTGCACAATAGTGGCTAATAAAGGTGATAGTTTTTCATATAGAACAGATGATAGATTACCAATTTGTTGTATTCTATTATAGTTTTGCATTATTATATTTTCTGTTTAAGATGATTTTTTTATTTTAGAGAAGCTTAGCGAGGAGATGATCATGAAAAGGAGGCAATTCATTCAATCTTCAGCCGCTTTAGCGGTGGGGGCTGTTGCTGGAGTAGGAGGTAGTGCTGACCAAGTTGAGGCTAAGAGTGCAAATAAGTCATCAATACAACAATATAACAGTGTTGGTCGTACCCAAATGAAGATAAGCGACATATCTTTTGGCTCCGGACGGTTAACATCTAGCTCGTTGATTCTCAGAGCTATCGATAGAGGAATTAACTATTTTGATACAGCACCAGATTATGGCGAAAGTGAAAATTTAATTGGCAAGGCTTTGCGTCGGTTTAAAAGCCGCGAAAAAATTTATCTGGCTTCCAAGTTTTGCTATCCAATCTCATACTCTTCAGGTAAAAGCCATCTTCAGGTTGGCTCATCAAAAGATGACTATATATCAAGTGTAGAAGGTAGCTTGAAACGCTTAGGCACTGATTATCTTGATGTAGTTTTTGTCCATGCCATGGGTGAGAAAAGTAGCTTTAATGATGAAAAGGCCCGACTTTTTGACCCTAACATGCTAGAGGCGGCCAAAGAGTTGAAAAAATCAGGAAAAATCCGTTATCTTGCAGTGTCTTCCCATGGTCCATATAACATGGAAAAGCTTATGCTTGAGGCTGTCAAGTCTGGTCATTTTGACCTTATAATGCCAGCCTTTAATTTTTTGAAGTTCCCTAAAGTTCCAGAGTTGATACGAGAGGCCAAACAGCGTGGTGTAGGTGTTATTGCCATGAAAACTTTAGCTGGTGCAAATGAGAGCAATGTAGAGCTAGGCCCAGGTAATTTTGAACAAGCTGCGTTTAAATGGGTTCTTAACCATGCTGAGGTAGATGGTCTTGTAGTTACCTTTAAGTCAGTCACTCATTTAGACGATTATCTTCCTGCATCGGGACAGGTTCTTGCTGGTAAGGACCAGCGTATTCTAGATAGTTATGCTGCTATGTATGGTTCCGAATACTGTCGTACTGGCTGTGGAGATTGTGGCCCTAGTTGTTCTGAAGGTGTTGATATTGCGTCCATATTACGTTATCAGATGTATTTTGAAAATTATGGTGAAGAGAAACGGGCAATGATGGCATATAATGATATTAATAAAAATGCTGAGAGTTGCCTTGGTTGTGCTGATGATAGTTGCAGTTCAGCCTGTTCCTATGGGCTTTCAGTGGGTGAGAAACTGCGTTCTGCTCATCGAGCACTATCGATGCAAGCTTAATTTAATATGAAAGTAGATCGACAAACTACTCTAGATCCATCTTTCATTGTCCGTGGGTTACTTCTTTTTTTGATACCTTTGATTGCCCTATCTATATATATAGATGGTCAAAATTATGATCCTGGCTTGCTGGAATTCAAAAGCAAAGCCCAAAGCAATAGAACCCCTGCTAATTTTTTTCCTAAAAACTGGGGAGGATTACAGCAAACAGGATTACTCCGTCGTTTTGACAAAACCAACCTCTATGAATATGTAAACGGTCATGCAGAATTTTTCATTGGTGCTGGTTTCCTCAATCTTACATTAGCTGAGTACGGTTTAGAAAAAAAAGATGGGGAACCTTTGGTTACTATGGAAATATACCATATGGGTAAGCCATTACATGCTTTTGGTATCCTTATGGATGAGACAAGCAAAAGTGCTACCCCTATTGCCAGAGGTAGCATGGGTTTTAAAAGTGGAAAAGATCTGCGATTTATATTAGGACCATACTATATTAAACTTTCTGCATTTACCGATAGCATACCTTTGGAAAAAGGAGCTATCGCCTTAGAAAGATCCATGAGAAGCACCATGGAATCTTTAAAAGATAGTGAGCTTTTAGTGTTTGATTTCCCAGATTTTGGTAAAACTATTTCCACAAGCTTTGTCAAAGAGAACTATCTAGGTTTGGACTTCCTTGGAAATGTTATCGAGCGGACCTTCCACAAAGAAGGAATTTTAGAGAATTTCAAAGCCTTTATGGTGGTTGCTGATGAAGAAAAGGTTGCACAAACTCATAAGGATCTGCTGAATTTTTTTCAAAAAGATGGTATTAACTATACCGAAACTAAGGTTGAAGGGTTGAGCTTAGTAACAGTTAATGATCCTTATGAGGGAGATTGGTTTTTTGTCCCTTTTGGAGAGCGTCTTATTGGTGTTTTTGGTCCCACACCAGAGGAGGTCATGATGGCGTTGAAGAGGTTTGGTGATGGAAGGCAAAAAACCCAAGAAAAAAAATAGATTGGAGACCCTACAAGGGCGGCGACTATTTTTAAAAAGGGCTGGTCGTTTGAGTGGTGGTGCTGCATTTCTTGCTGCTGGGGGGTATATGGCCTACTCAGATGATCCAGTGCGGCGCACACCAGAAAAAATCCACTTTCTACCAGACTACAGGGTAGAACCATCTAAAATGTACCCGCTCATGGCTATAGTTCGGGGTTCTAATGTCGATTCCATGGTCAAACAGGCAGTGGATAAACTGGGGGGAGTCTCTCGTTTTATCAAAAAAGGTGATACAGTATTGCTAAAGCCCAATGTAGGTTGGGACAGAATGCCAGAACAAGGAGCCAATACTGGCCCTGAAGTGGTTGGGTCAGTTGTAGATCTTTGCCGTCAAGCTGGGGCAGGGCGGGTGTTGGTTAGCGATGTATCACTTAACGACCCCCGGCGTAGTTTTAACCGTTCTGGCATTGAAAAAGCTGTTCATGATTACGGGGGCGAGGTGAAAATATGTGGTAGCGATGACTTTGTAATGACTGACATGGGTGGAAGCTTACTTAAAGTCTGGCCTGTATCCAGGTTTTTAATGGAGGCTGACAAGATAATTAACTTACCTATTGTCAAACACCACTCATTAAGTGGTTGTACATTATCTATGAAAAACTGGTATGGGGTTCTAGGAGGAAGACGCAACCAATTACACCAGGATATTCATACATCAATAGTTGATTTGGCTCATGCTCTAAAACCAACATTAACTATTATGGATGCTGTACGGGTTTTAAAGCGTAACGGACCAACAGGTGGTAACCCTGACGATGTAGTACGGGAAAATACAGTTATCGCTTCTCTGGATGAGGTAGCTCTTGATAGTTTTTCTCTCGGTTTTTTGGGTCTTGTACCAGATGATATTCCTTTTCTAGCTATGGCAGAGGCGCGAAAGATAGGTCAGGTGGATTGGCGTTCTCTAAATGTTTCACAATCCCAGTTAGGGTAGGGGGTGATATGCCGGGACTGAGAGCCATCCGCAGAATATATGCGATATTCTTTTTTGCGTTATTTCTGTTTTTTATTTTTTCTACAGATTTCCAACATCTCAAAGGTTATGAAGTCTCTTTTTTCCTGGAGATTGACCCACTTACTGCCCTAGCTGGTCTGCTTACCAGCTATACACTCTATAAAGGGTTAGCTCTCTCATTAATTATTATTATTCCTACTCTATTTTTAGGGCGGTTTTTCTGCTCTTGGGTCTGTCCTTTGGGTATTTTAAACCAATGGCTAAGCCATTTTGCCAATAAGAGGCGACCATTTGAAGAGTATAAGATCAACAGCTATCGTTCTATATATCGTATAAAATATTATATTTTGGCTCTCTTATTGGTTCTGTCAGCTTTTGGTATGTTACAGATAGGCCTACTAGACCCTATTGCATTGATATATAGATCTTTTAATATTTCTATTCTTCCTGCTTTTGATAAGTTCGATGCAGGTATCTATCTCAATGATCCACTTTTTAATGGTGGGATTTTTATCTCGGCTCTCTTTTTACTAATTATCTTAGCTAACCGTTTTTTAACCCGCTTCTGGTGTAGAGTTCTCTGTCCATTAGGGGCTTTGCTTGGTGTCTGTTCTCAGTGGTCTTTATTACGAATTCACCGGGATGTAGAAAAATGCACTGATTGCTCTAAATGTCTACAGTTTTGCCAAGGAGGGTGTGATCCCGACAACGAGTTACGAGTCTCCGAATGCCATGTTTGTATGAACTGCATAGAGCAGTGTCCAGAAACGGCATTGCATTATGGTCTAGCTAAAGAGAATAGCTCGGTTAGTAAACCATTAGATGTTGGAAAAAGGCGTTTGGTGGAGACTATGGTTGCAGGTGGAGTTCTGTATCCTATGTTGCGTAGCTCAATTAGTGCTCATGCCTCTCCTGCGCCTACAGTAATTAGACCTCCAGGTTCTTTAGCAGAAGAGGAATTTCTTGCTCGTTGCATCAAGTGTGCTGCCTGTATGCGGGTCTGTCCAACCAATGTATTGCAACCTGCTTTATTAGAGACTGGGTTTGAGGGGTTATGGACCCCAATTCTCATCAACCGCCAAGGTTATTGTGAACACCATTGTGTACTTTGTGGTCAGGTCTGTCCTACAGCTGCCATCCGGCCAATTTCTATTGAAGAGAAAATTGGTCAAAAACCCTTTGATGAGCCTATCCGGTTGGGAACCGCTTTTTTTGATCGTGGTCGTTGCTTGCCATGGGCTATGCAGACTCCATGCATTGTTTGCGAGGAGGTCTGTCCAACTACCCCAAAGGCTATATGGTACAGGCCTACAAAAGTAAAAGACCGCCACGGAAAAATAACGTTGGTTAAGCAACCATTTGTAGAACCTGCTACCTGTATTGGTTGTGGTATCTGTGAAAACAAATGTCCGGTTACTGACAAAGCGGCAATTAGAGTAACTTCTGTAGGAGAGAGTCGCTCTAAAAACAACCGTATGCTCTTAGAAGAAAAAAAGGTGATATAGATGGTAACTGCACCCTCAGAAACAGAAATTAAATACTCAGAACTTCTAGAGTTTTTGCAAACCTTTAAGAGTGCCTTAATTGCATTTTCAGGGGGTGTAGATAGTACTTTCCTTGTAGCTGCGGTTAAAGAGTCTGGCATACCATATCTTGCTGTTACTGCTTTATCACCAACAATGCCCTCACAAGATAAACAAGATGTTAGAGTTTCTGTTGATGAACTATCGTTAAAACACAGTTATATTAATAGCTGCGAACTTGATGTTGATGATTTTGTCAAAAACTCACCTGAGCGTTGTTTTTACTGTAAAAATGAGTTATTTCAACTGTTGACCAAAAAGGCTGAAAAAGAAGGTTATGCAGCTGTATTTGATGGCAGTACAACAGATGATTTAAATGATTATCGACCTGGATCAAGAGCCAAAAATGAGTTTAATGTAATAAGCCCAATTCAGGAAGTTGGCTTAAGTAAAGAAGATATTCGTAAACTATCCAAAAAAATGGGGCTTAAAAGTTGGAGTAAACCTGCATCTCCCTGTTTATCTTCAAGAATTTCATATGGTGAACCAATTTTACCACATTCACTACAGATGGTAGAAAGTGCTGAGAACACACTGAGAGATATGGGGTTTGGAGTTTTGCGAGTCCGTAAACAGGATGAAACAGCCCGTATTGAACTAACCGACCCAGATATTACCCGGCTTTTAGATTCAGATTTAAGAAAAAAAGTGACTGAGGAGTTGCTAAAGGTAGGGTTTAAATTTGTAGCCTTAGATTTGGAAGGGTTTAGAAGCGGTAAACTTAATCGTGTTATACCAGATGTTAATATAGTGGGGGTTTGAAAATAATATGTTCAACGTCGGTTAATTAGACCAGCCACATAACCAGCACCAAAACCGTTATCGATATTGACAACTGTTACATTTGATGAACAACTATTTAACATTCCAAGTAGTGCAGTTAAACCCTGAAAAGATGCACCATATCCTGTAGATGTGGGTACAGCAATTACCGGTTTATCTACAAGACCTCCAATAACCGAAGGCATAGCTCCTTCCATACCTGCCACCACCACAAATACCCGTGCTGTACGTAGTAACTCACCTGCAGCTAATAATCTATGCAGGCCTGCGACACCTGCATCATAATAGGTCTCAACCTTTGCTCCCATTAGGCGAGCTATCAATGCTGCCTCCTCTGCTACTGCAATGTCACTTGTTCCAGCGCAAAACACACCTACTAAGCCATCTCCTTTACTTTTACTGGTTTGTCTGTAAAGACATCTAGTTCCTGCTGCTTGTTGGAGTTCGGGAAACAAATCTGTTAACTTTGTTATTCTTTTTTTTGATAATCTGGTGATTAGAAGGTTGTTGTTATGTTCTAAAGCTTTTTTCACTATCCCTTTTAAATGTTTGAACTGTTTACCATGAGCTAAAATTACCTCAGGAAAACCGCTACGCAAAGAGCGATGGGTATCCAGACGTGCTACCACGCCGCCATCCTGGCTTAATGCGTCTGTTGGAAAACGTTGCAATTTTGCCATGGTTTCCTCCACAGTGCTTTGCCCATTGGCTAAATCACTCAGTAGAGATTTTAGTTGTTCAGGAGACATCTGTTTTCCTCAATTTTAAAGCATCTGCCAGAAATGGTGCTAACTCTTGCTGGGTTTTGGGCATGCTCCACCCTTGGGTTTTTGCAACTTTTGCCAAATCATCATGTTCTAACCGCCATACACCACCAGCATCTTTAACACGTATATCTCCCCATGGGGTATGTAGCTTTTTTTCGGACCTTGGCATGATAAACCGTTTTGTAGTTGAAAAGCGTACTCCTAAAGCTGTGCTATGGTTTAACATGATTTCGGATAAATCTTTCTCTTGTCCGAGATTGCAAATTACCTCTATACGTACTCCAGGACGACCCTTTTTCATGGTCATGGGAATTAACGCAACATCCATAGCTCCTGCGTCAAATAGTCTGTCCCACAAAGGCCCGTACCACTCAGGGTTCATGTCGTCCACATGAGAAGAGAGAACTGCTACACTCTCTTGTATAAGGGTAGTAGTGGTTATTTCTGATTCTTCTTCAGCAAAAATACGTAAGACGTTAGGCCGGCCCGGTATTTTCCGGCTACCCAGTCCATAGCCTATTCTATCAATTCTGGTTAAATCTAGTGAACCAAATCGTTTAACTAGGGTAACAAGTATAGCCGCTCCGGTTGGTGTAACTAATTCAGCCTCTACGGGGTCGTGGCGAATAGGAACACCATTTTTTCGCAATAATTCTGCCACTGCCGGAACAGGAATTGGTAACCTGCCATGTTGACAGTCGACAAACCCAGAACCTGTTGGTACTTGTGAAGAACTGATGGATTTGACCCCTAAATGCCAAACAGCATAAGCAGCGCTGCAAATGTCAATAATAGCATCAACAGCTCCAACTTCATGAAAATGAACTTTTTCCACTGAAATACCGTGTACTTTTGCTTCAGCCTCTGCAAGGTTAGTAAAAATATTAGCAGCCATCTCTTTAACTTCATCATGAAGTCCAGAGCTGTTAATTATATTTAATATCTGTTGTAAATGACGATGTTGGTGTTCATCATCTATTAGTACATTTACATGTGCCCCACTTATACCACCGTTTCTATCCTCTGTTATTTCTAATGACCAACCAGAAATATCCAAAGTTTCAAGAGCAGCAATTAATGCCTTACTATCCAAACCAATTTTTATACAGGCTCCTAAAAACATATTGCCTGAAATGCCAGATCCAATATCAAGATATATTTTCATGTGAGACTCCTATACTCCAAAAAGCAGCATAATTAAGTTGCTCTTTTGGAAAATCAACCTAAAATCTTCTGGTTTCACTTTTTGTTAACCAAACCTGCTGTACTTAAACTAAAATGACCAAATATAATATGAGTTTGTTATGTATTGGTCACAGGCTTTTATTTTCCTGGTATGGAATTAGGCAGTAGATGAAATGCAGTCAGGTTAGTATTGGCAAAATAAGAGTAAATGTTATTTCTATAAAAATGTTATTTTAACTTGGTTCCTTCCTTGATATTTAGCTGTGTAGAGCATTTTATCGGCAGCTTCAACCAATGGTTGAGGAGTGGAACCTCTAGTAGGCATCATCGAAGCACAACCTACACTAATAGTAACATGATCAGATGTTGTTGAGAGTGGGTGGGGTATTTGTAAAGATGCAATGTTGTTTAGTAACCTTTCAGAAGTAGTCGCTCCGCCTGCATGTTCAACTTGAGGAAGCACAGCAACAAACTCTTCGCCACCATACCTAGCTAGTAGGTCGGTAGAACGCTGTAGGGTGTTTTTTAATGTTTGGGCAACTTTTTTTAAACATTCATCACCAGCTGCATGCCCTAAATGATCGTTATATAATTTGAAATGGTCAATATCCATAAGAATAACTGCCATACTTAATCCACTGCGGACAGCACGTCGCCACTCTTGTTCTAAAAACTGGTCAAAATGGCGACGATTTGCCACTCCGGTTAATCCATCAACTATAGAAAGTTTTTCAAGGGCATCCTTACGTTTTTTAGAAATAATATGGTTTTTAATCCGAGCTTTTAGAATAGGGTTGCTGGCAGGTTTTCTAATATAATCAGAAGCTCCTAGTTCCAACCCTCTTGTTTCATCTTTTTCTTCGTTTTGTCCTGTTACAAAAATTACTGGAATATCAGCTGTTGATTGTTTTTCTTTGAGTTTTTTTAATACGGCATAACCATCCATGCCGGGCATTTCTACATCCAGAAGAATAAGATCAACATCATAAGAAGATACTGCTTCTAGGGCTTTTTCTCCGCTGTTAGCTAGTAGAGTTTGATAATCATCCTTTAGGATTACAGCAAGTGCTTTGATATTAGCTGGAATATCGTCAACTATTAGAACCTTTGGTTTGTCTTTGTCTTCACTTATCACAGAGTAGCCTCCAAATTGACATCTAGCATTTTTACTACTTTAAGTAGTGATTCTTGCGCATCACTAAAGTCCAGGTTGACTATATGTTCCTCTAGTATATCCAACTCTTTACGAACCTCAAGTTCTGCACCATATAAAAGAGGCTTAAGTTTTTCAAATGACTCTTCAGCATCAAAAGATAACTCTTTTACCTTTTTTAATAACTCTTGAATTAATGGTTTTATTTTATCCAAATTTAATTGAAGGTCTTCAGGTTTATTATCTGATACTAACAATATCTCTTCCTGCTGTTTCATGTCTCTAATAGAACCAACCACCTCGTCAATGGCTTCTTCAAATTCTGCAAGAGCTTTAGAGTGATCTTCTGTCTTTTCTTTGATTACTAACTCTAGAGTCTTGGCTTTTTCGAACAACCCCTTAGCTGATATATTGCCTGCTATACCTTTAATAGTATGGGCAATACTGCAAGCTGATACTATGTCATCTTGTCGGTTTCCTAATAGAGTAGAACGAATCATCTGAGCTGCTTTGGCGTGATTACGAAGAAATTCAAATAAAAGAGAACGTAATAAGCGATGGCTACCATTAAGTCTATCAAGTGCTTCATCTATATCAATTCCTGCAAGAGACTCTGGTACTTTTGGGCCAAAACCTTTTTCCCTATTTATGTTATCAGCAAGTTTACTCAAGCCAAGCCCTTCACGGTGTTTTATTCTCTCTACCAATGCTGAATATAGTTTTGTCCTGTTAATTGGTTTTGCCAAATGGTCGTTCATACCAGCAGAAATACTTTTTTCACGGTCTCCCGCCATAGCGTGTGCTGTCATTGCTAGTATTGGTAATTCTTGGAATTTTGGGTTGTTACGGATCTGTTTAGTGGTTTGGATTCCATCTAAATTTGGCATTTGGATATCCATCAAAACCACATCATAAGTAGTTTCTTGTACCTTTTTGATAGCTTCAACGCCGTCTTCTGCCATTTCTACTACAAGGCCAATTCCTTCCAAAATTTCTTGAGCCACCTGGCGGTTAATTGGGTTGTCTTCTGCTAGTAACACCCGTGCTCCACCAATTTTATTCATTATCTGTGTTGGATCTACATAATTTTGTTTAACCCGAAACGTCTTATCGACCTCCATACCATAAATATCCATTATGGCATCAAAAAGTAGCGAGCAATTAACTGGTTTACTGGTGGTTCCATCGACTCCAGTTTTACTACCTAGTTGTCCTAGCTCTTCTTCACGATCAAAAGGGGTTAATAGTAACATTTTTGGAAGTTGTTCTTTTGGTATGTTTTCCGTGAAATGCTTAATGCTTTCTATTCCATCCATATTAGGCATAAACCAATCGACAATTACTAGTTTATAATTACGTCTTTCTTTAATAGAACGCTTAATTTCTTCTAATGCTTCAGGACCAGAGTGAACCCCAGTTGCCGAAAAACCGAACATTTCAAGAATTTTTACTATTGCGTTACAAGCTGATAAATTATCATCAACAACTAAAACCCTGAGATATTCCATCTCCTTTGGAGGGATCATGTCAACCTCTTCGATCCCAAGGTTTCTTTTAAACTTGCTGGTAAAATAAAATGTACTACCACGATTAAGTTCAGATTTTACCCAGATCCGACCATGCATCATTTCAATTAATCTCTTACTTATTGAAAGACCCAAACCGGTTCCACCAAATTTACGGGTTGTAGAGCTATCTGCTTGGCTGAAGGCGTTAAATAGCTTGTCGGCATGTTCTTGGCTTATACCAATGCCAGTATCTCGCACTGAAAACTCAAGTGTGACTTCGTTAGCTGAATCTTCTACGGTTTTAGCTTGTATTTCAATTTCACCTTCATCGGTAAATTTTATGGCATTTCCGACCAAATTAAGAAGAATTTGTTCAAGGCGAAGAGAATCACCATCCAACTCATAACGACACTCATTAGATACACACATTATTAATTCAATATGTTTTTTTGCAGTTTGGGCTTGTAACATATCAGCAATATGTTCAAAAACTTCACGCAGATAAAAGCTGGTATTCTCTAACTCCAACTTCCCAGCCTCTATTTTAGAGAAATCAAGAACATCATTTATAATGCGTAGTAGCGACTTGGATGAGTTAGATATTTTAGAAAGATAATCGAGAAGTTTGGACGACATTTCTTGTTGCAGAGCCAAATCTGAAAGACCGATGATGGCATTCATTGGTGTGCGTAACTCATGGCTCATATTGGCAAAAAATTCACTTTTAAGCTGGTTTGTTCTTTCAGCAGCCAGTAGTTCAGACTCCGTGGCTTGCAGAGCTTTTATGGTCTGTTTAAATTCACTTATATTCTTTAGAACAAATATATAAGAATCATAATGGCCATTTGTATTTAACCCCATTTTAGAAACAGTCACCAAAACAGGAATATGATTACCATCTGGAGTTATTATTACAGTCTCAGTTGCACTCATCTTACCTGTTTCAGACAAGCTCTCCATTGTTTTTTCTGTGAATACCAAAGGGTCATCTTCTTGGAATATATCAATAATTAAACGGCCCAACTGTTGGGTAAAGTCCATTCCTAGCCAGTGGTTATGGTTGACTCTAACTGCAAGTTTGTTATCCGTTACAACTATTAGATCATCGATAGAGGAGAAAATATCATTTGTATAAGAGAGCATATACTCATATTTTTCAGCTCGGTCTAAAGCTGTGTCTCGGTAAAGGTCTAATAACCTCTTGTGAGAATCAATGTTGGCTACTAGGTTCATCTCCATGTCACTGCTGAACTTCTTTTTATAGGAATCTTTAATCTCGGAGATAAGATATTGTTCTGTGATAAAAGGTGTGATAGCAATTTTTACGCTCAATGATATATTCTTGAACATATCTGCTACTTCACGGTTAATTTTTGTTTTGGAAAATAGTATCGTAAGAAAAATATTTCCAGTGGGCAGCATGCTGCCAAACCCTATTACCGATTGTACACCGTAGGGTAAGACAAACTCATCTTGAGCAGGAATGTGAGGACTTCCTTTGGCGTTTTCGACAAAAAATACGCTAAATGATCTTTCTTCAATATTTTGCAAAAGGTCTGGAGATGGGGTGAGAACTTCTGAAATATCCATCCCAAACTGTCGAATTAGTTGGGCAATCATGGGGATTTGACTAACAAAGCTTTCACTGACAAAAGGAATGGCCTTATGCCCCTGAGATTTTTCCCAATCATTCCATTCTGGTAAAAGTCCTGATGTCCCAAGTAGAGTCAGAAACTTCATATCTTCAATAGGTTGCTCTCCAACACTGGCAAGTGATTGGTCGGCAGCTTTTTTCATTCTAGCATCTAGTGATGCATACTCCTGAATACAAAAACAGCGAGAGAGAATACAGGATGGTTTTCCGTCAATTGGATCAATAAAGTTATCGTAGAAAAATTTTGCTAAAATACTTGATGCATTTTCCAGGTTATCAGCACTATTACATTGCTTCTCTATCATGCGACCGCATTGCGTCATTTCTTTTAGGGAAAAATTATTGAAATCAAACATAAAAACAGGCGTCTCCCAAGTATTTAAATGACTATAAAAATACAAACAACTTCTCGCGAAGCATTATAGCCCTATAAACTTCTTTTTTACTATCCATATTATCAGAAATTTTAATAAAAAAGGACATGACTCAGGAGCCCAATTATATTTTGAAAATGATAATTCTGACCCTAGCCCGGATATTTCATGAATAAAGGTGGTGAATCCTCTTTAAACCTTTTAAAATCAA
>JADGBW010000230.1 GCA_015231305.1 Magnetococcales bacterium | reverse complement strand
CTATTTTTAGTTTCTGGCTGAAAATCACTCTCTTGTGTGTGATCTTTTAGTGCTGCTTCAATAATGCTAATATGCTCGTGATAATCAATTTCAGGTACTGGTTCTTCTATAATATAAGGTAGCACTGTCTCCCCTAACATAGAGTTTTTTTCCAATACGGTTTTAGACCTTACCATGTCTATGTAGCCAGTTTGAACGTAAGCTTTTGGTAGTTGTTGTCTAGCTATGTTGTGGGGTTCAGGTATTCCAGGTAGGTCAACTACAGGGGAGAGATAGTTGCCATCCATCCGCCACATTTTATAGGGGCTTTGTTCTGCCATAACAATAGATCGCAAAGAGTCAGCTTCTTGGTGTGCATGGAATAACTCTATTGCTTTATCTATTGTAGTAATTCTGCGTATTGGTGTAGTAGGGTAGAGGTAGACAACTACATCAGGTTGATAGTTCTCTTCTTTTTTAAGCCATTTAAGAGCATGTAATACTACATCTAAGTCTAATGAGTGGTCTTGGGCTAACTCATCTGGCCTGCGAAACGGAACCTCAGCACCATAGGTTTTGGCAATCTCCATAATTTCACTGTCGTCTGTAGAAACTATAACCCTTTGGATGTTTTTGGCTTTTAGTGCTTGCTCTATGCTATAGGCAATTAATGGTTTGCCACCCACCTGCAAAATATTTTTACGTGGCACACTTTTGGAACCGCCACGGGCAGGGATAAGAGCTAGTGTGTTGTTTTTTTGTTGAAGGGTATCATTCATAAGGCTTGTATTGGAGTTAAAAATTCTACCTGCCCACTTTGTAGTGATTGGCGTGCGCCCAAGGCAATTTGCAGGCTCTGTGCCCCTAGATGAAGATCCACAACTGGTTGTTCCTTGTTTTTTATTGCATTAAGAAAATGTTGCATTTCATCAATAAATAGTTGGTTGCGCTCTAGTGAGGCGAAACTTTTAACCTCATGGATATCACCTTCTCTAATATTTAAACTCAGCTCATTTTTACTAAAGTTTAATAGCAAAGAGCCTTCATCACCAATAATGCTAAGCTCTTTAACTGCTGGTTTTCTCAGGTAGTCTAGTTCAATGGTAACAGGCAGGGGGCGTTGCTGCCATTGGCATGATAGCAGGGAGGTTACACAATCTTCTACGTCAATGTCTAAGTTGCTTAGATGGCCACCAACCGCAAATACGCTTTTTGGTAAGCCAAACAACCACAGGGCAACGTCAAACTCGTGAATTTGTGTTACCAGCGTACCCCCGCCTAGTTCACTACGGGCCGCATATGTATCACGATAATCTTCATATGGATGCCATCCTGGCATATATTCGCCATGGGTCATTCTGGCTGATACCAACCGACCAAGATGACCAGTTTGCAACCATTTTTTTACAAGTTGCAACCCTGGGTGAAAGCGGAACTGGTACGCCACCATGGCTACTAAGTTTTTTTCTTTTACTACCGCCTTTAGTTGCTCTACTTCATCCAAAGATGTTGCTAGTGGCTTTTCTATTAGCAGGTGGCATCCGGCATTCGCTGCTTTTAAAGCGACCTCCATATGGTGGCTATTTGGGTTGGTAACAAAGACAATATCAGGCTTGTTAGCCAAGGCTTTGTCTAGGTTGTCAAACTCTTTAATATCATAATGGTCCTTATGCTTTGCATCAGTTACAACCTGCATAACAGAATTTAATACAGGAGCTGTTCTTGTAACACGATAGGCTGATATTTCTAGATTGTCACCCACTATAGCTTTAAGGTTTCTTAGGTGTCTTTGACCTATGGAACCAAGACCAACAAAAAGTGCTTTCATTAATTTTCCTTGTTACAATTCAAAACCGTATTTTGCACAAAATTAAAATTTGAGTTTGCAGCTGCTTGCCAATCTTCACCAACTGGTGTCTCTAATATTATAGGTATCGTAAACTGGTGTTTTGGTAGTTGAGTGAAAACTTTTGGAAATGGTACGTCACCCTCTCCTAACATAAAACTACCGCCATTGTTTATCCGGTCTTTTATATGAATTTCTCTTATTTGAGGGGCTAGTATATTTAACTCAGCAACTGGGTCGTACCCTTCAGCCACCGCGTTGCCTAAATCGTAGCATACCCCAAGAGTTGGATGGTTAAATTCTTGGATAAATTTTTTAAGCTCCAAAGCGGGAAGGTCAGACTCCAAAGCAATAACAATATTTAAGTTACTGCTTTGAGATATAAGATGTTGTAAAAGTGCTGTTATGCGACTTCTCATCTTTGGCAGTTTTAAGCTGGCTTCTTCCATTAATGGTAGGGTAAAAACCTTAACTCCCAAGCTATCTGCATAAATCATTAGGTTAAGAAGAGTATTATCTACCTCTAAATCACTCATTCCATAAAAATTATCTTTTGCTTTTTCTAAAATAAAAAAGACGCAGAGACTATGGATTTGTATATTGGTTTTTGCAATACATTTCTTGATTTCCAATCGTCCTGTTTCGGTATAAATCGGATTATTCTGCCACTTTTCTTTGCCAAACAACCACTCAATGGATGAAAAGCCGACCTTTTTTGCTCTATCGAACTCTTTTTTCCAGCTATCCCAGGGAAAAGCTAGCATCTGTTGTGGCTGTTTTGGTGAAAGCCTTCCTTGCATTATACCAATGTCAATTGGGTGCATTATGGGTAAACTCTTGTTATAAAGCTAAATTAATGTAAAAAAAAATCGGTTTTTCTAATATTTCTTGAGGTGAAAAGCCACTGGTGTATGTTGCTCCTTTAATTATGGCTTTATGACGTAAGCAGTCGGAGTGTTGGAATGATCAACTGAGCGAATTTTTACTGGTTTATCAGCAAAAAATTCATCAACAGCGTCTGATTCACCCCAACCGCGCAGTGCATACTCGTCCAACACTATAATACCGCCAGGAGTAACCATCCGGTAAAAATTTTCCAAAACTACCTTGCTTCCATGGTAGGTATCGAAGTCTAGATGTAGTAGAGATATTCTGAAACCAGGATTTTCTTTTACATAGCTAGGGGCTGTTTGCATAATGTCTCCTGCAACAAGCTCGGCACGGTCTGCAAACCCAGCACGTTTAGCACAGGCTAAAATATCCTTGGGGTCAACACCTTCAAAAGTTGCTTCATCTGTATATGCTTTAGCTGATACCTTTTCATAGGGTAAAAGGCTATCAGCAAACGAGCTAAATGTGTCAAAGCCGATCACCTTTTTTCTTGAAGCAGGGGCAAAAATAGTTAACAACTTAAGCCAATACATAAAGCCCACCCCCTTGAAAACACCACACTCAATGATATCTCCAGGGACATCCAAGCTTTTTTTGAAAAGTTCATACCTTACAAGAAGTTTACGCACACGATCAACATCGTGGCTTAGGAGCAGTTGGTTGTAAGAGTCCCAAATTTGCTCTTCAGAGT
>JADGBW010000025.1 GCA_015231305.1 Magnetococcales bacterium | reverse complement strand
CAAGAGTACGGCCTACCGGGGGAGGGGAACCCAATTTGGTAGGTGGGAGTATGGGAGATTAATATAGTTTTATGAAAAGTTTTCTTAACTATATCACTTTTTAACTATACTCTATTTTACTGATATTTTTTCTAAGTATGCAATTATATCTTTCCTGTCTTTTTCGGACTTTATAGGCTTAAAACTTCGATGTTTCCAGGCGGTAAAAAAATTCTGCTTTGTATAACCATCTTTCACTTCAGTTAATATTGTATTGTTTTTTTCAACCATAGTAGATTTTGATAGAAATTTTTGAGGATTTTTAAGGAAAAAATCCAATGATTCTTTATTCCAAATTAATTCCATTTGTCTTACTTGGTATAGATAATCAGAATGATATCGATAACCTGTTGCACTTCCTGCTGGTTGATTGAAAATTCCTGAAAATGCTGGCCCTCTAGCATGTTTTGATGTGTCTTTAATATTATGACAACCCCGACAAAGATTATTCGCAAGCTCTTGTCCTTTATCGGAGTTTTCTTCACCAGAGCTTAAGCATCCAGATATGCTTGTCACTACGAATGCTGCAAGCAAATATAATAAATATTTATTAACCATATTCAGCCTCAAATCAATATTATAAACAACGAAAATTTGCACGCTAGTTCTTATGGTTAATTGCTAAGCATATACCTAGATACAAACTAAGTTAATTTTGTCTTACAAATACAAAATTGAAATTTAAAAAATAAAAAAGTCAGATAAAAAATTCCGTTTGTTTGTGATAAATGTGTTGTCGTATTTTATTATTTAGCTTAAAAGCCAACAATTTATTTAACTTGTTGTTAGAGAAGCTATTTTCTGCTATCACACCATTTTATCCATAGTTGCCGATATATATTTTCTACTTCTTGTGTGTAGAGTTTTGAATTACCCAGTACTGATTCATCAAATTGTTTTCTTAGTTGATGGCGTAATGTTTTTAAATAATTTATTTCATTGGCAAATTTAACTGCTTTTTCAACATACTCATCATCATTTTGAGCGCACCACTCATCCAACCCTAATAAATATAAAATAGATGCACTTGTGGGGCACTGGGTTTTTTGCTCATGGGTCAATACAGGAACCCCCATTTTTAATGATGATAAGGTAGTCATTCCGCCGTTATGAGGAAAGGTGTCTAACATTATATCAATTTTACTATGGATTTCACGATGATAAATAGGCGTTGTTTTTCCCATAAAATTGAGGCGTTGTCGTGAAATTCCCTTTTCTTGAAAAATGGTCTCAATTTTATTTATATTTGTTATATCGTCGAGGTTTGATGTTTTTATAAAAAGTTTAGCAGTAGGCACACTGTGTAAAATCTTAGCCCATAAAGCGTATACTTCAGAGTTGTTTTTTTCAAGACGGTTAAATGCCCCAAATGTAATATATTCGCTTTTACAAACAGGAGGGTCAGTTACTTTAGGAAATGGTATAATATCAAGTAAATGAATTACACATGGAAGGTCAATTACTTTTTCTTTTAATTTTCTTCGCTCTTGGGAGTTAAAAAAATAAGGGTCGGCAAAGAGATAATCCATTGCATCCATGGCTGTACCATGAGGATAACCCCAAGCAGTAATTTGTATAGGTGCTGGTTTTCTTGCAAAAGTTAATAAGCGGTTACCATCAGTGTGACCTGAAAGATCTACAAGAATATCTATACTATCCTTTTGTATTATTTCGGCTAATGTAGCATCATCAATATTTGTTGTAGACAACCATTTGGAAGAATTTTGTTTGAATTGTTCTGAAAGGTCATCTTCTTGGGCATTTCCTGCGTAACAAAATACCTTGAATTGTCTTTTATTATAGTTCAAAAGCATGGTTCCAAAAATATGAGCAGCTGAATGATCTATAAAATCAGCTCCCACATAACCAATTCGCAAAACTCTATTATGGTCTGGTTTATTTGGGAAAGATAACCAAAAAGCCTTTAGGTGCTCAGTATGCTGTGCCGCCAAGTTTTTCCGTTCTATCATAGCTTCTTGCGATGATATTTTGATTAATAAATCTAAACAGAAAATTAAGTTGCAGTGAGCTTTGAAATATTCCGGCTTAATTGATAAAGCTTTTTTATAATTCTTGATAGCATCTTCAATTTTATCTTGTTTTATTTGAAGCACACCAAGATTGAAGAAGGCATCTGCAAAATTTGGTTTTAGTATTGTTGCTTTTTGAAAATTGCTTATAGCTTCGCTTATACGGTTCTGTTTTTTTAATATTGTTCCAATGTTGTTATAAGCTTCGGCGTATTCAGGATTAATATTTATTGCTTTTTGGTAATATATTAAAGCTTCATCTAGCTTCTTTTGCTCTTTTAAAATATTACCAATTTGTATGTAAGGCTCAGTATATTTATTATCAATAGATATTGCTGATTTAGCACTTGTAACTGCTTCATTTAATTTTCCTTGCTCTTCTAAGGCTATACTAAGATTAAGAAAAGCGTTTGCGTTATCTGGTTTAAATTCTATTAATTTTTGGTAGTAAATAATAGCAAGCTCTGTTTTGCCTAGTTTTTGTAGTGCAACACCAAGGTTATAATAAGCGTCAGCATATTCAGGGTTAATATCTATTGCTTTTTGCAAGCTATTAACAGCCTCAGCAAAACTGCCTTGTTCTATCAGTACGTTACCAAGGCTATTGTGTGCTTCTGCATAATTGGGATCAATTGATACTGCTTTTTTTTGAGCCTCTATAGCCTCATTAAATCTACCTAATTTATTAAGGGCGGTTCCTATATTGTAGTATATCCAAGGTTTAGATTTATCTATTTCTACTACTCTTTGAAAAAGTTCTAATGATAAGTCATGAAGGTTAAGTTTTTGTGCGATCAATCCTAGTAAATTAATTGCAAAAATATGGTGAGGTACGGCTTGTATTATTGCAGTACAGAGTTTATCAGCTTCGGTGAACTGTTCAGCGTTAAAATAATTAAGAGCTTTTTTATATGCCTCATCAACACTAATTTGTTTTTGTCCATTATAAGATGAATTTGATGGATCTGCTTTTCCCATTTTTTTACTCAGTAGTTTTTGGTATTGCTTTGGTATGCAAAATATTTTTTATAACTGTTTATTATGAAGCAAGAGTATAACTTTTTGCTTTTTAAATGGCTTTTAAGAGTTTCTACAACATGTGAATATTTATGTTGAAATGAAAGTCAAAATGTTGGAATTTTGAGTTTTTGATACTATTGCCTTCAATATAATATATACAGTTATGATGTTAATTTACCAAGTGTTTTTTTAAGTTCAGCTTGCACTGCTTCACCTTGAGCCATTATAGCTGCTAATAGTTTTCCATCATCAGGAATTTGACCTGATTTACTTCTCATTTCGAGTTGTTGAGATAGCTCAGAAAGCTTTTTTGCACCAAATAACGAAGCAGAACCTTTTAGTTTGTGAGTAGCTTTAGATAGCTTTTCTTGGTTTTTTGTTTCAACTGCATAAGATATATCGGTCAGGCAAATAGGAAGTTTTTTAAGGAACACATTTAAGGTTGGCTCTATATCGCCATCTAAGTCTTGGCGCAATTGTTCCAAGATATTATGGTCGATTGTTAATAAATTTTCATTTTCTAGAATATTTAGCTCTTCAGGATTGTTGTTGCTTTCCTGATTTTGTTTATCACTTATTATATCTTCTCTATGTATATCTGTTGGTATACGAAGTTTACTTATAGCCTCAACAAGAACAGCTCGGTGAATGGGCTTGCTAAGATGTTGATTACACCCTGCTGCTTTTGTTTTTGCGACTTCTTCGTGCAGTGCGTGGGCTGTAATGGCAATAATTTGAACCGGATTTCTTCCGTTCTCCTCTTCCCATGCACGAATCTCTCTTGTAGCAGTGTTTCCATCCATAACTGGCATTTGGATATCCATAAGGACTAGGTCGTAATGTTTTTTCTTGAACATTTCAAAGGCAATAGCACCGTTATCAGCTATATCAAGACGGCATCCATATTTTTGTAAAAACCCTTGAACAACCATCTGGTTTTCTTCGGCATCATCTGCAAGTAAAATATTCAGACTTCCTATCCAATCATGCAAATCATCTTTAACGACTAAACCATTCTTCTCTTTTTTGTTAGTTTCACTATTAGTAGATAAAGGCAAATTAACAGAAAACAAGAACTCTGCACCATTGTTAGGCTCACTCTTGAGATTAATTTTCCCACCCATCATTTTAACCAAGCGACGGCTAATGGTTAGCCCCAAACCTGTGCCACCATGTTTTCTGGTTGTAAATTCATCAGTTTGGGTAAACGGTTGAAAAATCTTCTCCTGTTGCTCCTTTGATATACCCGGCCCAGTATCTGTTACGACAAAGGTAACTTTATTTTCTTCCCCATTATAAATAGAAATGCTAACAGAACCTTCATTTGTGAATTTTACTGCATTACCAATTAGGTTAAACAAGATTTGACGTAATCTTGTAGGATCGCCAATCACCCATTGGGGTACATCATTTTCAATTTTTGAATTAAGTAAAATTCCCTTATCTACTGCCGCAAGGTAAAATAGCTCTATTGCCTCGTTAACAATTTTTCGTAGATCAAATGAAATATTTTCTAATGTTAGCTGTCCTGCTTCTATTTTTGACAGATCAAGAATATCGTTAACAATGGATAACAGGGTTTCACCAGATCTATTGAATGTCTGCACATAACGTTCTTGAACTTTGCTTAGATTTGTATCTTGCAGTAGTTCAGCCATACCAATAATTGCATTGAGGGGGGTTCTAATTTCATGGCTCATGGTGGCAAGAAAATCACTTTTAGCTACGTTGGCCACCTCTGCTTGCTCTTTTGCCTCTTGCAATACACCTCGACTGATTTTTTCATCAGTCACATCCCAGTTAACACCAATCAATTTTAATGGAGTACCATCTTTTGCGCGTTCAACAAGTGCCGCTGCTCGAATGTAACGTGT
This sequence comes from Magnetococcales bacterium, assembly GCA_015231305.1. Classification (GTDB taxonomy): domain Bacteria; phylum Pseudomonadota; class Magnetococcia; order Magnetococcales; family JADFYX01. The sequence continues at coordinate 29,758 of JADGBW010000025.1, read as the reverse complement.
TGATTTGTCAGGCCAAATAACACGAAACTCTGTTTCAAATACGGCTTTTCCTGCTATAGCATCATGTAAAAGTTGTTCTGCTGCATCTAGGTCTTCAGGGTGAACCCGGTTTTTCCAAGCCTCATAATGGCCACTAAACTCTTGAGGCTGTACTTGGTAAATCTCCATTATCTGCTGATCCCAAATTAACTCATATTCGGGGAATATCAATTCCCAAACCCCTATACCACCTGCTTTAGTAGCCAAAGCTAGACGTTTACTACTTTGTTGTAACTCCTCTTCTGCTTGTTTGCGCTCGCTTATATCATTGACAAAAGCTACAAAAAAATCAGCTGACCCATCTGGATTCCGAAAACAGCTTGCAGATATACTGGCGTGAATAATCTCTTTATTTTTGCGTATAAAGCGTTTATCAATACTGTAGCCATCGATTTCACCAGATAGAACCTGCAAAAACTTTGCTTCGTCTGCAGCTAAGTCCTCTGGGTGTGTAATTTCACTCCAGGTTTTTTGTACCAGCTCTTCACGCTCATAGCCTAAAATTTCACACAGGCGATTATTTACCTGTATCCACCCTTTTTCTACAGATGTAGTTGCCATACCCACTAAGCCAAGTTCAAAATACCCCCGCAATCTAGCTTCATTCTCTCTGAGTTTTTCCAGAGCTTTTTTTTGCGAGTCAATATCCAGAATTTGACCGATAAAAAACTTAGGGTTATTATCATCATCACGTACAATGGTTAAGCTGAGTTGAGTCCAAAAAATCTCACCAGATTTTTTGATATATCTTTTTTCTGTAATAAATGATGAACTTTGCCCATCAAGTATATTTTTTAGGTTGTCCAGGTCTGTGGGTATATCATCCAAGTAGGTTATATCCTTGAAAGACATTTTGAGCAGCTCATCCCGATCATATCCAACCATTTGACAAAAAGCTGAATTGACATCCAAGTATTGATAATCATTTGAAACCATTACCAAGCCTATTACAGCCTTATGGAAGAAAATTTGAAATATTTCTTCGCTCTCTCGCAGACTTTGTTCAAGCTTTTGTTGGTCTGATAACTGTTTGTTTAGCTTGGTTAATTTTAAATGACGATAAAAAAAGATTAAACTAAAAAGCCCAAATATAATTAGTAGGTAATAGACAAGGGTTAAGTCAGTTTGTCTATCAATTTTTATGTTGGACCAACGAGATATGATTGTTTGTCGATCTTCTGAGCTTATATTGTTAATAGCTTTATTGAATATAGCAATTAGTTGTTCTTCGCCCTTATGGGCTGTAATGTGAAATTGGTTAGAAAAGCCAAGTTGTCCTGCAATTTTTATATTATCTATCCCTGCTTTTTGGGAGGCATAGCTTATAGAGGGTATGGTATCTAGAAAGGCAAATATATGACCATCTCTCAATGACTCAAGACCTTCTTGTATACTGTCGACTTTAACAATATTGACATCTTTTTTAAGTTGTCGAACCCTATCGATCAGATAAAATCCTCTAACAATACCTATGGGTTTGTCCAGGATTGAGTCGATGCCCTGAATGAACAGCTCTTTATTGTGAGTAGCAATGACTGCTGGGATTTCATAGTAGGGATGTGAGAAAAGCATGTTTTTCTCACGTTTTTTACTATATGCAGCAGCTGATAAAATATCGCATTTGCCAGATGAAAATTTCTCTATTGATTCTACCCAGCTACTGGTTGCAACCAGATTAATGGAAATTCCCAATCGTTTTGTTATTAAATTAATAAAATCAGCGGCAATGCCTTCGTGATGGTTTGTCTCATTGATTCTTTCAAAGGGCATCCAATCCGGATCTACACACATGGAAATTGAACCCTTGGAAGCCAAAAACAACCTATCCTCTTTGCTGAGGAGATCCATTTTTTTGGTCACCTTACTGGTGTTTCCTGCACTCATCAACGGAACCCAATCCTGTACGATTCGATCGTAGCTTCCGTCTTGTTTCATTTTATTTAGTGTCTGTTGCCATTTATCTACAATAGTTGAGCCTGTGTTAGGGGAAAACACCAGATAGGCAGGCAGATCTTTAACGGACTTTACAGCTTGGATTTTGCTAGGATCAATTCCTGCTTTCTTGGCAGTGTGGGCCATAGTGATGTTACTGTTAATCCAGAGGTCCACCTCGCCCTTTATTAGGGCTTGTATACCCTCTTTGGGAGAAGAAAAACTAACGACGTTGTATTGATTATCAATAAGCCAACGTTCAGAGGCATATCCTTTAACTGCACCGACTTGTAACTGTTTTATATTAGAATTAATTATTCCTTTCCTACCAAAAAGGTATAGCTTTTCAGGTATCAATGGTCCTACCCACTGGAAAAGCTTTTCTCTTTCAGGTGTTCGAGAAGGAGGAAGCAGTACTGTATTGGGTTCATTTTGGGCTCTGATAAAAGCTTCAGACCAGAGTTCAATAAGAATTGGGTCGGACCTATCTAAACGGTGTAAAATTTCTCTAACTATCTCAACACCTAGTCCAGTAACACGACCTTCTTTGACAAAGCTAACTGGTGGGATGTTTGGTGATAATATTGTAATTTTGTCATTGTTAGATGATTCAGCGGTAGAAGAGAGCAATATAAACGATAGATATATTATTATAATGATGCAGCTATTCTTAAGTCTGCCAGATAGATGAACTGGAGAGTTATATTTGAGTTGTAGCCCTATCTTTAAATTTGTAGTCATGGTTAGTTAATTTAGAATTTTATTTAGACTTTATTACAGTCTTGATCTAACAAATGTAACCTAAAATGTGATTATTATATAGTTGATATATTGATGAACCATTCCAAAAGTAACAAAGTTCTGATTTTAAACTACTATTTAACAAACACCACTACAATAACAGAGCAGTAGGGAACAATTTTTTAAGGCCAGTTATTAAAAATTTGGTAACGGCTCACGGGTGGCAGGGCCTGCAAACTCTCTACCGTTGGGCATTATTACTTTACCCATACCTGTTGGAACACCATTTTTAAATGTACCTCTGAATTTTATGCCTCCAGCATATGTGTAAATCCCTTTACCGTTGGGCTTACCATTAAGATAATCTCCTGTATAGCTATTGCCATTTGTCCAGGTATATGTTCCCTGTCCATGGGGTTTTCCCTCTAACCACATGCCTTCATATTTTCTTCCATCTGGGTAGGTTAAAGTTCCTTCTCCTTCATGTTCTCCATCGCTCCACTTACCTTTATAAATTCTGCCGTCCTTGTAGGTTAAGGTTCCTTCTCCATCGTATTCTCCATAGAGCCATTCGCCAATATATTGTCTTTTGTCTGGAAATGTTAGCACCCCTTTGCCACTCGGTTTGCCCTTTTTAAACTCACCAATATATACACTACCATCTTTTTTTTGCAGAGTACCTTTACCGCTATATCTACCTTTGCGCCATTCACCTACATATATTTTTTTATTCTTATAACTTAAAACCCCATTACCGCTCTGTTTTCCATCTTTCCAGTTACCAATATACCTGCTGCCATCAGCGTAGGTTAAAACTCCCTTGCCATTTTGTTTGCCGTCACGCCACTGACCAACATACTTGCTGCCATCTAAAAATTTAAAAGTACCTTTACCATGTCTTTTATTTTTACGGACCTTACCGATGTATGTTCCATCATCTGACTCTGATACAGCTTGAAAGCCTAAAATTACCGTAGGGCCAGAGCAAGCTTGAGCTAGCAGAATTATGAATATGAGTAAAAATATTCTAGTTGTATTCATAATTTTATACTTATATTTTTCATGTTTTAAGATAGTTGATTGGTGTTTTTAATAGTGATATCTGCAAGATAAGATGGTTAGGGTTGTTGCTGAAAATGTGTAGACTATACGATGTTCTTGGTTGATTCTGCGTGACCATAGGCCATTAATACTGTGCTTTAATTGTTCAGGTTTGCCATTTCTCGTTTGGGGTGAGTGTCTAATTTCTTTAATAAGTGTATTTATACGTTTTAACATTTTTATATCAACTCTTTGCCAGTAGAGGTAGTCTTCCCAACCGCTATGGTGAAATTTTAGATCTAACATCTATTCAATTAGCTCTTTTACTTCAATGTTGGAGCCATTTTTTATATCATTATTAGCATTTAAGATACGTTGGGCATTTTTAGGTGAGCGCAATAAATAAGCTGTCTCCTCCAATGCTGAATAATCTGAATAGGATAAGATAACAATATCTTCACCAGTTTTTCTTGTTACAAGAAGTGGCTCATGGTTATTGCATACTTGATCAAACCAACTTTTTAATGCACCTCTAAATGAGCTATATGTCGTTGCTTGGTTCATAGTTACATCTCCTTTTATGCATTGTACTTATTATTGTACAATAGTCATGAGGGCTGTCAAGAAAATTCACAACTTATCAGGGGTTGATTTTAAAGGTTTTCTTTTTGTTTTATGCGGTACTTAGGGGTTTTAGTGGTTTTTGGTAGTGGTTCCAGGATGGTTTGGGTTGGGATAGTAGGGGTGATGATTGGTTTTGTTTGTAGTTTAACCACTGTTATGGCGGTAGGCTTCGTCTTTGGGGAAGCTTTTTGTTTTGCAGTTGTTGGACTTGCCGGTTTTTCGTAAGCAATAGTTTCTGGATTATTATTTTTAATAGTGTCTGGTTTTGCCTCTGCTGCACTATTAAATAGAGTTTCTAGAGGGGTTTTTGCCCGAATTTTTTTTGGGTTCCATTGATTTTGTTCTAGTAATATTCCGTTTGCAATTTTCTGTCTCGAAAAGAGTGCTTTTGGTACAAGCTCTTCTTTAAAATAACGGCGTGTAGTTTTTATTGTTGTGTAGGTTCCTGTTAATTTATTTTCCATGCGTCGAGACCCTGCCCGCCAAACAAGGCCAGAGTCGCTGCTAGAGTTGTTATTTTGGTTGGTCAGTTTTTTTATTAGCTCTCCGCTCTGGTTATAATAGTCTATACGGCTGGTTTTATACTGTTTTCTATCAATATAGATACGACGATAGCTATAATTAGATTGCAACTCAATTTTTCTGTTTTTTGGGCGAGCTTCAATTATATAATGTGGTGTTTTCTGAAATATCAGATCTTTTTTGCGCTTGTAGATAAAGCTTGCTAAATTTTCTGTTGCAAGGTCTTCAATACTAAAATCAGTATCAAAAACACCACCATCACCCCCACCAACAATACGGCGCATACGGGACTTTAAGGCTGGAAGGTATACCCAGTGACCTTGTATACCATTTGCCATCTGCTTAATTAAAAAGGCTACACCCTTAACAGGTTTAGGATAGTCTAAAACTATTACATGTCTATTAACAGACCCTTCACCTTGTTCGCGGCGAGAATAACGGCGAGCTTTGCGAGTTGTGCGCAAGCCATCGGCATTTGTACGGGTAATAGTAAGCTGTTCATATACAAATGGGCGATATTGTTTTTTTGCAGCGGTAGCCATAATAGCCCGACCCGATAGCTCTTGGGCGGTCATTCCATAAGCTAAGTTGCTAGCTGAGTTTATGAACAACAGCCCGCAAATAAATATTACCGATAGCAATAGAAAACTTTTTTTCACAATATTCAAGTGTGTCATTTTAAAAGGGTTGTAGTGAATTTTTGCAGCTTAACCGGGTCAATAGATTCGCGATTACAGACAATACGCATATTTAACCCAGCCACTGCTCCACCTAAAAATAGTGCTAATTCTTGTTCTCCTTGTTGAGACATACAAAGGCTAGTCATAGCAAAAAAACTGTCCGAAGCTCCTATTCTATCTACCATTTGGGTAGAAAGGGCAGGAACATTTTTTATGGTTTCTTGGTTAATATCACACATTAATGCGCCATCAGCACCTTTAGTAACAGAAAAATTGCTGGCATTCAGCTTTTTACCAACCTTTATAACCAGATCATTTATAGGGGTGTGGTGGTCATGGGCTGCATGGCGTAGCTCAGGAATATTTAGTGATATATAATCAGCACGGGGATAGCGGGTAATAGCGTGATAACCTCTGCTGCCACTATTTATCTGGGTGTGGACAGCAAGAAAACCGCTGTGGTCACACAGTGCCGTAACTATATTTTCAGAGATAAAACCGTTGCCATAATCAGGAACAATAACAGCATCATAGCTGTTGGCATGATCTGCTATCCATTGGCAAATTTTTTTGTCTAAAGTAGGAGTAAGAGGTTTGGCTTCATAAAAATATAGCTCAAACAGTTTATTTAAATTTTCATCAATAAAACGTCGTTTTATCAAGGTGGGAGCATCTTCAAAATAGAAAAAAGCAGGGTTAATGTTATCCGCAAGTTTAGAACGGATAAATGGCTCATGGGACTCTTTTTTACCCAACCCAGTAAGTACTGTCACATCAGATACAAAACCTGCTATCTGATTGGCAACTGCCAATGCACCTCCGCAAAAACGTTCCATAGACTCAAATTTAGAGGCTAGAACATCTATATTTTTACCTGTAACCCCCATGGGAGAAACAGTACAGTATTCATCAATTATAGCATCACCAACCACAAGCACCTTTAAACCTTGCAGGTTATTAATCTGCTCTGCTACCTCACTTGCGCCATAAACGGTTTTAAATTTCTGTAGATACTCTTTTACCTCTGGTGGAAATAGAGAAAAATGTTGGTTTAAGAGCTTGCTTGAACTAAAAGTGATGCCGTCTGTATAGTGAATAGTACCACCACCTGCTTTGACTGCATTTTCTTCTTTTTCCATATTTCCGGTTATGTCGTCGTCTACCTTTTTATACTCTCCTCCCTTAACATAGAGGTGGGGTTTTATAGCCTCTATTGCTGGTATTCCAGTGACATCATGGACAATACAAACAATATCAACACATGCCAAAGCTGCCATGCTCTCGGCTCGGAGTTGTTCTCCAAATGCTGGTCGTCCTGGTCCTTTAGATACAAAACGGTCAGCGGTTAAGGTTACAACAAGTAGATCACCCAACTGACTAGCTAATTTTAAATGGTGTAGGTGACCTGGATGGAGAAGGTCGAAGGTTCCGTGGCAGTGAATAATCTGTTTTCCCTCATCACGAAGTTTTTTTAAACTCTTGCCTACAGTATCCAAGGTCTGGATTTTATTATTAGTATCCAAAATTTTCTATCCCTGCCATCTGTCTCAAATTAATAAATTAAGATTAATTCTTATCATAAAATTGGCGATGGTACAGCCCAATTTGCTATAATTTATTTTTAGTATATAAAACTGGTGGAAATGAAAATAATAAGACAACCAGTTAAAACGCGTAATTATTCATAAGCATCTTTTTATTTTTTTAAAAAGTGTGCTACACATCTCGTTTCATATTTTGCTCTTATCGTCTATTGGCAACCGACTGGAAAGCCCTAACTATGACACAAAACTCAACTCCCAAACAATCTTCCAACTCCTCATTGGATAAATTAGCAGTCACTACACTGCGTATGTTAGCTATTGATGCAGTAGAAAAAGCTAACTCTGGTCATCCGGGTCTGCCTTTAGGGGCTGCTCCTATGGCCTATACTCTGTGGGCTAAGGTTATGCGCCATAATCCTAGTAACCCAGGTTGGATGGACAGAGACCGTTTTATTCTCTCAGCTGGTCATGGATCGGCTATGCTCTACGGTCTGCTTCATTTAACCGGTTATGATGTATCTTTAGATGACATTAAACAGTTTCGGCAATTTGGCAGCAACACCCCAGGCCACCCAGAGTACGGGCATACCCCTGGTGTTGAAGCAACCACCGGACCTCTAGGGCAAGGGTTTGCTATGGGTGTCGGTATGGCGATGGCTGAGAGACATCTAGCGCAAAATTTTAATCGCCAAGAGTATCTGCCTATAGTGGATCATTTCACCTACGCCATAGTCTCTGATGGAGATTTAATGGAAGGTATAGCAGCAGAGGCTGCATCTTTGGCTGGGCATCTTTGTTTAGGTAAGCTTATCTACCTTTACGATGATAATAAAATCACCATTGAGGGCAACACAGACTTAACCTTCAGTGAAGGGGTAGCTGAGCGTTTTGAATCTTACCAATGGCAGGTTTTACATGTTGAAGATGGCGAAGATATGGATGCCATTGAAGCAGCTATACGCCAAGGTCAGCTTGAAGAAGAGAGGCCAACTCTCATAGTTGTACGAACCCATATTGGTCATGGCAGCCCAAAGGTTGATTCTTCAGGTGTTCATGGTTCACCTATAAAAGGTGAAGTAATGGATGAAACCCGTAAGTTTTATGAGTGGCCCCAAGAGCGTTTTCACCTACCCCAAGAGGCAGTTGACCACTGTAGATTGGTAGTTGCTAGAGGTCAAGAACAGCAAGAAGAGTGGGAAGCTCATCTACAAGCTTTCTCGACCCAATATCCCCAAGATGGAGTAGATTTTATAGCCCAGATGGATGGTCAGCTACCCCAAGACTGGAGCATGGATCTTGATAACCTGGCTTTTGCCGATGACCCTGTTGCTACCCGTGTTGCCTCTGGTAAATCTCTCAATGCTTTAGCCGATAAAATTCCCATGCTTATAGGTGGCTCGGCAGATCTCGCCCCATCCAACAACACCTGGATGCATGATAAAGGCGATAGAAATATCCATTTTGGGATCCGTGAACATGCAATGGCTGCTGTGTGTAACGGTATGGCACTTCATGCTGGTGTTATTCCATTTTGTGGTACATTTTTGGTTTTCTCAGACTATATGCGTGGGGCAATGCGTCTCTCTGCCCTTATGGGAACCCATGTTACCTACGTGTTAACCCATGATAGTGTCGCAGTTGGTGAAGATGGTCCAACTCATCAGCCTGTAGAGCACATGGCAACCATGCGTGCACTTCCTGGCCTTATAACCATGCGCCCTGCTGATGCCCAAGAGACAGCAGCAGCTTGGTCTTTAGCTATATCCTTAAAAAAACCTATGGCTTTGGTTCTATCACGGCAAAATTTACAAGTATTAGACCCAGGTGTAAGAGCCAGTGTAAGTAAAGGGGCTTATGTTCTTGCAGATTGTGTGGGTGACCCTGATATTTTATTACTAGCTAGTGGCTCTGAAGTGCAACTAGTAATGGAAGCACATGCCATATTGAGCAAAGATGGCAAAAAAGTAAGGGTTGTCTCAATGCCTTCATGGGAGCTTTTTGAAGAGCAACCCCGTTCATACCGTGATTCAGTGTTACCTCCTGCTATTACCGCCCGACTTGGTGTTGAAGCTGGTTCTTCTCTTGGTTGGCATCGCTGGGTTGGTGATAGAGGTTCGCTAATAACAATTGATCGTTTTGGTATGTCGGCTCCTGGTGGTAAAGCAATGGAAGAGTTGGGCTTTAACGTAGAAAATGTAGTGGCAAAAGCAAAGCTTTTATTGGCTGGTTAGCAGCTTTTTTTCTAAAATCGCCTTCATAAGATATCCTATCCATTGCATCGGGTATAATAAAAGATCAAAATGAGTCACTTTTTAAATTGGTTTTAAATCGTGGCTTTTTTGATTAAAAAGAACTCAAGTTAGTATTTAGGAGAAATTTATCCATGAAATTGGGTATTAACGGCATGGGGCGTATTGGCAAGCTAACCCTGTGGAATCATATCGCCCGTAAGCATTTTTCAGAAATTATCGTTAATGTGGGCCGGGAAGTGGGAGCAGATTTTGGTGATTTGATCCAACATCTAGAAAAAGACAGCTCTTATGGTCGCCTTTCTAACTTTTTGCATGGCTTTAACGGCAAAGATGTTATTGATAATGTTGACCCTGTAGCCGGAACCCTCACCATAGATGGTATACCTGTCCGTTTTCTTCGTACTGCTCGTAACCCCCAAGATATCGGCTGGAAAGAGGCTGGAGTTCGCATTGTTGTCGACTGCACCGGGGCTTTTTTAGACCCAACCAACCCAGCAGATGCGTCTGGTGGATCTATGCGAGGACATCTGGAAGCTGGGGCAGAAAAAGTTTTAATTTCAGCACCATTTAAAATAAAAAACAAAGGCTTAACAGCCCCCAATGACAGTCTTACTACTGTTATGGGTATCAATGACGAAATGTACGATCCCAGCCAGCACTCTTTAATCTCTGCTGCCTCATGTACTACCACCTGTTTGTCTTACATGATGAAGCCGATATTAGAACACTTCGGAGCTGACCAAATCCTCTCTGCCTCCATGGTCACAGTACATGCTGCAACTGGAAGCCAGAAAGTTTTAGATTCTGTCCCTAAGTCCGGAGCAAAGGATCTGCGTAAAAGCCGCAGTATTTTAAACAATATTATTTTAACAACTACTGGAGCCGCCAAAGCCTTACGTTTAGTGCTACCAGAGATGGGTGAAATTGGGTTTATGGCAGAGTCGGTTCGGGTTCCTACCTCGGCTGGTTCGTTAATAATCCTAACCTTAAACCTACAATCGTCCGATAGAGATAATCCTATTAACCGTAGTGAAGTGAATAAAATATATCAAGAAGCCGCCGCGGGACCGTATCAAGACTATCTGGTCTATACTGAGGGGCAGAATGTCTCCTCTGATATTATTGGTTTTCCCAAAGCTGCTGCTGTAATTGAGGCTAAAGAGACTCATACCAGAACAGCATATACAAGAGTTAACCTAGATAAAATTCCTGGGCTACCAGCAGATGTTATTAAAGTTCTCCAAAGCCACACTCTGGAGGTTCCTGTTACCCAGACAGTAGTTTATGGCTGGTATGATAATGAGCTTGCAAGTTATACTAATATGTTGAGTGAGTTGACAATTCATGTTGCTGACCAATTGCTTTAGGTGGGGGGCAAAATAAACCATGTCAGATGATGATAGTTTGGTAGATGAAATTCTTGCCATGATATTACGCAAGGATGGATCAATTCGTTATGATTGGACCCATGAGAACAATTTAAAAGATATGCTTAACCCTGAAACATGGGATGAGTTTAACCTTGATTCTATGGTTGAGTTGAGCGATAGCGAGATACCTTCAATTGTTCAAGAGCCACTAGGTAACAAGCTCCAAGAACTTATACCAACCACCCCTGATAAATTATCTCAGGTGATAAATGGTGTTGGTATAGCAAATAACAGCTATTCATCTCCGCTGGTTGAGGCCATTGGAATTACCCTGCTAGAACTGCAAAAAGCTGAGTATAACTCTTTTGAGAGTGAAGTATCTGTAGAAGATCCAGAAGGTGGGGCAGTTTTACTCCACGATCTTATGGAGTTAGAATTAAGTTGCCACAAAGCAGGTAGCAACAAAAAAAAGCAAGAGAGTTGCCGGCATTTATACTGGAAAATTTGGGAGTTCGCCTGGACCAGACGTATTTTTATTGCCGACGACCACACAGTAGACGCATTAGAAAACCTCTACTCCCGTTATAAATTTTTAAATACCCGCAACCAAAGCAAAAAATCTTCAATATCCATTGGCAAAAGGGCAGATATTTCTGAAGAAGAAGATGGTAAGCTGGTAGGTTGATATTCTTAGGGCTTTTTGCTCCAAACCCTACTGGGAAGGGACTTAGCCCCTTCCCAGTCCCATCATGCCATTATAATTATTCGTCCAGCATTTTTTCTAATTCATCTTTGCTAAATACAGGCAGGCGACATACTAGGTTTTTACAAACATAGGCTGTTGGTTTGTTGTCAATCATGCTTCGGTTTAATAAGGCCCATGGCTTTAGATCCTTTGGTTTGGTTTCGCTGTCTACACCAGCTAAAACCAGCCCTGGTATAAATTTTTTATTTACAGTTGTTATTAATTGTTGTGTGGCTTTGTTTTTAAACGGGCCGACTATTATCACCTCTATAGCAGATTTTGGGGTAAAATCTAACGCCCATAGTAGTTCGGAAGAGCTTGCTGGATTTTCATCTAAGTGGCTGCCTAGGTTATGCAGTCTATTGCTAGCTGCCACCTCTAATTTTTCATCTGAACTAAACAGAGCCAAACGATGTAGAGCAACAAGTGCGGAAGAGTTTCCGGTTGGTGTTACCCCGTCGTTTAATACAATTTGAGGGGGAATGTCAGATGGTTGGTCTTTTGGGGTTAGGGTTAGGGGTTGGCCTGGCTTGGTTGCAAAACGCTGCAACATCTCGTTAGTTAATTTACTAGCTGTGTTTAGGTGGTTTAAGTTAAAATCGGTTTCATAGAGGTCGATAAGTGCTTGAATTAATGTTGCATAATCATCTAAAAAAACCACATCCCCAACTTTTTCTCCTCTGCGACTATGGCGCGGCTTGCCTTTAACAAAGGAGTTTTGCAACAGATCTGCCATGCAAACTTGGGCTGCTTTAACATAACGTGGTTCTTGTAATACTCTTCCCCCCTTAGCCAAGGCAGATACCATTAAGCTGTTCCATGAGGTGATAATTTTATCATCCATGGCTGGTGGCACTCGTTTTGTTCTTACTGCCAACAGTTTTTGCAAGCTTTCTTTGTGTTTTAAAAATGTATTGTCGATATTACCAATATTAGAAAGCAACCTTAAAACACTGCGCCCATCTATGGTTCCCTCAATTGGATCAACAAAATCATCTATAAACTCAACCGCCGTATCTTCTCCTAAAATCTCTATAACTTCCTCTTCGTCCCAAGTATAATAAAGACCCTCTTCACCTTCACTATCGGCATCTAAAGCTGAGATAAAACAGCCAGACTCTAGGCGAAAACGGTTAAGCATATCATCCAAAATTTGCCTAACTACAAACTGATAACGACTTTTTTTTGTTAAAGTAAACGCTTCTAAGTAGGTTCTAGCAAGTAGAGCATTGTCATAAAGCATGATTTCAAAATGGGGAACCTGCCAATAACGATCAACACTATAACGATGAAAACTACCACCCAGTTGGTCTCGAACTCCCCCCGCTGCCATTTTATCTAGGGTCAATAAAACTGGTTTGGCTATTTCTAAATTTTTCTCAGTGGCTGCTTTACGCAAAACAAGTGAAAGAATTGAAGGTTGTGGAAATTTTGTACCATCGCCAAAACCACCATATTTTAAATCAAAACGTTTTTGCCAAAAATCGACACTTATTTGCCGAGGATCAGCCCCACCTTTCTTAGCTGGCCCACTTTTTGGTGGTGTTAGTTGTTTAGCAAGAAAACTCTGCAACTCATCAAGGTGTTTTAGCATCTCATCTCTGTCACCGCTCCACTGTTTTTGTAGAGATTTTAAAACACTATTAAATGATGGTAGGTTATGTTTTGCTTGGGGTGGGAAGTAGGTTCCACCATATATGGGTTGTAAATCTGGTGTTAAAAACATATTCATAGGCCAGCCACCTGACCCTGTTAAAGTGGTTAAGATATCCATAAAATGACCGTCTAAATCTGGCCTCTCTTCCCTATCTACCTTAATGGCAACGAAATATTTGTTTAATATTGCAGCAGTGGCTTCATTCTCAAAGCTTTCCTTCTCCATAACATGACACCAGTGGCATGCAGCATAGCCTATTGACACTAGTATTATTTTACCTTCATCTTTGGCTTTTTTAAGGGCTTCTTTACCCCAAGGATACCAATCAACCGGATTATGGGCATGTTGCAACAGGTAGGGGCTGGTCTCATTAATTAGCCGATTAGCTTTTTTTTGTGTTGACGACATAGCGTAATCTCCCGTTAAAAAAAAGCAAAACGTCAGCAACAGGCTATAGAATATTAGCAAAAAGTTGGTTTTTTTTTGATAATCCAAATTAACCTCTGCTTTTAAAAAATAATTATCTATTGTGTATATGTTAAGAAAGATACACTAGTAAAAAGTTCATTGTTGTTATGTTATAAAGAGGGGGTGATTGCAGCAGTATTTATAAGTATATAAACCAATAATATACAGGTTTTGTGTCGAATATCTATAGGTATTCTATCCCTTTCTAGATAAAATATCAGCAATACGGTTGCCGAGTATACGGCAGATATTAAGGTTGAGTTTGGCAGCAATTGCAGGGAAAAACTTCATGCCTTGTTGAAGTTGTTGAAAATCGAATACAAGAATTTCAACTGGTTCTAGTGCTTGAATGTTTGCAACACGCTTGGTGGATCGAATAAAGCCGATTTCACCAAAAATTTCCCCAGGTTTAAGTACTGCAACCTGTTGAAGACCTTCCCCTTTAAAATGGGGTATTTTAACCGCCACAGTTCCGTTAAGGATCAAGCCGAGACTTTTTCCGGTGTCTCCATGGCGTATTAGTATATCTCCTGTATCAAACTGTTTCATTTCAGAAATCAAAATTGTCTTTTTAACTTCATATAGACTCATATCACGAAAAAGTGGGCTGTTTTCAACAACTTCTCCACGCACCCTCAATGCCATAATATGAGCAAAGCCAACAAGTCGGATTTGGCGCATTATAATAGGGGTGATTAGTAGATCTGCTATTAAAGCAAAAAGTAGGGTGGCAGCTGAGAGCTGGCCAAATTGAGAAATAATGGAAAAGTTGGAGTAACTAAGTACTAAAAAGCCCATCATAAGAGCTAAACTAGTTGAGATAATGGGAACAGCCTGTCCCCGTACTGTACGGCGTACTGCAAGATCTAAATTAGATGTAATCCGGCACTCATCAGTGTATTGAGATAACAGGTGTATTGTATCGTCAACTGCTATACCAACAGCAATAACCGCAACCATTGCTGTGCCAGGGTTAATAGGCAGATCAAGTAGTCCCATAACACCAAAAACCAATATAATTGGTATTAAATTTGGAACCAGTGATATCAGCCCACCCTTCAAAGATGTAAAAAGCAGGGACATCAAAACAAAAATCACGGCTAATAGCAGCCCTAAAGATTTAAACTGCGCCTCAATTAGATCATCGGCAGCTGCATTGACCATTAAGTTATCTCCCAGCACCGATAGCTTTATATCTACCCCGGCTATTAATTGGGCAGATTTTTTAAGCTCACGAACTAGATTGTTTAAGGAGTGGGAGTCGTTAATGTTATGTCTTACAACAATATTGGCTGCTGAATAGTCGGCATTTACCAAATGTGATAACTGTTTTCGAGAAAGAAAAAGTAGATATTGTTCCACCAGATTTTGATTATTAGGTACTATGTATTTACTGGCTTGACCCTTATTAAACTCGCGGTTTAACAAGGATAGTACATCGGCTAATGATTGGCTTGAGTCATGTTGAGCTTGTTTATTGAGCCATGCTTGAATATTTTTTAAACGGATAATATTTTTTGGTTCTTTAAATGCCCCTGGTTTATTGGCATCTAAATGGATAAAAAATGTTTTTACCCCGGCAAAATCTTCGTGAATTCTCTCTGTATGTACAATCAGAGGTTGGTTTTTTTGAAAGTAAGATAGGGGGTCGTTGGTAACATGCAACGAGAGTGCTTGGTTGGCAAAAAATAAGAGAAACGCCACAGTGATAAATAGTGTTGCTTTGCCGTAGCTATGGATTATTTTATCAAAGATGCGTAGGATAAATCCTGGTATTCCTAAAATTTCTCCTTTTTTACCAATAACCTTTGACTGCTTAGGGCCAAAAAATGAGAGAACCATAGGGGTAATTAATAGTGAGACTACACCATTAAAAAAGATGGCGATTGTTGTGATCATGGCAAAATCACGAATCATCTCAATATCGCTCAACATGTTACTTAAAAAACCAAGAGCAGTAGTAACTACAGTTAAAATAAGGGGCAAGCCGATATGTCTCAGCATGCTTCTTACTGCAAGCATACGGTTTTTATCTTTTGAACGCGTAACCTCACTTAAATAAGAGGAGAGCATGTGGGTGTCTTCGGTAGCCCCGATTACCAGCACTAATGATGGTAGCATGGATGTTAAAACAGTAATGGGTATACCAAACCAGCCCATTACTCCAAAGGTCCACAACAGGCTTATTACAGAGGTGAGAACAGGCAATATAGCTGCAAAAACACTACCCATAAAATAGATAATGGTAATGCCTAATACCAATGCGCTGATTGGGGCTAAAAGCAGCAGGTCTTCAATTATACTTTTTTTAAGTTCTTCACTTAAGCGTGGAGATCCAACTTGAAAAATCTCTTGGAATGATTGTTTATTTTTCTTGATTAACTCTTCAATAGCAATAAATGCATTACGTGAGAAATTTTCGTTCCACTTCTGCTCTTCATAACTAATAATAAAGGAAACAGCCAAACCATCATCAGATATAACCTGTCCTGCCAATAGCGGATTGCTCATGGCATTTTCACGGGCTTTATTAATAATAAAAGGGTCTTTGGGTTTGTTGGTAAGCAGGGGGCCGGTAGTGATTACCCCAGTAGAAAAACCTATGGACTTGGCATTTATTATACTATCGACTTTGGTAACAAAAGAGAGCTGCTCTAGATGTTTGTGAATATCTGTAAGTTTAGCTAGTTTTTCCGGTTGCCAAAGGTTGGGATCGCGAATATACAGTATAATTTTACTGTCAGCACCAAAAGTTTTTACCACCTCATTATATAGTTTGCGGTCTGGTGCATGGTCACTAGATAAACTTGATAAGTTGGTTTCAATACGAATAAATGATAGACCATAGGCGGCGCAGAAAGATATAGCGGTCAAAATCAATAGGGATATAAACCGGTTTCTGGTACCAATTAGAAGTATTTGAATAATAGTTTCCATCTTTTTCCATTTTTAGAAACTTAAAAATAAAAATTTTCTTTTTAACCTGTTTTCGACAGTTGGCAAAGCATAAGGACAACAAACAAGTCTAGGTCTAACTACCCACTTTAGAATAATACCTGTAAATTATGAAATATCTAGGCACGAAGGCTAAAAAAGATGTGGCAGTATGTTAAATGAATATAGCGGTTCACCTTATGATGTTCTTATTCTTGGTGGTGGTTTAGCTGGTTTAAGTGCTGGAGTTACAGCTATAGAGTCTGGCTTACGGCCTGTTATATTGGAGGCAGCAAAACAGCCAGGGGGGCGGGCAAAGTCATTTTATGACCCCAGCTTTGCAGAAACTCTAGACTGTGGACCCCACCTGCTTATAGGAGCCTATAGCGCAACATTAAAACTGTTAGATATTATAGGAACCCGTGACTTATTGTTGGAGTCACCCACTGTAAACTATCAATTTTGGAGCCGTAAGCTCGGTTGGCACTCACTCAACTGCCCTAATTTACCTGCTCCCCTTCACCTTTTAGTTGGGGTTTTACGTTATGCCCCTTTAACATTAAAAGATAAATTGGCAGCACTATCTTTGGGTATAGCGTTTTTACCAAGCCAAGCCTCACTGGAAAATAAGTCAGTTACCCAATGGCTTCATGGCCATGGGCAAAAGGGGGGGATTTTTGAGCAACTTTGGGCTCCTCTCTGCCTTGCTGCACTAAATGAACCAGCAGGTTCTGCTAATGCTGCTCTATTTGCTGAAGTTATGAAGCTATCTTTTTTTAAAAGTCGCACTGCCGCTCGTCCTCTTCTGCCTACTGTACCACTTACAAAATTAATAGGAGAGCCTGCCAAAGCATATATAAAAGCCAAAGGTGGTGAGGTTTTAACCGGGCAACGGGTTAAAAAAATTACCTTTAATGGAGAAAAGGTAATTGGGGTTACAACTGGAATGAATAATTTTTCCCAACCTCCAGGGGTTATTTCAGCACTGCCATATGGACCTCTTTCAACACTGCTACCAGATTGGGCCAAAAAGTCTGGTTTTTCCCAGTTATCTTCTACCCCTATAGTCTCAGTACATCTACTTTATGACAAAAAATCCCAAATGCCAGCCCCACTTGTTGGGCTACCATTTGAGACCAGCCAGTGGTTATTTGACCGGGGTATAAGCCAGCAAAATAAAAACAGTGAAGGCCAAGCTAGGTTAAGTGGTGTTATGAGTGGGGCTTATAGGGAGAGTCAGTGGAGTAAAAAAAGGTTGATTACTACAGTTGCAGAGGATATAGAGAGGCTTCAGCCACAATTAAAAGAGTCTAATATTGTTGGGGCACGGGTAATTAAAGAGCGAAGGGCTACATTTTCTCCTTGGCCTCAGACCTCCCACCTACGCCCAGATGTTGGGACTCCCTGGAAAAATATGGTTATTGCTGGAGATTGGACGGCAGGTAATCTACCTGCTACTTTAGAGGGTGCTACCTTAAGTGGTGAGCGAGCAGCGCGAAAGATCCTCGCATTTTTTTGCTATTGATGGTTAAATTAGGGTTGTGGAATTTTTTTTATTTGATGGGATACAGTTATAAAATGGCATTACGGATTATCTCTTACATGGTTCTAGCTTTAATATGGAGCGGTTGCTCCATGTTTGATGAAGAAGTAGAAATAGTCTATACCCCGGAGCAGCTATATGCGGCAGGGGTAGCTGGCATGAAAAATAATGAATATCTGGTGGGCAAAAGAAAATTTGAAGCTCTTGACCATAAACATCCTTTTTCTAAGCTTGCTACACCAGCACAGCTAAACCTCATATATGCCAACTTTAAATTAGGAGAGTATGACGATACTGTAAGTGCAGCAGAACGGTTTATACGTCTTCACCCTCGGCATAAACATGTTTCTTATGCTTTTTATATGCGTGGTATATCCAACTATAGACAAATTTCCAATGCCAACCTGGATCAAGACCAAGCTCGAAAGGCTCTATCAGCATTTCGCGAGTTAGTGGCCCGTTTTCCCCAAAGTGATTATGCATGGCAGGCTAAACAGATGATTGTTCTTTGTCTGGACCGTTTGGCAGAACAAGAAATGGTTGTAGCTCGTTTCTATTTAGACCGCAGCGAATATATTGCTGCTCTTAACCGTTTTGATGAGGTTATTAAAAATCCCGAGTATAAAAACACCTCCTATTTTGAAGAGGCACTGTTTAGTATGGTGCTTGCCTCTTATCATCTTGGTTTAAAAGTAGAGGCACGCAATTATTCGGTAGTATTGGGGCACAACTATTCTGATGGTCAGTATTATCCACTAGCCTTGAAAATACTGGAAGGCAAGTCTAAAGTTACAAAATGGGACCTATCCAAAATGCGAAAACCGGTTGAGGATGGAGATAATATAAGTAGGTTGTTTCAAGGCTTAGCACCAGGATTGATGTATTAATATTAACCCCCTTCTTTTGGAATAACACATGGCCAGCTCGAACTCAGAGCCGCCCGCAAAACCAGTCACCTTAGACGATTGCCGTATGGCTATCGACCGCATTGATGATACCATCCACGACCTGCTCATAGAGCGGGCCGAATGGGTATTGAAGGTTGGTGAACTTAAGGATAAGAGCGGAGAAGATGTAGCTTTTTATCGTCCTGAACGAGAAGCTCGTATCCATCGTCGCCTGGAGGCTCGACATACAGGCTCTCTGCCTATAGTGGCTCTACATCGTATATATCGAGAGATTATATCTGCTTCACTCAATTTAGAAAAAGAGTTGACCGTGGCCTATTTAGGTCCAGAGGCCACCTTTACCCATCAGGCTGCGCAAAAACAGTTTGGCTCTTCTTTTAAAATGTTTCCTGTGAGAACCATCAATGAGGTTTTCCATGAAGTAGAGATCAAACGGGCGAATTTTGGTGTGGCTCCTGTGGAAAACTCCATTGAAGGGATAGTCAACCACACCCTTGATAGGCTTGTGGACTCCTCCCTGCTTATATGTGGCGAGGTATACCTTCCTATTGTACATGTGTTATTAAGTGCTGAGACCCAACTTGAAGGAATAAAAGTTGTTTATAGTCATCACCTTGCAGTAAGCCAGAGTAGAACATGGTTAGCCCGCTATCTGCCAGGAGTACGTATAGAAGAGGTACGTTCAACATCTCAAGCTGCTAAACTTGCCCAAAAAGAGCGTGGGGCTGCTGCAATTACTGGCTTATATGCAGCTGATGAGTTTGGATTAAATGTTTTGGCAGAACATATTGAAGATCGGGCCGATAATGAAAATCGCTTTTTGGTTATAGGTCATCACACTCCGTCCCGTTCTGGTCAGGATATGACCAGTATAATGTTCTCCTTTCGAGATGAGCCAGGGTTTTTGTACCGGGTTTTGGGTATTTTTACCTCTCACAAAGTAAATCTAACCAGAATTGAGTCTAGACCATCCCGAAAAAAAGCCTGGGACTATCTGTTTTTTATAGATTTTGAAGGCCATCAAGAAGATGAAAACGCTGCTGCTGCTTTAGGGGAGTTATCCGCAATATCTGGGGTAATAGTTAAGATTCTTGGCTCCTATCCACGCCGGGTATTATAACAGAGACAATAAACGTCGTCCCCGTGAATGCGGGAATCCAGCGAATTAAGCAGTGCATCCTAGACTTCCCCTTTCGTGGGAATGATAGATCAAAGGTTTTGTTTTTGTGTAAACTATTGTATTTATTTTAAAATAACTGTAGGAAAGTCTCATGGCATTATTTATAAAACAGTTGACCATCATTGGTGTTGGTCTTATTGGTGGCTCTCTGGCTCGTGCGTTAAAAGACCGTGATATGGTTGGTGAGGTAGTAGGGGTTAACCGTACCCGCCGCTCTTTAGATACAGCTTTAGAGTTAGGGGTAATTGATAGGGCAACCAATGATGTAGTAGAGGGGGTTAAGGGGTCTACCATGGTTTTGGTGGCTACTCCAGTGCGATCTATTCCCAAGGTGATAGAAGATAGTATTTCTGGCTTATCTCCTGGCACTGTTATAACTGATGCTGGCAGTGTTAAAGGTGCGCTTGTTGATAAGTGTGAAGCAATATTACAGCCCCATGATGTTCATTTTGTCGGCTCTCATCCGGTAGCTGGTACAGAGCATTCCGGTGTTGCTTCTTCATTTTCTACTCTGTTTGAGGGTAGCCGCACCGTTATAACTCCGACTAAAAACACCCCATCAGATGCGCTTCAGCAGGTCCGTTTGGTATGGGAGGCTGCGGGGTCTATAGTGGAGATAATGGACCCTCACCACCATGACCGGGTTTTGGCTGCAACCAGCCACCTTCCCCATTTAATGGCATACAATATTGTTAATACACTATCAGACCTAGAAGATGACATCCGGGCCGAGGTGTTTAGGTATGCTTCTGGTGGTTTTCGTGATTTTACCCGTATCGCTTCATCTGACCCCACGATGTGGCGGGATATTTGTCTTGAGAATAGGGGGGCTATTTTGGATATGTTAAACCGTTTTCGTAAGGACTTAGATAAGCTCTCCGTACAGATTGAGACTGGCAATGAAGATGCATTATATGGAATTTTTGCCAGATCAAAACACACTCGTGAACGAGTGCTGGAAGAGAGAAAAAAATAATGCTCAATAATTTAATAGCCAAAGAGTCAAAGCCCTTAACAGGGCGGATTACCATCCCTGGGGATAAATCCATATCCCACCGGGCTATTATTTTTGGTGCACTAGCTACAGGTGAAACTGTGGTTAAAAAGCTGTTAGAAGGTGAAGATGTTCTGCGTACTATCGCAGCTTTTAGGGCTATGGGGGTGGATATTGAACGTATAGAGGCTGGCTCTTATCGTATTCAAGGTGTGGGTCTTGATGGCTTGGCAGAACCCAATGATGTTCTTGATATGGGCAATTCTGGTACTGCTATGCGCCTTATAACTGGACTTTTAGCTAGCCAACCATTTTTTTCAGTTATTAGTGGTGATGAGAGTTTACGGGGCAGGCCCATGGGCAGGGTTGTAAATCCACTGCGCAAAATGGGTGCTAAAATATCTGGTCGCAATGGTGGCAAACTGGCCCCTTTGGTCATTGAAGGCCAAGAGTTGATTCCCCTAGATTATATTAGCCCTGTAGCTTCGGCGCAGGTTAAGACAGCTATACTGTTGGCTGGTTTAAACACAGCAGGTGAGACAAGTGTAACTGAGCCTGCTCTTTCTCGTGACCATACCGAGAGGATGTTAGAAGCATTTGGGGCACAGATACAGCGGGAAGGGTTAAAGGTAACCATTGATGGCTGGCCTGATCTCGTGGGACAGAAAATTGTTGTACCGGGAGATATCTCCAGTGCAGCTTTTCCCATGGTTGCAGCACTTTTGGTTCCTGATTCTGATATTGTTATAGAAGGAGTCGGCATTAATCCAACCAGAACTGGCTTATTGGATCTTCTTATAAAAATGGGTGGGCAGATACAGCAGCTTAACCCAAGAGAAGAGGGGGGAGAGCCAGTAGCTGACTTAAGGGTTCGCCATTCTCAACTAAAAGGTATCACTGTTCCTGAGAGTGTAATCCCAAGAGCCATTGATGAGTTCCCCGTATTTTTTGTTGCAGCAGCCTTGGCAGAAGGTAAAACAGTGTTAGAAGGGGCCGATGAGTTACGGGTAAAAGAGAGCGACCGGATCTCCGCCATGGTTGAAGGGTTAAGCAAGCTGGGTGTTGCATTAGAAGAGCTACCTGATGGAGTTATGATAAATGGCCTATGGGAAAGGTTGGCAGGTGGAGCTACTGTTAAGTCACACACCGACCATAGAATTGCCATGAGTTTATCTGTAGCTGGCCTGGTAAGTAAAAAACCTGTAAAAGTATTGGGCTGTGGCAATATTAATACCTCTTTTCCCGGTTATGCTGACTTAATGGCGAGCCTAGGAGCAGATATTGAGTGGAGTGGTTAAATGGTTAAACAACTGCCAGAAAAGATTGCCAAAGGTTCACGTTTTGTAGTTGCAGTAGATGGCCCTGCTGGAGCTGGAAAAGGGGCAATTTGTCGTGCAGTTGCTACTAAGTTTGGCTTTAGTTACCTAGATACAGGGTCTATCTATCGTGGGGTGGCACTTTTAGCTCTGCAAAATGATGTTACCGATGATGAGCAGTTAGGCAAGCTGGCAGGCAATATGCCATTTGAGTTTCGTTTTGTTGCTGGTGAAGGTTTTAGGGCATTTTTAGCCGGAAAAGATGTAAGTATTAACCTGCGCGAAGAGCAAGTAGGAAAAAAGGCATCATTAGTTGCCGCCGTACCTCAAGTGCGCTCTGCTCTTTTGACTTTTCAGAGACGTTATGGCGGTGAGAAAAATATAATTCTTGATGGTCGAGATACCGGAACAGTGGTCTGGCCTGATGCTGATCTTAAGGTGTTTTTAACTGCAAGTTTAGAAGAAAGAGCAAAACGTAGGTCTTTGGAGTTGCAAGGTAAGGGAGAAACTGTTAGTTTCCACAAGATACGCGATATGATGGCGGAACGTGACGCTAGGGATGAGAGTAGAGCCCATGCTCCTTTAGCATCTGCAAAAGATGCTCACCATGTTGATACAACCTTGTTAACATTGGAAGAAAGTATAGATTGCGTAGTTAAATTAGTTGATAAGTTGGTGGGGAATAAGCCCCGATAACATTTGGTAACTTTCCTTAATTTTTTATTAAAAAATAAGTTATCATACAAACGAAGGTGTACACACAGTGGCTGTTGATTTCCAGGCGGACGATTCCGAAATTGCTGATGAGGATTTTAGTGCTTTACTAGAGGAGTCCTTTAGCAAAGGGGTGGGAAAAGAAGGACAGGTGGTCTCAGGTAAGATCATACAACGTGAGGGTGAAGAGTTTATTATCGATGTTGGGTTAAAATCCGAAGGTCGTCTGACCGTTCGTGAATTTCTCGATATTGATGGTAATTTATCCTTGGAAGTTGGTGACTCTATCGATGTTTTCGTTGAGCGATGCGAAGATGATCAAGGGCTTGCAGTGCTCTCTCGTGAGAAGGCAAAACGGGAAGAGGCTTGGGTTAACTTGGAGAAAGCCTTTGAGGACAAACTTATTGTCCACGGTCGGATACTTGGTAAGGTTAAGGGCGGCTATACTGTTGATCTTAATACCTTGTCAGCATTCTTGCCCGGCTCACAGGTAGATGTTCGTCCGGTTCATGATATTATTCGTTTACAAGAAGAAGACCAACCTTTTGATATTCTCAAAATGGATCGTCGTCGTGGCAACATTGTTGTCTCCCGTCGTGCTGTCATTGAGAAACAGCGTGAAAATGCTCGTTCTGCACTTCTTGAGACTCTCCATGAAGGTATGATCCTCGATGGTATTGTTAAAAATATCACCGATTATGGTGCTTTTGTTGATTTAGGTGGTCTAGACGGTCTATTACATATCACCGATATGTCCTGGAAACGAGTTAAGCATCCAAGCAGTGTTGTTACTGTTGGCGATACTGTTTCGGTTCAGGTTATTAAATTTAATGCTGAAACCCAGCGTATCTCTCTCGGCATGAAACAACTGCAAACAGATCCATGGGAAGGTATCAGCGTTAAATATCCTTCTGGTGCTAAGTTCCGTGGTCATGTTACCAATATTACCGATTATGGCGCGTTTGTTGAAATGGAGTCTGGTGTTGAAGGTCTGGCTCATGTTTCTGAACTTGCATGGACAAAGAAAAATGTACATCCATCAAAACTACTAGAAGTAGGCCAAGAAGTTGAAGTTGTAGTACTTGATGTTGATGGTGATCGTCGCCGTATCTCCTTGGGTCTTAAACAGTGTATGGAGAACCCATGGCAGGCATTTGCTGATAACAACCCAATTGGCACACCAGTAACTGGCGAAATTAAAAATATCACTGAATTTGGTCTGTTTATCGGCCTTGAGGGTGATATTGATGGGCTAGTACATCTCTCTGATGTTAGCTGGGATTCCGTAACAGGTGAAGAGGCTCTAAAAGAGTTTCAACGTGGCTCAGAGGTAGAAGCAGTTGTTCTTTCTCTTGATCCTGAAAAAGAGCGTATCTCCTTGGGTCTTAAACAAGCTAACCCTGACGAGTGGAGTGTATGGGTTGACGCTAACCCTAAAGGTACTAAGGTTGTTGGCACAGTTAAAGAAGCTGCTGGTACTGGCTATGTTATTACGCTTTCAGAGCAAGTTGAAGGCCTACTACGCAAGCAAGAGTTCTCACGTGATGATCCTGAAGGTACAAGCTTAACTCCTGGTTCTGAGTGTGAGGTTATTATCTCTGCTATTGATCGTCAAAAACGTAAAGTTGCTGTATCTGTTAAGGCTTTGAATGCAGCAGAAGAGCGTCAAACCATTAAAGAGTACAGTGCAGACAAAGAAGAAGTTGGTGGAATTAGTAGTTTAAGTGAAGCTTTGAGCAAGGCTTTTGAGAAGAAAGCTGAGGGTTGATTTTAATTTTTTTTCTTAGTTGGGCCGGGTTAAGTGTTGCCCGGTCCAACTAATTTTGCTAAATCTATATATTATTCAAAAGTATTCTTTGCTTTAATTGAGGTTGCCGACATGACAAAATCAGCGTTAATAAATGCCCTTTCCCGTCAAAAAAATCTTTCAAGAAAAGATGCGGAAACAGTTGTAAACACAGTATTTGAAGAAATTAGCATGTCTTTAGAGCAGGGCAGACGTGTAGAGCTTCGTGGCTTTGGCAGTTTTGGCCTTAAGGAACGCCGTTCTCGTGAGGGACGTAATCCAAAAACTGGTGATCAGGTAATGGTTGAAGCTAAAAGGGTTATGTTTTTTAAAGCAGGTAAAGAGTTGCGGGAAAGAGTTGACGGTTAACTCAACACCTTATTAACTTGAACTACATTTTTTAAACCTGTCTAGGCAGTTTGAAACTGCCTAGACAGGTTTAAAGTGCGCTTTTACCGATTGGGTCGTTAAATAAACACCTAATTGGAATGTAAATTAAGATCGTCCATAGTTAGACGGTTTTTTTGCTTAAAATATATATCAATATCTCAGCCTGCTTTTTTGACCCACATCTTTAAAATGCGCCAAACTCCTGCACTATCCGGGTATTTTTAACTTAAAAAGAGCAACACTATGTCTGGATTATTAAACATAACTTTTATTTTCATCCTGACTTCATTTGCAGTTTTGTTTGCCCTTTCAAACCAAAATCAGGTTGATGTTACTGTACCTGGTGGTTTTGTTGTTACGGGTGTTCCTCTTTTTGTGCTTACCTTTGTGCCTCTTTTTTTAGGCTTTTTATTAGGAGTTATTTCGGCTTGGTTTAAAAAGCTTAAATATAAAAAACGCTTGGAAGATATGCAGAGCAAAAACAGCGAACTAGCTGAGGAGTTGACAAATTTACGCAACCTTCCATTGGATAACGATACACAGTTATAACCCGGATACACTATGGCAAATGATCTCCCTTATCTGATTGGTTGGGCAGCTTTGGCTGTTACAGTCAGTGCGGTGATTTTTCGTTCAGCTTATCGCTTAGGACGTGATGCAGAGGCGCGTTATCATGAAAAATTAGAAGAGCACCGTGAATCAGCCTTCTACTATCGTGGTCTAAACTATCTACTCTCAGATGAGCAAGATAAGGCTATAGAAGAGTTTGTTAAAGTAGTTAGAATTAATTCAGAAACAGTTGAAATTCATCTCTCTTTGGGCAACCTTTTTCGTTCCCGTGGTGAAGTTGGACGAGCCATTCGCATACACCAAAATATTATAGCTAGGCCCAACCTTACTACCGCTCACCGCACCTCAGCACTTTATGAACTAGCAGAAGATTATCGGCAGGGTGGTTTTGTTGATAGGGCTGTTGAAGCCTGTCGTCAGGTTTTAAGTGTTGATCCTGACCATTCTCGTACTTTAGCAAGTTTATTAATGCTCCACGAAAGTGAAGGCCGTTGGGATATGGCTCTTCAGGTTTTACAGAGGCACAAAAAGGTTACAGGAAACCAAGACCCACGGCGAGAGGCTCATCTTTTGTTGCGTATTGGCCAAGAACAGGTAGAGGGTGGAACTCCTGAAGATGAGGAGTCAGCCATTGATCGTTATCGCAGTGCCGTTCGAATTTTTCCTGGTTGTGTAGAAGGTTATCGTTTATTAGGTGAGGCCCAGTTACAGCATGGTCAAACAAGTGCGGCAATAAAAAGTTTTGCAACTTTACAAAAAACTCGCCCCACCCACTTTTTTTTGGTAGTAGATTCTCTCCTTAGGGCGTATACCGATCAAGGTGATACTGAAGGATTTGAAAAATTTATGGTCAAAGCGGTCAATGGTCCATCAGCTTCAACTCGCTTAATTTCTCTTTGGAGTAGATATCTTGAGGAGAGAGAGCGATATGATGAAGCTATAGATGTTTTACGAATAGGCACTAGGCAGCATCCTGGTGCTGTTGGGGTTGCTAAACAGTTGATATTAATGCTAAGCAGAATGAATCGTTGGCAAGAGGCAGTAGGTGTTTCCCAGCGATGCTTGGACCATCAACTCTCCCGGCAACCTGTTTTTCAATGTACCCAGTGCGGTTTTAAAGCACAGGATATATACTGGAAGTGTCCCCAGTGTCATCAATGGGACAATATGGAGCCTTTATAGGTAAAACTAGATTTGCTTTTACTTAAGGTGTGTACCATAACGGTACAGACCTAAGATCATTAATTAAGAGAGATTTTTGTGGCGGAATTAAAGCCAACAACACCGGAGCGGAAAAAAAGGGTATTGAAACATTTTTTTCGCTACCATTTAATTCGCTTGCATAGGTTGGCAGAAGACCCTGGAGCAATAGCATTGGGTTCTGCATGGGGAATTTTTGTATCTTTTACACCATTTTTAGGGTTCCACCTTATTTTATGTACTATAATGTGCATTGTATTTGGTGGCTCTAAGCTAGCATCTTGGATAAGTAGCCTTATAGGAAACCCAGCAACTTTTCCCGTTTTTTTCTGGGCAGACTATACATTGGGTGGTTGGATTATGGAGTTACTAGGTATAACCCGTGACACCTCCACCAAGCTTTCCTTAGAAGGTTTAAGCTTAGATGCCCTAGCTAATGATATGAGTAACATAATTGTACCAATTTTATTTGGTGCTGTAATTTTAGCACCACTTGCAGCAGTAATAGGTTATTGGGCTACATACAAATTTGTTGAGCTAACCCGACATAGACGTATGAAAAGAATGAAGCTGGCTCGCCAAAAATATGGAAAAGCATAGACTTTTAAATAAAGGATATATATGAGAATTATACTTGCTGGTGATCACGGTGCTTTTGTTTTAAAAAAAGAAATTATAAAACATCTTGAAGAAAAGACTGGCTATAAAATTATTAACCTTGGAGTTGATAATGATGAATCGGTGGATTATCCTGCCTATGCACAAAAACTGTGCAGTGCTATTTTAGCCAACGAGGCCGATAGAGGTATATTGCTTTGTGGAACTGGCTTGGGCATGTCTATTTCTGCTAATCGCTTTAAGGGTATACGTGGTGCGCTTTGCCATGATGAATACACCGCTAGAATGTCACGGCAGCATAACGATGCCAATGTTCTGATACTTGGTGCGCGTACTACTGGAGTTGCAACTGCTTTGGGTATTGTTGATGTTTGGTTGTCTGAAGAATTTGAAGGTGGTCGCCATCAACGTCGACTGGATAAAATTGAGATTTAGTTGCGCTTTTTAGTTTTGGTTAAGTAGTGTTTTTATTTTATATTTTTGCCGTTACTTTTTTTGGCTTTACAGTAAAAACTTGGGATGATACCCCAAACCTTGTTGAGGACTATAAATAGCCCTCAGCCCCCTATAGACGTTTTTTTTACTCTTTTTTTTAAGGATTTTTTATGTCCGATTTTACAACGGATCTTCAAACTTCTGACCCGGAAATTTATAACTCAATTCAAGATGAGCTAGGTCGGCAAAAGTCACAAATCGAGTTGATCGCCTCTGAAAATATTGTTAGCCGTGCAGTTTTGGAAGCCCAAGGCAGCGTTATGACCAACAAATATGCTGAAGGCTACCCTAAAAAACGTTACTATGGCGGTTGTGAATTTGTTGATAAATCAGAATCCCTAGCTATTGAGAGGGCTAAAGAGCTATTTGGTTGTGAATATGCCAATGTGCAACCCCACTCTGGCTCCCAGGCTAATATGGCTGCTTATCTGGCTATAGCCAAAGCAGGGGATATGATCATGGGAATGTCATTAGCTGACGGTGGCCATTTAACCCACGGCTCTAAACCAAATTTTTCCGGTCAGGTATTTAAAGCTGTACAGTACGGTCTTGACCCTAAAACTGAACGTATTGATTATGATCAGGTTGAGGCCTTGGCCCGTGAGCATGAACCAAAAATAATTATTGCTGGTGCTTCTGCCTATAGCCGAGTTATCGACTTTGCCCGCTTTCGTAAGATATGCGATGAAGTAGGGGCATATTTAGTTGTTGATATGGCCCATTTTGCAGGTCTAGTAGCAACAGGGGAACACCCTAGCCCATTTCCCTATGCCGATATTGCTACTACCACAACACATAAGACCTTGCGTGGCCCACGTGGTG
This sequence comes from Magnetococcales bacterium, assembly GCA_015231305.1. Lineage (GTDB taxonomy): Bacteria > Pseudomonadota > Magnetococcia > Magnetococcales > JADFYX01. The sequence goes on along the minus strand of JADGBW010000025.1, from coordinate 673 downwards.
GAATGATTTTAACCAACAATGAAGAACTTGCTAAAAAGATTAACTCAAAAATCTTTCCTGGTATTCAAGGTGGCCCCTTAGAGCATGTAATTGCAGCAAAAGCAGTGGCTTTTCGTGAGGCACTGCAACCAGAATTTAAGGCCTATGCCCAACAGGTGAAAAAAAATGCTGTAGCTCTAGCAGAAGTACTAGTTGCTGGTGGTTTACGCATTGTTTCTGGTGGTACTGATAACCACCTTATGCTTGTAGACTTAACTTCGCGTGATATCACCGGAAAAGATACAGAAAATGCATTGGAGCGAGCAGGTTTAACCTGTAATAAAAATGCTATTCCCAATGATCCTCGCAGCCCTTTTATCACCTCTGGCATTCGTTTAGGCACACCTGCTGCTACCTCCCGTGGTTTTGATGAAGAGGCATTTAGAGAAGTTGGGCGGATGATTGTACGGATTGTGGATACTGTCTCAGATGGTGGTGATGCTAAAATTGAGGCTGAGGTTTTAGCCCAAGCCACTGCTCTTTGCAAGAAATATCCAATTTATCCTGATCTTTAAACAAATATTAAAGATTAACTGTATTGATTATACTTTTTTAAGATACACATATAGTGACTTTAAATAAAAACTGTACACAATCAGAGTTGCATGTCATTCCCGCGTAGGCGGGAATCTAG
>JADGBW010000109.1 GCA_015231305.1 Magnetococcales bacterium | reverse complement strand
GCTCATTATCTCCCTGGCTTCCATTGGATACCTCCTTCAAAATAAAAAGATATTAGAATCACATCTGCTTTCATGTTACTTTGGATACCAACTAGTAACAATACTATTATCTAAATATTTATGATTTTTAAAATTCTGCTACCCATAACCGTCATAGCAATTGTCTATTTTTTAGGCCGATTTCATGCCAGAAAAGACCAACCAACTGCTATTGAAAGCCAAGAAACAAACAAGCTACCCCTCCCCAAAAGCAATACATTTCAACTAGTTGCCTATGCTCTTGTAGTATCAGTGGCAAGTTTAGCAGGTTGGTACGTATATCAAGACTGGCAAGAGTCTAAATTAATGGTCCGTATACGAGTGATAAATGCTAAATCAGGTAAGGTTACCCTTTATGACGCACCAAAAGGTATGGTTTTTGGCAGGGCTTTTACCACAGCAGACGGTCGCAGAGTTACTTTAGCTGATGTTGAACGTATGGAGGTTCAACCCCTGGATTGACCTTATATTTCTTCTTTTTTTAATGGATAAACTGTCATTAAAACCTCTCCCATTCAAGATAGCTGGTTAACAGTTACCGAGCTAAACGATAAAATTCGCAACCTCTTAGAAGATGGGTTGCCGTTTATTCGAGTTGAAGCGGAAATTTCAGATCTCCGCGCACCTCCTTCTGGTCATCTCTATTGCACCCTCATAGATGGAGAGTCACGAATACGGGCAGTAGTATGGCGCACAACTCGTCGTCGACTTCCTAAGGAACCCAGATCGGGAGAAAGGGTACAGATTACCGGGCGTATAGCTGTTTATAGTCCACGTGGAGAATATCAGGTTGTTATAGAAGGAATGCGCGAAATTGGTAGTGGTGACGAACGGCAACGCATGATGTTGCTACATGCTCGTTTAACCGCTGAAGGTCTATTTGATGAAAAAAGCAAAAAGCCTTTACCATTTTTACCCCAAATAATAGGAGTAGTTACCTCTAAAACTGGTGCTGCCCTACAAGATATTATCCGGGTTTTAAATGACCGTTTTGACAACTATCACCTTATTTTATCTTCTACGTTAGTACAGGGGGTTGAAGCTCCTGAGCAAATAGCCGCTGCTCTTGATAGACTGGTTGAAGATGGACGATCTGAAGTGATAATTTGTGGTCGCGGAGGTGGTAGCGCAGAAGATCTTTCAGCATTTAACAGCGAAATTGTGGTAAGGGCAATTCACCGCTCAACAATCCCAGTAGTAAGTGCTGTAGGCCATGAGGTAGACCAAACTTTAGCAGATCTGGTTGCAGATGCTCGTTCTGCTACTCCGTCTGCTGCTGCTCAACTTGTCTTGCCACAAAAGAATCTATTAGAAGATCGTTTGAACTCAATATATAAACAATTAATTGTAGCAGCCCAACAACATATTGCCTTGCAACGTGGTAAGTTATCTCCCATAACAAACAGTTTGCTACACCCTGCTACGAAAATAAACCATGCACGAATGCGCTGTGATGATCTTAGCGAACGTCTGTTTGAGGCTGCCAATGGCCTGTTACCGTACCCACAAAAAAAGTTACATGAACTCAAACAACGCCTGTTAAACTGGCCAAAAAACCGCTATTTTTCTATGCATCAAACCCGTTTAAACAACAGCCAGCACTTATTAAACCACCACAGCCAAAAACTTTTAACTAATAAAAAAGAGCAACTAAAAGCCCTAATTAACCGCCTACATGCTGTATCACCCAAAGGTGTTCTACAAAGAGGTTATGCCATTATTCACGATGAAAAAGGTGATATCGTAAGAGATGGAACAAAATTAAAACATGGTGCTATAATTAATGCTCAACTGGCTCATGGTAATATTGTGGCTACTGTAAACAAAAAGACTGTTAATAAGTAAGCGTTCCAATGCAAAGGATTAAACCTATGGGATTATTAAAACTATTTATTGTTTTCATCACTACACTACTGTTAATAAATCCAGCTATCGCTGCATCTTTTAAACTTACTAATAAGCTTATACCTGGGGCTGCGGTATTTTTGCAGGTGAGTGGTTTTCCTGCTGGTTCCAAAATGAGTGGTGATATTAATAAAAGAACGTTTCCCATTAACAAAAACGGGCTGGCAATGATTGCACTTGATATGGAACATAAAGAAGGTTATGTGACAGTTCGAGTTAAAATTGCTCCTAAAAATGGGCGAAAAGAGACCATAAGCAGAAAAATTTGGGTCCCAGCACGGGAGTATAAAAAAGAGTATATTACCCTACCTAAAAAAAAGGTTGACCTAGGTAAAAGAGACCTAAGCAAAGCCCGGAAAGAGACCAAAGCAATTAAGGCTACATATAAGCTACGCAATGGTAGAACTGGCTATTTAGAAGAGTTCCGCCAGGTACTTGATGGCCGCTTTTCTGGTGTTTTTGGAAGCCGTAGAATTTTAAATGGCAAATCAAAAAGGCCACATAACGGAGTAGATATAGCTGCCCCAAAAGGTACACCAATTATTACCACTGCCCCTGGAGAGGTGGCCTTAGTAGGTAAAGATTATTTTTTTACTGGTAATACAATTGTAGTACACCATGGTGATGGAGTTGTCTCTCTTTATGCCCATATGGACTCTATGCTTGTGGAAAAAGGAGAGTGGGTTCCTGCTGGTACTGTAATTGGTTTAGTAGGCATGACCGGACGTGCCACTGGTCCTCATTTACACTGGGGAACCCTGGTAAGAGGAGCCAGAGTTGACCCAATGATGATGCCGGGAATTCGTAAACATTAAATAACAAAAATGTGTATTCATTGAATATAAAGCTAAATAGGTTTATATTCCCTCATAGATTTTGCCTGATAATTTTTTAAGATATCATGGGATGTTAGGGATTTATTTATGAAAACCCTTAGCTTTGAAGAGTCACTGACTCAACTAGAAAGCATAGTACAACGTTTAGAGCGTGGAGACCTACCCCTCGAAGATGGCTTAAAAGCTTTTGAAGAGGGTATTAAGTTATCCCAAAAATGCCAAAGCAAACTAGACGCTTGCGAAAAACGTATTGAAGAGCTTGCTACACCGGTTGCCGGAACCACATCGGAGTCAAGCTAACAGTGGACTTTAAAGAGTATCTCAAACAGCAAAAACAGCTAGTAGACAACGCATTGGATAAACTGGTCCCCGCTGCTAACAAACCTCCAGCACGTCTAAATCAAGCAATTCGCCATAGCCTTATTGACGGCGGCAAACGTCTAAGACCTATTTTAGTTTTAGCCGCAGCTCAAGCAGTTGGTGGCAAGCCTGAACCCCTACTCCCTTTTGCTTGTGCTTTGGAGTGTATCCACACCTACTCGTTAATACATGATGATCTGCCAGCAATGGATAATGACGACGTACGACGGGGCAGACCTACATGCCATAAGCAGTTTGACGAAGCAACAGCTATTTTAGCTGGAGATGGGCTATTAACCTTGGCTTTTGAACTTGCTGCACGCCCAATACAAGACGTTCCCGCACAAGATTCCTTAGCAATGGTGGTACAACTTTCCCAAGATGCCGGAATTCATGGTATGGTAGGTGGACAGATGATGGATATGGAGGCTGAAGATAGAGAAGTTGAGTTGGCAGAACTTCAATATATCCATATTCACAAAACCGGAGCATTAATTCGTTCTTCTTGTATGGCAGGTGCTTGCTTGGGTGGTGGAGATAAATCACAAATTAAACTGATAAAACGTTACGGAGAGGCTATTGGTTTGGCTTTTCAGATAACTGATGATATTTTAGACATAGTTGGTGATAGTGAATTGATGGGAAAAACCATAGGTAAGGACCAGCAACAAGCCAAAGCTACATACCCCGCATTAATGGGTCTTGGTCAAGCCCGTGATGAGGCAGATAATTTAGTTAATGAGGCTCTTAGTTGCCTTCAAGGTTTTTCAGCTGATGCTGAGCCACTGCGAGCATTGGCCCGTTATATAACTGATAGAACTCACTGAGTATTTGAAAACATAAGATAATGAAAACTCTTTTGAAAAGCATAGAAAGCCCATTTGACCTACGCAGGCTAAAGGAAGATGAACTTCCTAAGCTGTCTGATCAAGTTCGCGACTTAACCATAGATTCGGTCTCCAAAACTGGTGGTCATCTTGGCGCAAGTTTGGGGGTTGTTGAGCTAACCATCGCTTTGCATTATACTTTTGATACTCCTGAAGATATTCTAATTTGGGATGTGGGACACCAGTCATATCCTCATAAAATCCTCACAGGTCGACAAGACAAGATGCACACCCTACGACAAGAGGGTGGTATTTCGGGCTTTACAAAACGTTCTGAAAGCAGCTATGACCCTTTCGGTGCAGGACACTCTTCTACATCTATTTCTGCTGCTTTAGGTTTTGCTATTGCTAACCGTAACCTAAAAGAAGACCGTTGGGCTATTGCTATAATTGGCGACGGTGCTATGTCTGCTGGCATGGCTTTTGAGGCTTTAAATAATGCTGGCAGTTTTGACTCTGACCTTAAGCTTTTGGTTATTCTCAACGATAACGAGATGTCTATCTCACCCAATGTCGGCGCACTATCAGCATCTTTAAGTCGCATGTTAAGTGGACAAGTATATACAAAGCTTAAAGATGGCACAGGCAAGATGTTAGGTAAAATATCTATGCCGTTGTTAGACGCAGCAAGAAAGGCAGAAGAACACGTTAAGGGCATGTTGATACCTGGCACTTTTTTTGAAGAGCTGGGTTTTGATTATTTTGGCCCAGTTGATGGTCATGATTTTAGCCAACTATTGCCGACACTTAACAATATTAAACAGTTAGATGGCCCTGTTTTACTACATGTAGTAACAAAAAAAGGTAAAGGTTTTGCTCCGGCTGAAGCCAATCCATGCACTTATCATGGAGTGTCCCCTTTTGACCGTAACAAGGGTGTTTTACCAACTAATGGTAAAAAAGCATCTTACACAAACATTTTTTCTGACACCCTCATTGAGCTTGCCCAAAAAAACAATAAAATAATGGCAATAACCGCTGCCATGCCAGAAGGTACCGGCCTAAACGAGTTTCAAAAAAGGTTCCCCGACCGCTTTTTTGATGTGGGCATTGCCGAACAACACGCTGTAACTTTTGCAGCTGGTTTAGCTTGTAACGGTCATATTCCTGTTGTTGCTATATATTCCACATTTTTACAAAGAGCTTTTGACCAAGTGGCCCACGACGTGGTTTTGCAAGACCTACCTGTAATTTTTGCTCTTGATAGGGCAGGACTAGTAGGTGCAGATGGAGCCACCCATGCAGGTGTTCTAGATTTAACATTTTTACGCTCTCTACCAGGCTTAACTATTATGGCCCCAGCAGATGAAAACGAGCTACGCCATATGTTAGCAACAGCGGTAGAGATGGAAAAACCAGTAGCTATAAGATATCCTCGTGGCAACGCATTGGGTTTAGCTCAAGAAACTCCCACCCCAATACCATTAGGTCAAGGCCGTACTATAACAACAGGCACAGACATATCATTGGTTGGTGTTGGTTATCCATCACACCAAGCTCAACTGGCTGCTAAAGAACTTGAAAAAGAGGGTATTTCGGTTGGTGTGTACGATATGCGCTTTGTAAAACCCCTTGATAGTCAACTTTTAAGAGTAGCAGCAACTACTGCCCCAATAGTTTTAACCTTGGAAGAAAGTTCACTGTGTGGTGGTTTTGGTGCAGCTGTACTAGAATTTTATGCTCGTGACGGTATGTTAGACAGTGGCCTTAAAATTCGCAACCTAGGCATACCAGACCGTCACATTCCCCACGGCGAACAGAGCAGCCAACGCAACAAGCTAGGTTTAGATTGCGCTGGTATTGTTCATATGGTAAGAGAACTCATTAAAACCGACAATTCATGAACAAACGATTAGATCTTTATCTTCTAGATAATGATCTTGTCCCAACCATTGAGAAAGCCCGTGGGTTGATCATGGCTGGAAAGGTCTTGGTAAACGACAGACCAGTTGATAAACCCGGTAGTTCTATTGGCAAAAAAGCGGTTGTTCGTTTAAAAGAAAGCACAAAGAAAAAATGGGTCTCGCGAGGTGGGCTAAAATTAGTCCAAGCGATAACACATTGGAAAATAGAGTTAACCAATAAAATATGCCTAGATGTTGGAGCCTCCACCGGAGGGTTTACCGATGTAATGTTGGCTAATGGCGCAGCAAAAGTTTATGCCTTAGACGTGGGCTACGGTATTTTAGATTGGAAACTAGTATCAGACCCTCGCGTAGTAGTAATGGACCGCTGCAACATTCGTAATTTAACTAATGACCAAATACCAGACCCCATAGATTTTATAACCACAGATGTAAGCTTCATCTCCCTAAAAAAAGCTCTACCCCCTGCCCTAGCTACCCTAAAACCCGGTGGCTGTGGTGTAGCCCTAATTAAACCCCAGTTCGAACTACCACAAAAAGATATAGCCCAAGGTGGGGTAGTAAAAAATAAAGAACTACAAAAACAAGCAGTTGATTCAATAATAATACAAAGCCAAGAATGGAATTTACAAACAATAGGCACAACCCCATCCCCAATTACCGGCCCAAAAGGCAACCAAGAGTTTTTATTTTATTATTTAAAGCCAACCTCATAAGTTATAGAAGTCACAAAATAAAATCGGATTCGTATATTAAATATAGATATTGATTTTAATAATATTTGTTTTACGTGAAAGCTATTAACAAAAAGTGTATTTCAGAAATACCATAAATTAGTCAATCATATTCCCTCACTATAACAGTCAAATGTAAACCGCGTATTGCTATATGTAAACAGAATATTAACCAGTGTAAACAATGCTTTACAATATTTTTTTCCTTTCAAACTTCATTATTCTAATGTTACATTCCTTAACAAATTTGCTGCTTTAAAAAAGTCGCATACTTTCAATCAAGACTTATTGTTTTCAAAAATGTTTGTTCAGTTACTACTCAAGTATTCTATTTTTTATTTATACTAAGATCTTAGAATACCTCCTATAGCATAGATATAAAAGTCCTCATTTATTTAACTGTTGATATTTACGTGGAGTGTGTAATATGAAAAAAACAAATAAGAAACCGCTTGGCATAGTGATAACTTTGTGCTTGGCAATACCGTCACCTGTTTTGTTTGCAGACACCATTGCAAAAAAAAATCAAATTGTGCAAATGTTAGAGAGTGAAACAAAAAAAGATAGTGCTGCAACACCAAAAGTAGAAGCTAAAAAAGAGACAAAAAAGAATAAGATATCAGCTACCGCAAAAATTAAAAAACCAGATCCACAAGCAGTTTCTAAAAAAGAAGTAGCTAAATTACCTGACTCCGGTGAAGGAGAGGCAACAGCTAGCTTTGAAGGGTTTGTGACCACGACTTTAACAGTTGGTGCTGCGGTTGCTGCTCTTTATTACGCTCAACAGCAACTTGAAACAGATGAAGACGATAGCAGTTATTCAAGTAGCGGTTGCAATAGTACTAGTAGCACAAATAGTTGTAACTATGGTCGTGGTTATTGTTTACCACATGGTTCTTCTTCAGATAATGATGCATACCATCCATCTAGTGGAAACTACTATTCTGACACCCAACTTGAGTCTTACTGTGCCGCAACTTGGTCAAATGGCTGTGGCTCCTCAGCCCATAGTTATTATAGAAGTGTTATTAGCGGCTTAGGTGCTAGTTATAGCTCTTGCCCATATCTAAGTGACTCAGCCCAAGCAGGGCAATACGTTTCATCGTCAAACGCATTCTAAGTTATTTAACCTAGATCCGGTAGTTGTCGCCACGCACCGCCAACTGCCAAATCTAGGTTTAATTTACAAGTAAAAAATTTTGGATGTAAACAGGTTTTTGATAATTTATTGAGATCATATTTTTTAATTTCTGCAATTTTATAAGAATAGTATCTAAACTTGTTTACATCCATAAATCGTTTTGTATTAATAGCTATATACCCATTTTGTATTTGGTTTATTTTTGGCTGCACCAAAATACCTTTTGGACAATCACCAGAACCAATCCGAAAAGCAGAAGATGGCTACATTTCTGTAAAGATATGGACACCATGGTTGGTGCAAATTACTGGCTCTGCAGTAATTATTAATGATGGAGTAGCAGTTACAAATAGACATATAATGGAGAGTGTGTTCAAATCGAAAGGAACACTAGCTAACGACAAAACAGTTGCTTTAAAAAATGTCGTGTTATTAGACACACTTGATATTGCTGTATTTGATATTCCTTGTGGGGTTGGTACTCCTATTAGATGGAACAAAAACAGACATATCAAACAAGGGCAAAATATATATGCCCTTGGCACATCAAAGAACAACCCAGTTTTTAAAGGTGTTGTGGTAAAGGAATTTTTTAAACTGCACCACTCAGATATTGATATTCCAAAAGCAACAAAAAACCCTAATAATAAACGATCAATAACAAATGGATTTATCTATAAGGGTGAAACCTCGCACGGTTTTTCAGGTGGGCCTGTATTAGACGTTAAAGGTGAACTGATAGGTATAAACCAAGGGCGAATTAAAAAGTTTTTATCAAAAGATCCTCAAGCAAATAAAATATCAACTTCTGAAACTTTCGGGTTTGCCTATCATATCAGAGATGTTATTGCTGCGGTAACAAAATATACTCCTATAAAAATGCAACGATGCCAACTATAACAACCCCCTCAATATTTAACCTCGATTTTCATATATTTTGTAGACGTAAATGTTAGTTAGATATAGGATGAAATAAATGCAAAAACTTATTAGGAATGAAAGATATGAAAAACTTTGTCGAGGTCATAAAAATTCTTCCCGGTCCAATCCTCATGTTGCGGATTGCTGCTGGTCTTGATGAAGTGCCCCCAGTGGCAGGAAAAGAGGTTATTGACCTTTGCAAAGAGCAACAGTCAGAGCAAGTTGGCGTTATCATGGATGAACGGGGAGTTGACTATGATGTTCCTATCGAAACTATGGAGCATGTTCATGATGCCCCCGGTTTGTGTGCATTTGCATCAGTAGTGGGATCAGGACGATATGCAGACTCTATGTTATGGTATGAACATGCCAACCCTAGATTTAGACTTTTTTACGAAGTTGAACAAGCTATGGAATGGGTGGAAGAGCAGATTTTAAAGGCTAAAGAGGAGAAGTAAATTTACAGGTTATTTTGCAAGAGCTCTGCAAACTTAACGTAAGCCAGACCATTTAGGTGCAGACCATCGTATGAGAACCCTTTTTTTAGAAAACCATTTTCTACAAAACTGCCATTTATATCTAAATATTTGATGCCTTGTTTATTGCACTCTTGCTTAAGCTCTTTATTGAATAGTTGAACTCGCTTTTGAAGGTCTCCTCCAAACTTTTTAAAATATTTTTCTTGATGGAGTTTGCCAGGGTAAATAACTGAAAATACGGTTGTTTGAACATTATTGTTTTTAATTTTTACTAGTATTTTTTTATAATTATCAATTGACTGTTTTATAATAAAACCCCACTTAAGATCATTTATGCCTATCATTAAAAAAAGTTTTTTAGGTTTTAATGCTAGTGAGTTTTGAATCCTGTTCAGCACTCCTAATGTAGTATCTCCAGCAATGCCACGGTTAATTATTGATACCCCATTTAATAGTTCATGCCACGGCGCTCCATCTATTAAAGAATCTCCTACTATTATGTAATCTGGTGATATTTTAGACTCTTTAAAAGTAGAAAGCTTTGTTAGATAATAAGGGGTAGATAGTTGTTTTGTGCCGTTATTTTTAGGCTTTTTTTGTCTTTTATCGCTTTTGACTTTATTTGTAGGGTTGATAGTTTGAATTATGGCTGTATGGATATTATCAATAATTTGAAAAGGGAATATTTTGAAATAGCCTGATGAAAAGCCATAGGTAAACATTACGGCAGCAATAACAAAAACTTTAAAATTGGAACCCTGTAAGTATCGGCTCATTGTTAATTTATTTTTCCGTTATTAAAATCACCGTTAAGCACTATTTAAACAATTTTCTTTTTAATTATCTTCATCATCTCGGCACGAACTTTGTTTAATGATGGGTTTTCATGGGGCTGGAAAGCAACAGGACGACAATAGCGCATGGCCTGTACTCCTACTCTTGCTGAAAGCAAACCATTTGCCATCCCCTGCCCCGCTTTAGCAAATAGAACTGCGGTTACAGAACTACTTACAGACTCTGCAACTTCATCTGTTAAAAAATCTGTTGTTGCACTTGCCACCATACCAGCTAAAACCTCTTGCATAAGGGTTATAGAACCGAAAAAACCAGGGCGAAAACCATAGCAGGTGGCAATTTTTCTTACCATACGTACATTGCGCCAGAAAAACAGTAAAGCATCTAACCATGCCATGGGGCTTAGAGCTGTTAGCAGTGCTGCAACTGTAGAATTTTCTACAACAATATCATAGGCTTTTTTATCTATTTGAGATAGAACTTTTTTTGAGAAAAGGTCCATAATTTCTCGGTCTTGCAGATTAACATCTATGGAGTCCTGAAAACTGTGCCACCCCTCATATAACTCTTTGCGATCTTCATAAATCCTCATTATACCCGTGGTATAAGACACCGCATTGCCATGAGCATTATTGTTACCAATTTTTATACCACTGTTTTGGTGTGAGATAATTTTTTGAATAGAACGATAGGATCTTAACTCTCGAATAGATAAAACCAGTAACGTAACCCCTACTCCACCAGCAACAATTGCAAAAAGCCAACCCAATATAGTATGTCTTGCAAACTGACTTGCCACAAACAATATTGTATCTTGCACCACAACTGCACTTAAAAAAAACAAGCTTAAAGCAACAAACCAACGAAAAACCCGGTTTTTCTCTCTTTTTTTTCTCTCAACCACAAACTCATGAGCTTTTTTAATCTCTTGCTGAGTAGTTGAGGAATCCTCTATTACATCATCACCCTCTAGAAGTTCACCTGGTAGTAAAAGCGGAGTTACATTTTCATCTGTATCTCTCTTTTTTTTAGCTGGATTTTCATCTTCATCCACACTAAAAAGCGCGGGAGGCTCCCATTTAACTTCAGCACTCATAACAGTTTATCTCCCAAGAGAAATTCTATTGCCTGATCCATACGAAGATGGGGAATTGATCCTCCACTAGCATGAGTTTGGGGTTGAAAATCAAGAAAATTAAACCTACTTTCCTCCCAGTCAGAAAGAGATGGTATAGATTCGGGAATTTCCCCTGGAAACAACATAACCTCATCACTGCGACCTATTGGCACGCCTTTTACAAATGATAAACGCCTGCCATGATGGTCTCTTACCACTGTTTGTGTGCACACAACGGATGATATTGCCAAAGTCTTCACCTCTACCCCCTGAAAGACTGCTTCATTAACTGGCCTTACTACCATACGGTTTAAGAGCCTCTCTAAGTTGGGGTGCTGGTTAGCAGCAACATGGTCTGCTTTGGTGGCGACAAATAATAACTTATCAATTTTTGGTTGAAAAAGTCGAGCTAAGAGGTTGGAACTTCCATAAGAAAAACTATTTAATATCCCCTGTAATGCACCCTGCATATCTGAAAAACTACCTGCCCCATGGTTTAAGGCTTTTTGCATATCAACTAGGACAATCTGTCGGTCAAATTTTGAAAAATGGTCGTAATAAAACTTCTTAACCACCAGCTCTTTATAAGACTCAAAGCGTTGCTCCATAACCTCATATAGACTCTGCTTTGGCGGGCTGTTTGAACCTGCTGCTAAAGGGCAAAATGTAAGTATGGGGGCATCTTTTAGATCACCGGGAATAATGAACCTACCAGGTTGCAGATAACTTAAACCAGTATTTTTTGCTCGGCATTCATGCAAAAAGCTTGTGAACAACTGGCTTGCTGTACGCATAGTCTCTTCATCGGCACTGCGGTTTACATCAATACCGTTGAGATATTCTAACCATTCAGCTGCGAGAGCTGATCTTGGTTCTTGTTTACAAAACTCCATAAGCTGTTGCGACCACTCAGCAAAGCTAAGGTTAAGCAGAGGTAAATCAAGCAGCCACTCACCAGGATAATCAACTATATCGAGATATAAAGTTGCAGTTTTTGCAAACTGCCTGCTGATAAAACTAGATGGTTGAAAACGTATAGCCAAACGGATTTCGCTTAAACCATCTGTGGCGCGTGGAAATTCTGGTTTATCTCCAGTTAAGGAAGCGACAAATTGATCATACTGAAATGCTGGTATCTCCATGTTAGGTTGCAACATGGTTTTTGTGCCTAAAAAACGGTTTTCTGCTACAACACTAAAAAAAGGCAGGTTAGCCCCGTCTAATCCATGTAGCAGCTGATGAATTAAAGAGGTAATAAACGCGGTTTTACCACTGCGACTAAGCCCTGTTACTGCCAACCTAACCCGACGATCCAAGGCTAAATGTGTAAGATTGTCAACAGCCTTTTGCGACTCGGAAAAAATTGAAGCAATAGAGAGGTTTTTAAGTGGTAACATTTTGTATCCCATAAACTATCAAAAGCAGCATCAACCCGACCCTGCAAAATTTCGTTAATCAGGATAATACCCATTAGCCCAAGGTACAAGTATTTGTTATTTCAACACGAGCCTAGTGAAATTTTTAAAAATAATGAGCCAAAATTATTGGCAAGAGTCAGAAAAAAAGATATTACCATAATATGTGGTAGCTTTCTGTCCAGAATTATCAGTATCAGTCATCAGTGCTACCACATCAATATGGTCAGTATTTTTTTTAAAATATTTTAAAAAATCTTTTTTGATATTACGCTTTTGAAAAACCAAGGCACCTTTATTATCTGGCCCTCCTTGTAGAGAAACCATAACAGCTTTATTTGTATATGCACTTATCCAATTTTTGCCTATGTTGTTAACATTTGATGACCACACATAGTTGATTGTACGTGTGTTCCATATTGCAACCCCACCTGATAAAACCACATATATTCTTGCGGGATAATCATCACCAGCTTTTGTTCTCTCGTCTAACCCTGACAATACATTGTCTATTTTCCAAGACCAGTTTAAACATGGAGTTTTATTAAGGTCTACAGTTACCTTTCTGTACATTCCAGACGCACTTTTATAGCTATTAGCTACAAGCAGATTGCCAAAAACATTATCTTTTTGAATTGTATATATAGTTTTTTTGTTAAATATTTTATATTTCCAACCAGAGAGATCACCAGCTTGAAAATTGCCGACCAAAACCTCAGAAGCCAAACTTAAATTTAGCCAAAAGGGAA
>JADGBW010000108.1 GCA_015231305.1 Magnetococcales bacterium | reverse complement strand
TCTTTTCGACTTCCACCATTTAGTGGGGTAGATTTAAAAACAGATATCAACTCTTTTGTATGGTTCATGTGCAGATTGTTTGGATCATCACTTCGTTGTTTTTTATCAAACACTTCCGCAGCTGTTTTCCATGGTTTAAGAGATTTATACTTATGGCACATTTCTGGGCTACCGTGTGTTTGAAATGGAGGCCAATTAATTGAATGTTTAACATTTTTCCGAACCCCAAGAATAAAAACTCGCCTCCTTCTTTGTGGAACACCGTAATCTCTAGCATCAAGAATAACTGGCTCGGCAACATTGTAACCTGATTTTTCGCTTTCTTTATAAAATATAGCTAAGAAATCTTTATGTTTTTTCCACAAAATACCAGGTACATTTTCCATTAAGAATACTTTTGGGCGGAGCTTTCTAACAAAATCAAAATATCGTAAAACTAAATAATTTCTTTCATCACTTTCTTCTTTTTTGTTGGCTCGAAGTATTGAGAACCCCTGACATGGAGGACCTCCTAGCAGTAAATCACATGTATCTGATCCTTTAAAATGTGCCGCAACATTGTTTAATAACCAATTTTCTTTTATATCTTCTTCATATAGGTGAGGGAAACCATTATTTATTAAGTTATTTCTATAGGTCAGACAGGCATGCCTATCTTTTTCAATAGCTACTTTTACTTTCATTCCTGCTTGAATTGCTGCAAGCGAAAACCCACCAGCACCTGCAAAAAGATCTACACAGTTCATATGGATAAAATCACCTTTTTTTAATTTGGAATTGCCTGAAAAATAAAAGTTGTTAGCAGTCAAATTTAAAATTGAAGATCAGCATAGGATACCTTGCTTCAGGTTACAAACACTACTTAATGAAGACAACATGTAATAGTTACAAATAAATCAAGTCATTTCTTAATAGAATATTTTTTCTCATCGATGTATATCATCAACATTTTTTGCAATTCTGTTTTGTCAATCGGTTTGGTTAAAAAAGCGTCAAAACCTACACCTAAGCAACGTTCTTTTTCTCCACGCATTGCGTTTGCTGTAACTGCAATAATGGGGGTTTTTGCTTTTTTTTGTAGTTTGTCCTCTTTTTCGCGCCAAGCTAAAGTTGCTGCAAAGCCATCCATCTCTGGCATATGGCAGTCCATCATAACCATGTCGTAGATATTTTTTTCTAAAAGAGCTAGAGCCTCAATACCATTACTGGCTACTTCTGTTTTTATGCCCATATTTTTTAGGATAATCTGAAAAAGTCTTTGGTTTACTATATTATCTTCAACCACTAATATGTGGGTTTTTTTAGAGAATGAAATTTTCTCTAATTTTTTTGCAGGCGCAACTGTTACTGGCTCAGAATCTGACTTTCTAATGGGTAATGTAACAATAAAACAGCTACCTTTTCCTAGCTCACTTTTAAGAGTTATTTCCCCATGCATTAGAGATGTCAATTTTTTGCAAATTGTCAGCCCCAAACCGCTACCACCAAACTTACGAGTTGTAGATGTATCTGCCTGGGTAAACGGTTGAAAAAGAGTCTCTTGAACGTCTTGATGGATACCAATTCCGGTATCTTCTATATTAAAAGCTATCCAAGATTTTCCATGTTTTTCTACGGCTTCTATGCGTAATGATATCTCTCCACGTTCGGTGAATTTCATTGCATTACTAAGAAGGTTAATTAGTATTTGATGGACACGGTGTTGATCGCCAACAACAAATTTTGGTACATTTTGTGAAATTCTAGTACGAAAACGAATCCCCTTTTTCGTTGCAAGCTCGCCAAACAAATCCCGTAATTCACGTCTGGTATCTCTTAAATCAAAAATAATCTCTTCTAGGTTTATCTCTCCTGCCTCAATTTTTGATAAGTCTAGTACATCATTTATAACCCGCAAAAGGGACTCACCAGAGGTTTTAATCATCTCCACATAAAACTGCTTTTTACTAGAGAGATGTTTCTCCATTAAAAGCTCCGTCATACCCATAATACCGTTTAGGGGTGTGCGTATTTCATGGCTTATTGTAGCGAGAAAATCGGATTTAGCTTGGTTTGCTATTTCTGCGGCCTCTTTTGCTGCTTTTAAATCTTGCTCCCCAACTTTACGGGTAATAACACCAGCTAGTGTATTGGAAATAGCCGTTAAAAACTCTTTTTCTTCTTGAATTTCTGGATGTCCAGCTGGCACATAAACATTTAAAACACCAAGCAGTTTTTCATTAAAAACTATCGGTAAACAGTAGTGTCCATGGTCATCAGGCGAAGGAATTGGAACAGAGTGCTCGTTATCAACATGGCTTTTAAAAATAATTTTATTGTGTTGGGCTGCTAACCCACATAAACAGTGACCTACTTCTATGCTCGAACACAGCTCCATTATTCTGTTTTGCAAACCATTACTGGCCCTCAAAATAAGCCTGTTTGTCTCTTCATCTAATAAAAAAATTGCCCCTTTCGATTCTGTGGATAACCACGGCACAAATAAAATAGTTTTCAATGCTTCTTGGAGAAGCTCTGAAAGAGAAAGGGGTTTCATTGAAGTTTTCAAAAGGGTATTTATAGCAATTTGCGATTGTAAAATCCGCTCATTTCTCTCTTCAGTTGCTATGCGTTGGGAGATATCCCGTACAACAGCTGAAAAATAGAGATAACCTGCCTCTTCCCACGAGGAAATTGTCGCTTCAATAGGAATTTTATGTCCGTCTTTATGAGCACAATAAATTTCTACAGTACGACCTTGAAATTTATTTTGTATTGCATAGTTGGGGGCTGAAAGTGCAGTAAAATATTTATCCTGGTCTTCTTCAAGAATTATTAAAGAGATATTATTTTTTAGTACCTCATCTTCTGAATATCCAAAAATATTTTCAGCACCATTATTCCATAATAGAATTTGACCATTTTCCTCGAAAGCGATAATGGCATCGGCAGCTACTTTGACAATGTTTGTATATATATTATCCAATGTCTGTCCTTATTAACCATGCAAGAAAACAGGAGTGAAACAGTTATCAGATAGATAAAATAGGTATTGCTATCTCTTGCAGTACAACTATGTAAGCGATTACGATACCATCATAAATGGCTATAGGCAACTTAAGCATTATACTATATTAATTGATAACTTTTTACTGCTAAACCACTGCTTTAAACCTAAAAATAGCAGTTATAATTAAAAAAACAGATTGGGGAGAAAAAAAGTGGCAAACAAAATAACAATAAAAACAGGAGCTACTTCTACAATTTTTATAATTTTAACACTATTTTTTTCTATTTTAACCTTTCAACACAAAGCTTTGGCTTCAGATGGTGTAGAGACCACCGGTGATATTTTACAAGTTTTAATTCCTACTGCGGGTTTAGTTACCACCCGTTATTTGGATGATGATGAGGGAAGCATACAGTTCTTAAAATCATTTGGCGCAACGTTTGTAACCACCCAACTGCTAAAATACACAGTTGACAAAAAAAGACCCAACGGTTCAGACCGCTCCTTCCCCTCTGGCCATACATCCGCTGCATTTCAAGGTGCAAGCTTCATTCAAATGAGATATGGCTGGAAATATGGTATTCCATCTTATCTCGGTGCAGCTTTTGTGGGTTATAGCAGGGTAGAGACCGACCATCATTATGTTATAGATGTTATTGCAGGTGCTGCTCTTGGCATAGCAAGCAACTACTATTTTACCACACCCTATGATGGATTTACCATTAAGCCAACCGCAAGCAACGGTTTTTATGGCATATCTTTAGCTAAAAACTTCTAAACAGAACAAAATAACATATACTAATATAAATAATAACAGTGTAACTTGAAAATAATGTTGATTATTAGAGAGTAAAATCGTTGTTATTACCAGATTTATTTGTCGAATCATAACTTATCTGATATAGTTTAAATTGTTAAAAATTACAATTTCTAGCTAGAGGTTAAACTCAAATGCCGTTAAAACAATTTTCCGCCAATTTAATAAAAGGTGATGAAGTTTTTGTTAAGCTAAAAGGGGCAGGAAAACTTCAATTCCGCGCAGCTGAAGGCAGCCCTGGAGCTGATGTAATGACTAAAGCAGCTAAAGCTGCCCCAAAAGCTGGCAAAGGTGTAACTGCTGCTGGTAAAGGTGTTACTGGCAAAGGAGTTGCTGCTGGCAAAGGCACTATGATGACAGGCAAAACAGCCATGCCTCTAGCTGCTAAAAACGGAATTGCTGCTGGTGGTGTTGCTAAAGGCGCTGCTACAAAAAGTACTTTATCTGCGGTAGGTGCTAAAACAGGTGCTGCCGCGGGTGCTGCTGCTACGACAAAAACAGCATCATTAGCTGCTGCTGGCACAATTTGGAAAGGAACAGGTTTAAGCCTTGGTTTAGGCTTAGGCTTGGGAGCTGCTGGCCCTATTATACTCGGCGGAACCATGATTGGCCTTGGCTACTACGCCTACAAAACATCACAAAAGAACAAGAGTGATGTCTCAGACCTGGAATATCAACTTTAAAAAACAGACTATTTTTACATTACAAAATTTT
Organism: Magnetococcales bacterium; assembly: GCA_015231305.1. Lineage (GTDB taxonomy): Bacteria > Pseudomonadota > Magnetococcia > Magnetococcales > JADFYX01. Next base: position 8,853 of record JADGBW010000108.1, on the reverse strand, counting down.
TATTAGCAACTCTTTAAAACCCTGATATTGAATAGCAAATATCAGGGTTTTAAACACAACCATTAAAGAACAAGCCCTGCTGCTAAATCCTCATGCTCTAAGGCAGATAAAAAACGACCTATACATTAGTTTCGCCTAATGCTTCCAATAAAAAAAGTTTCAAACAAATAATATTAATATTATATACTGGTTATGGTTTAGTTACGGTGTTACGAAGCTTCTCTCTTAAGGCTTTTTCTACAACTGGAACATCAGCTGGAGTATTGACCCCGTGGGTTATTACATCTGTTTGGGAGACATAGATCTGTTTTCCGTTTTCTAAAGCTCGTAGTTGCTCTAACGATTCTGCAAGTTCCAGAGGTCCACAAGGTAGGTTTGGAAATTCGAGTAGAAAAGAGCGTCTGAAACCGTATATACCCTTGTTGCGATAGTAACAGTCTGTCTTATGCCTTGGGTATGGAATTGGCAGCCTTGAATAATATAAAGCGATGTTTTGAGAGTTTGTTACTACCTTTACGATGGATGGGTCGTTTATATCTTCTATATTAGTTAAACGTCCCTTAAGAGCTGTCATATGAATTTTTGGGTTATTAATCAGGGGTGTTGCTAGTTGGTCTAACATCTCCCCTGTGACTAAGGGTTCGTCTCCTTGAACATTTAGCACTATTTCATATCCTGAAAATTTTGCTGCAACTTCGGCAACTCTTTCTGTACCTGTATTGTGTTTAGCTGAGGTTATAATCGCTTCACCCCCAAACCCTGCTACACAATTTAATATCTCTTGGGAGTCTGTCGCCACAATAAACTTATCTACCTTTTTTGCACTTTTTACTCCTTCATATACATGTTGGATCAGTGGCTTACCTAATATATTTAACAGAGGTTTTCCTGGTAGTCTTGAAGCGTTCATACGACATGGAATTACAGTTAAAACCTTCATGAAACTTCCACCCCTAATCTCTGCTTATTGCTGAATTTTCCTTTAATTATCCGTTTTAAACGAGCAACCCTAAGGCGGTTTTTTCTTGGCCACAACTCACCCACAACCAACATAGCAGGGGTTATAAAAAGTGTTAATAAAGTAGCAAATGTCAACCCTCCAGCTATGGCAGTAGATAATTGTGTCCACCACTGGGTTGATGGCGCACCAAAGGTGATTACTCTGTCTATAAGGTCAATATTTAAAGCTAGCACCATGGGCATTAACCCTACTACGGTTGTTATAGCTGTTAGCAACACGGGTCTAAGACGTAATTTTCCCGTTTTGTAAGCTGCAAGACGTGGGGTTAAACCGGATTTACGCATTTCGTTATAGGTGTCTATTAAAACAATATTATTGTTCACCACAATACCTGCTAGTGCAATAATACCCATGCCCACCATTACAACCCCAAATGGCTGCTGCGTAACTAGCAGACCCAACATTACCCCAGTGGTGGAGAATGCCACAGCAGAGAGCACCAAAAATGCCTGATAAATACTGTTAAACTGAATCACCAAAATTAGGGTCATCATAAATATTGCGGTTAGAAAAGCTTTACCTAAAAATGCTCCTGTCTCAGCTTGTTGCTCTTTTTCTCCCTTAAATATTAACTTGGTGGTTGGAGGAAAGTTCATATCATCAAGGGTTGTCTGTAGGGCTTTTTGTCGTTCATCTACTAACAAACCCTCTTGCACATCAGCCTGGATAGTAATTGTTCTCTTGGTATTTACCCGTTTTAAAGTGCCAGTTTTAGCTACCGGTTTTAAAGATACAAAACTAGAGAGAGCCACCATGCCTTGAGTAGTGCGAATTTGTAGATCGAGCAGTTGATCCAACGTGCGTTTTTCTTGGGGAAAGCGCACCCGTACATCCACCTCATCATCTGCACTGTCTGGTCTAATGGTTGCCACATTTATACCGCTAGTGACCAACTGCACAGCTTTGCCTATTAATGTTACATCAGCCCCAAAACGTGCTGCTTCTGCCCTATCCACATCTAAACGCCACTCAATACCAGGTAGTGGACGGTTATCTTCAACATCCACAAACCCTCCCAATGTATCTATGACACTGCGAATTTGCGCTACATTTTTAAATAGCTGGGTATTATCCAAGGTGCTGACTTGCAGTTGGATGGGCTTACCCCCAGAAGGTCCGTTTTCTGCCTTACGAAACGCCAAAACCACACCGGGAATATCTGCGGTTATCTTGCGCATCTCTTTTAAAATATCTTTAGCCTTACGGCGTTTATCCCAGTCTACTAATTGAAACTGGATAACACCTATAACATCGGCTGCTAATTGAGAGTCTGCTCTGTTAAAAGATCTTGCATATACTGAATCAAGCTCTTTCCAACCTATTAAACGGTTTTCAACTTGCCTTAAAATAGCATCTTTTTCATGGATGGAAAGATCCCCACGAGCCTGTACTTGTACCATGGCGGATTCTGGTTCTACATCAGGAAAAAACTCTACACCTAAGCCAAATTTACCATAAGCAAAACCTGACCCTATCACCACCATCAAAGCTATTATCAGGGTTTTACCAGGATGCCGTAACAGCCTGTTTAACACTGCACCATAACCGTTGGTAAAGTTGTTCTTGGTCTCCCCTTGTTTTCTTGTTTTATTATCCTTCTTTTTTGCTGATAAAACACTACCTAACACCGGCAGAAAAACTAGAGCCATAAATAGTGCTGCCGTAAGACAAATTATCACTGTCATAGGCAGGTATTTCATAAATTGCCCAATTACCCCTGGCCAAAACAGCAGAGGCAAAAATACCACCAACGTAGTAGCAGTAGAGGCGATAACAGGCCATGACATTCTATTTGCTGCGTTATAAAAAGCCTCTCGCGGACTCTGCCCATTTTGAATATTACGGTCTGCCAACTCAGCGACAATAATTGCTCCATCAACCAGCATACCAACCACAAGAATAAGGCTGAACAACACAACAATATTAAGTGTCATACCTAACTGATAAATAACAAAGATACCGGTTAAAAAAGAGCCAGGAATAACCAACCCAACCAAAGCAGACGAACGCGCACCCATAGCTGCTAAAACAATTACCATCACAAATATAATAGCAGAAAGCACGTTGTTCATAAGATCACGCAGCATATCGCGGATCTTATTTGACTGATCAAGAATATAGGTGTGATTAACACCACTAGGCCAACGAGAGCTGTGTTCTTTAACCACTTGTTGAGCTGCTTCTATGGTCTCGATTATATTTGCTCCTACCCGTTTTTTAACCTCTAAAACCAGGGCATTTTTACCATCCACACGAGCAAAGCTTTCAGGGTCTTTATAGGTGCTGCGTACACTGGCAACATCGCCAAATGTCACCACTGCGTCTTCTTCAACCTTAATGGGCAAATCCAGCAGGTCAGATACATTCTCAATAACCCCAGGAGCCTTCATAACCATACGACCAGTTTCAGACTCCATAGCACCCACAGCAACCAAGCGGTTGTTACGGCTAACTGTGTTTATAACTGACGGAAAATCAATTCTATAACTCTCTAGAGCCAGAGGGTCTACCAACACCTCCATAAGCTCTTCTCTATCACCACCAATTATCACCTCCAGCACACCGGGCAGAGATTCAATATCATCTTTTAGCTGCTTGGCTAGCTTAAACAGTGAACGTTCAGGAATAGTACCAGCCATAGCAATGGATAGAACCGGGAAAAGAGCAACGTTGACCTCATGTACCTCAGGGTCATCGGTCTCACCCGGTAGCTTAGTTTTGGCAGTATCAACCTTTTCTCGAACGTCATCTAAAGCCTGTTTACTGTTAAAACCCGCATCAAACTCTAATGTTACAGATGCATGCCCCTCCCCAGCTTCAGAACGCATCTCCTTGATACCTTCAATACCCTTAAGTTCTTTCTCCATGGGGCGCACCAAAAGACGCTCGGCATCCACTGGAGATATGCCATCATGGTTCATTGATACATATATAATGGGAATTGCTACATCTGGGTCAGACTCTTTAGGAATTTCAACGTAAGCAGTGGTTCCAGCAATAAAGAGAAAGAGCAAAATAAGCAGTGTGGCACGACTGCGGTTTAAAGCCGCACTTATAATTGCACCCATTTTTAGCTCCTGTCATCCTGAATTACTTCTACTTTTTCACCTTCAGCCAGATACTCCTGACCCAAGGTGATTAAATTAAACTCCATTGGTAGCCCAGATACCCACATACTATCCCGCTCGCGGCGTAACAGCTCCACAGTTTTAACCATAACAGTGCTCTGTTTATCTACCCCCTTAACAATCAAACGCCCAAGGGCATCTAAACCCAAAGCAGAAGGGGAAATTTTATGTGCAACAGTTTTGCCAACGGGTAGTTTTAATGTGGCAGAGAGACCTGTATAAGCAAGGTGCTTAGGGTTGGCAACCCTGGCCTCTATACGATAGCTGCGAGTACCTTTTTGGGCTATGGTAGAAACATAGCTCAACACACCTTTTAAAACTACTCCGTTAATAAGGGTTGCCTCTACACTCTGCCCTAACTTTAGCTCAATCACAGCTAGTTGCGATGCTTGCGCGGTTAACAACAAAGTTAAATCATCGACAATGGTTCCCACAGGGTCACCCACCTGTAAAAATGCTCCAAGTTCCACAGGTCGTTCGTTTAACACCCCAGCATAAGGGGCTTTTATAACGGTGTTACCTATCTCCCAACGGATTTGCTCTAACCGTGCTTTTGCTGCTGCTAGTTTTGCTTCGTCAGAGTTAAGCTGGTTGGTTGCCTTTATCTTTTGCTTTACCAATTTGTTAGTCACTGCTAAATCTCTCTCAGCACTAACCACCATAGCTTTAGCCTCACTCAAACGTGCCTTACGGTCATTCATAGACAATTCAGCTAGCAAATCTCCTGCTGCCACTCGCACTCCCTTATTAACAGGTAGTTTTATTATCCTCCCCTGAGTTTCAGCTTTAATTGTAACACTTCTTAGTGGTTCAACCTGCCCTTTAACAGTAACAAACCTCTCCATATCCTCCCCACGAGTGATATGAACCTTTACCTTCATAATTGGTTTAACCACTTCTTTGGCTGCTTTACCATCTTGGGAAGACGCGCCAGCTTTTGCGCTTGGTCCTGATAACATCCAGGCCACCAACAAAAGCAAAATAGCAATGGCAGAAAAAATAGATTTATTCATGATGTACATATCTCACATGTGGAGTACTAAAAAAGATAAAAAAAAGTTTTCGTTATTTAATAATAGGAAAGAGATGTCACTGTTTTGCAACCTTAAGAGACCATAACCCAAAATTATTCCATTTAGTAAATACTCTATTGTAGCCAGACTCCAATAAATTAACTATGGAAAATAGGTAGAGTTGCCACTTATTTACTTTTTATCATAGCCTAACCCATCCAGACAGGCTTTTTATTGATTTAAAGGACAAAATTATCTTAATCAGGTGACTAAATATCGTTAAGAATATTATGTTTTTTTCACCAAAAAATTTTTTTTATTTTTTTCAAAAATTTTCCATTGCCTTAGCCGTCACATACTGTTACATTCTAGCCGTTATTGCATTGCAGCAATTGTTGGTTGTTAATTAACCAAATGCAAAAAAGCCTTATCCTTCAGATGTTTTAGCCGATAAGGTTAATAACTGGAAAAAAACAGTATTGAGGTTTTTCCTCTTTTTGATAGCACCAGAGCGTTCAAGTTCGTTTTGCGATCTCGGCGTTGAGTTCTAATCAAGATGATGAGAGGCAGATCAACATAAAGTTTTAGAACATAACTCTGCTTGAGTTACAGTTTTTTGTTCTTCGTGTTTTGGCCTGCTATAAAGTCAAATGGCCTGTATAACTGGAATTTCCTTCCAGCATGTGGTGTACGCTGAAGATTTCCGTTCTCTGCGCATGCGCCATTCGTGCTGTATCCCTTGCGCGCCAAAACGTACCGTATTACTACCCATTTTTTTATTTAATAAATCCACTGTCTCCATAAGCTTGTTACTTTTGGCCCGTTTAGCACTGTCGCTAAAAAGAGACTGTTGATAACCCCGTATCGGCACAATATCCAGCAACATAACACCTGCTTTATGATAGCGATAGCCATCGCGATATATTGAGTCTAAAATTATAAACCCATAGTGTATTAACATAGCCGAATCGCTGGTTGCTTCTGGCAAAGTTATTGATGCAGAGTTTTGATATTGGCTATCAGCAGGGGAAAAACGGCTGGTTGTTATAAAAACCGATATCACGTTGGTTAAAAGCCCTTTTGCCCGGAGTTTTTCCGCAGCTTTAGCAGTGTAACTTGCGACGGCCTCTTTTAGCTGAGATATTGCAGTAACTTTTTTACCAAACGAACGTGATGAAGTTATGGACTGGTTGGATTTGGGGGATTCATCAAAACCAATAGATGGAATACCACGTAGCTCTAAAACTGTTCTGCCTAACACAACATTAAATTTTCTTTCTATCCATCGCAGATCAGCATCTCGCAGTTGGGCTGCATTTTTAACTCCATAATCTTCCAACTTTCTTGCCCACCGCGAACCAACTCCCCACACATCCCCTACCCGCAATATATCCAGTGCTTTTTTGGTTAATCGTGGCTCTGAAATATCGAGAACACCTTTTGTTCTAGGATTTTTTTTAGCCAGCCTATTGGCAATTTTCGCTAAGGTTTTACTGGGACCAATACCTATAGATACTGGTATTCCCGTATTACGCACCACAGTTTTTTTTATCTTATGGCAGTGGGCATCAAGGTTTAACAAAGAAAAACCACTAAAATTAAGAAACGCTTCATCTATAGAGTAAATTTCAATATCAAACGCCATATCCTCCAGTGTACGCATTACACGAGATGATAGGTCACCGTATAACTCATAGTTAGATGAAAACACTTGAACATCATGTTTTTGCACAATATCACGGATTTTATGAAAGGGAGCACCCATGGGAATACCCAAAGCTTTTGCTTCGTTGGAACGGGCCACAGCACAGCCATCGTTGTTGGATAAGATAATAATAGGCCGATTTTCCAAGCGTGGATTAAACACCCTCTCACAAGATGCATAAAAGTTATTACAATCTACCAGTGCCACTTTAAACATTGCCTCAGTAGTTGGTGGTACATGGGCAGTAGATGCATCTATCGAATCTAGGTTTTTCACTGTTTGCGAAACTCCTGCACCGCACTGGTAACAACGCCCCAGATTGTTACCTCCATCTCTTGGGTAAGCTCCATAGGTTTATAGTCAGGGTTTTCAGGTACAAGAAACACCCTACCATCTGCCTCTCTCTTTAGACGTTTAACTGTAAGCTCACCATGGATAACCGCAACAACAATATCCCCGTGGTTTGGCTCCAAAGAGCGATCCACAACCAAAATACTCCCATGGTTAATGCCAGCCCCGGTCATTGACGTGCCAGAAACCCGAACAAAAAATGTAGCTGCCGGATGGTTGATAAGATATTGGTTTAAATCAAGTTGGTTTTCTATATAATCGTCAGCTGGAGAGGGAAAACCAGCAGGAACCATAGATGAAAACAACGGTATATGCTGCTTGGGGCCATCTTCGGCGGCAAATATCTCTGTAACACGGCAGACATCTTCCACTGCCCCAGTATCTTGTAGGTCGTTGACAACCCTAAGTGAACGGGCTTTGCCAGACTCATGCAGCAACACCCCTTTTGCTTTTAACCTTTGCACCTGCTCATACACACTAGACCCCTTAATATTAAGCTCTGCTGCCAACTCCTGAATAGTAGGAGGAATGCCATGCTTCGCGGTAAAAGAGCTAACTTTTTGCAAAAAACGCTTTTGTGTAGATGTTGTTTCAGCCATTATTAAGATACCTTCTAGCTTGATACTATTCGCTTGCTTTTATACCTAACATATATTAGGTTAAAGATACAAGCTTGTAAGCAAAACTTTTACGAGAACGTATCGAGAAAGGATAAGCCATGACAGTTGCTAAAATTAAAGCTGAGCTTGCCTCCTTAGGTAACGTGGAGATAGCCGCCCATTCAGCAAAATTTTTTAAAACCGCAAAAGGTCAATATGGTGAAGGTGACAGGTTTATTGGGGTGCGTGTGCCAGTACAAAGAAAAGTAGCACAGCAGTATAAAACACTCCCCCTAAATGGCATACAAGAGCTACTTAGAAGTGCAATTCATGAGCATAGATTAACTGCTGTGATAATTCTGGTAAACAGATATCAAAAAGCAAAGTCTCTCAAGGAAAAAGAGAAGCTGTTTCAGTTTTACCTAGACTATAAAGCAGGTATAAATAATTGGGATCTAGTAGATAGCTCAGCCCATAAAATTGTTGGGAATTACCTTTTAGCACACAAAGAAAAAAGAGCTATATTATATCATATGGCTGATTCAACAAACATATGGGACAGACGCATAGCCATAATAGCTACCATGACATTTATCAATAATGGTGAATTTACTGATACATTGAACTTAAGCGAAAAACTAATTGATGACCCCCACGACCTAATGCAAAAAGCCGTAGGCTGGGCCTTACGAGAAGTTGGTAAAGTAGATCAAAAAACCTTAGAAAAATTTTTAAACAAACACGCCAAAACCATGCCCCGAACAATGCTGCGTTACGCCATTGAAAAGTTCACCACAGAGAGACGTAAATTTTATATGCAGCGTTGAACCTAGATTGACCTAACCAAGATGTTGCGCGACAAGTTAACTACTAGCCAGGATATTTCATGAAGAGTGGCCGAAAGGTTGTTCCAGGGGTTGTCAGAACAAGGCGCAGGTTGAATTTTTCAGGTGAGCATACTGTCCGTATGTGATCCTTAAACCTAGAAACGGCAGTTGTAAGCACGCACCTAGCGCAACCTATTGATTCACCTAGC
>JADGBW010000229.1 GCA_015231305.1 Magnetococcales bacterium | reverse complement strand
AAACAATTCAAAACTATGCACATTTGTATATTGAACCCACACCAAAGTCAACAACTCCAAATTCAAGATGCATAACAATTAGATACCTAATAATTATTAATCAACAATATAAAAGATAACTTTAACTACAATTTATTAAATAGCTTAGAATTAACTAGTGGTAAGATTTAAATATATTGTTATTACTGGATTAAACTCTAAGAATCCAGCAATAACAATACTTAACTTTTTGTATTATTGTGATTATAATCCAATTAATATTCACTACAAAACCAACAAAAATCTGCCATTGTCGCGATTGCGCAAATCCAGAGAGTTCAACGTTGTTACGCTAGATTACTACCTCCTTGGGAATGGCGTGCTATTTTTATTGTTACATCTTAACAGAAGCCATTAAACAGCCTTAAATGTAATGATATGGTCGCTGTCATATATGTATTTTCTTTCAGAGTTTCTTAAGTACTGACATGGTACACACAAAAAAAGAATTAATCCTTTAAATACAAATTTTTAAAACCCCAGCAAGTACCAAGGTGGCTACACACTTAAGGTTAAAACCTTCGAGAGTTTATTATTGATATTTCCCAAGGCTGTCTATCAAAGGTTGCAGATGTTTTTCGTAGTTTTTCCAGCGTTGTTTGGATTTTGTGTGTATTTGTTGTTTTACTTGCCAGTGGCTGGCTGTGTTTACTGTACGTTTTTCTTTGTGGGGTTTTAGGCACTTATTATCCCATGGTAGGTTTAGGAATTCAATTAGGTTGCGGGTCTCTTGTTCGGGGTTGGATACTAAACTTTCATAGTTTACTTCATGAAAACGCAGGCTTAGGTTATTTTGCCAATAGTCCATCATCTCGGCATATAGAGAGTAATAATAACCGAGATCAGCAAGATCGTTTGTATAACTTAGGTTGCTTGTGAAGTCTTGAAAATATATAGACAAACAAGCGTCTTGGGGTTGGCGTTTGCAGTGGATTATTCTTGCATTTGGAAAAAGTATATTTATCATGCCAAGATATAGATAATTATGGGGCATTTTATCTGATATCAGCTTGTATTCTTTAGACCCTGCAATACGTAAAAGCTCTGCTTCAAACTCATCTGCAAGCTCTTTAGCCATTGCTTGGGTTAGCAGGGTTATGGCTTCTGGATATATTTTTTCTAAGTTGTATCTTTGCGATAGCTTGCTTGTTGATTGACTAAGCCATGTTAGCTCCCCAGCTCCAAATACTTTTGGATGGCTGGAGATAATTTGCTCTACCAGTGATGTGCCCGAGCGATACATACCAACAATAAAAACAGGTCGCTCTGTCTGAGAGCCAACAAGAGATATTTTTTTTAAATACTCAGGGCTAAAGGCTTTTTTAATACGCTCAAAATAGACAGCATATACTTTTTTATCAATAACCTTGCCCATTTGTTTGCGGATCTCATTACCCCTTTTATACTGGGCAAAAGCTTCATCAAACCCCTTACAATCGTTATAAGCTTTACCTAGTGCAAATCGCAGCCCGGCCTCGTCGTGCTCACTCAAACCACCTTTATCAACCACCTCTTGAGCTAAAATAAGGTCTGGATGCTCGACATCACTATATTTTATAGAGGACATCAACCCAGAGTGGGCTTGCCCATAGCTCGGATTAAGCTTTATTGCGCGGCGGTAACAGTTAGCTGCCTCTTCTGTGTGCCCTGTTATAGATAGGGCATCTCCTAGATTTGTAATGGAGTCTAAAGCTTGGGGATATTTTTCAACACAACATTGCAAAACATCAATAGCCTCTTGGGCCTGTCCAACTTGAGCTAAAGCTACGCCTAAGCAGTTTTCAACCTGTTGATCATCAGGCTGAATTAGCAAAAAGCTTCTGAATTTTTCTATCGCAGCTAAAAAGTCGCCTCTAGTGAAATAACATAACCCCAAGAGCTTTAAAGATTTAACACGTGTTGCATCTCTATGTAGAGCATTTTCAAAGTGCGGTATCGCCTTAACATAATCTTTTTCTAAATAAGCCACTCTTCCCAACCATTCATGGATGCCAGCATGTTTTTCATGAATTGGTAAAAATGTATTTAGGGTAGAGCTGGCAATATCATACTGTTTGGCCTTACATAAAAGATCAGTAAGGTCATAAAGATATTGCACATTTTCGGGATGGGTGCAGCAAAGATCTAATGCAGCAGTTAAATGCTTTTGCGTAATAGGTGGAGGTTGCATTGCAAGGGATACCCTAAGAATGCACTATTTAAAGGATTGCACTAAGGAGCCGACAACTAATGCCCAACCATCAACTAAAACAAAAAGTATCAACTTAACCGGCATAGATATAACTAGAGGTGGTAGCATCATCATACCCATAGACATAACGACACTAGCAACCACCATATCGATTATAAGAAATGGCAGGTATATCATAAAGCCTATTTGAAAGGCGGTTTTTAGCTCAGACACCATAAAAGCTGGAACAACCAGACGTAGAGGTACATCTTTTGGGCTTTGTGCCTTTGTAGCACCAGAAAGCCGCATAAATAGTTCTAAATCTTTCTCTCTTGTCTGACGCAGCATAAAGCTTTTTATCGGTGCAGCTACCCTATCCCAAGCTTGCTCTTCGTTTATCTCCTTATCAAAATAAGGCTTAAGGCCATTATCATAGACCCTATCAAAAACCGGACCCATAACAAAAAAGGTGATAAATAGAGCTAGTGAGATAAGAACCTGATTGGGAGGCTGACCTTGCAAGCCCATGGCTTGACGCACAAATGAGAGAACCACCACAACTCTGGTGAACGATGTAACCATCACCAAAAGGCCTGGAGCTAAGGAGAATAGAGTTAAAAACGCAAGGATTTGCAGACCAGTACCTACTTGATCGGGTTCTGCTGAGCCAACTGCTTCACCTGTTGAAAATTTCACACCTGGAAGGGTAATATCAGCAGCAAAAAGGGGTTGTAAACTTGAAAAAAGTATAATAGGAACAATTATGATTGCCAGCCAAAAACTGGAACGAACTACCAAACTCTTCACGCAGAACCCTCCTTGGCTGTTTGCATGTCCTCTTGGCTCATCTCAGCCAACAGAGATACACGTTCTTTGGTTACACCAACTAACCAAGCCCGTGACCCTACACTTATAAGACGAACCCCAACACCAGGGGATAAATTATGACCATCTTCAACACGAATCAAACCACTTGCCCCTACACGGGGTTGAAACCGCTTGCCTAAACGGATAACTGCAGCAGCAAACACCATGAGTATAAGAAGATAGCCTGCTACCTCCAACCCTTCTTGTAAAAGATCTATGGGTTGTTGTTTGGTCGCCACTTCACCAGCCAATGCATTATCACCACCTTCGGTGGCTGCAAAAAGAGGGCGGACATAAAGGCTGCCCGCCATAAAAATTAAAAACAGTACTAAATTATACCAAGTTCCAACAGCAGACAGAAACCTTCTCCCCAACTCTATAAGGGGAGGGTTTTGTACTAACGCAGGACCAGAACTCATCAGCGCAAATTCTCCAACCGCTCACTCAAAGAGACAATATCGGTAATG
>JADGBW010000228.1 GCA_015231305.1 Magnetococcales bacterium | reverse complement strand
TAAAAATATCCAAATTCTGTATAATCAAACTATTAAAAATATAGATTCCAAACAGGCTTATTTGAATACGAAGCAAAAGCGTATTGAGTATGGATTGTTAGTGAATGCTGCCGGAGCCTATGTTGATCGGGTTGCCCATTGGTGTGGTGTTGGTCATGAGTATGTAATGTTACCGTTTAGAGGGAGTTATTATAAACTTTCTCCTAGTTCAAATATCAATGTTACAGGGCTGATATATACCATTCCAAATCCTGAAATGCCTTTTTTGGGCATTCACTTCACCCGCTCCATAGATGGTACTATTTATATAGGCCCATCGGCTATGCCTGCTTTGGGTCGAGAACATTACCGTATTTTTCATGGCATTGAATATATTGAAAGTAGTCGGGTGCTGTTAGACCTTGCTCGACTTTATAAGGAAAATAAACAGGGGTTTAGGCTACATGTTATGCAAGAGGTTGGACATTTGTTAAAAAAAGTTTTTACAAATACTGCTAAGCAAATTATCCCAAAACTACGTACCAAACATTTGATTGCAAGCGGAAAAGTAGGTATTAGGCCACAACTATACAATAAAAAAGATAATCGTTTGGAAATGGATTTTAAAGTACTTAAAGGTTTTAAATCTATACATATTTTAAATAGTATATCTCCAGCCTTTACAAGTGCATTTAGTTTTGCTGAATGGACACTGCAAAATTATGTGCAAGATTAAAGTCTAATATGCAGTTTAAACTTAAAATCTAGCAAATTATAGCTTGTAGTAATTACTTGTCTTTTTTTAATTTTTTATCTTTTTTTTCCTTTTTTTCTTTTTTGATATTGGGGAGCGTAATTTTTACTTCGTCGATAGCTCGTGGACTTCCTTTTACAATGCATATCTCCAACCCATCTAATTTAAAACATTCGCCAACTTTTGGTATATAAGCAACATTATTGATGATCCACTGACTTACTGTGTCAGTATTTTTACCAGACAATTTTCGACCAAGATGTGACCTTAAAATTCGTAACTCTAAGCTGCCTTGGGTTAAAAGGTTGTTTCCATCAGTTTGGATTTTTGTTGCAATTAGTTTTTCTTTTTTATCGCGGATTTCTCCAACAAGCTCTTCAAGAATATCCTCAATAGTGAAAAGCCCTTGAAGTGAGCCTAATGCATCAACAACTAGAATTAGCCTGCGTTTATCATCTTTTAGTTGATCAAGTAATGAGTCTACAGGCTGATTTATAGGAACGAAGATTGGTTCATGGCCGCAATCAAAGAGAGATTTATCTAAGTTTCCACATGCCAACTCTGAGAGAGCCTCACGTAAATAAAGTACCTTACTAACACCTTCAGGATCACCGTCATGTAGTGGTATGCGAGAGTGGGGCTGTTCTATTAACTCATGTAACACCTCCCTAAGAGGTAGGTTACCATTCATAGAGAATATCTGATTTCTGGGAATCATAATATCACCAGTTTTTAGATAATCCAGAGCAAAAACCTGTTGAATCATCAGTTGTTCATCAGCTTCAATACTTCCCTCGGCAGCTCCTTGAGTAGCTAAACTTATGAGTTCTGACTCGGTAACAATAGGGTCATTTTTAGCATTACTAAAAAGTTGCAGCCATCCGGTAAATTTACCAAGAATCCAGGCTAGAGGGAAAACCAAGCGTGCAAATAATTCTATGATTGGTGCTACAAAAAGAGCTATAGGGGCGCTAGACCGGGCGGCAAAGGTTTTTGGTGTTATTTCTCCAAAGATAAGAATAAAAAGTGTTAGCCCTCCAACTGCTAGACCCGGGCCCATATGACCAAAATGTTCTGTTGCCATAACAGTGGCCATGGATGATGCACCGATATTTACTAAATTATTGCCAATTAAAATGGCTATTAGCATTCGGTCAGTATCATTTTTGAGTTTGTGAAGTGATGCAGCACCCCTTTTTTTCTCACGAACAAGAGATTCAACTCGAGTTATCGTAATGGTAGTAAGAGCCGTCTCAGCCCCCGAAAAAAAACCTGACAAGATGAGCATAATAAATAAAATAAATATGGATTCCATGAATGCGATATTATCGTTAGAGATGTTGAACTGTAAAGAAATAATATTTTATTATTTTAAGGTATGATGTTTTTATTTTAGTCGACTAATTGCCATTATAATAATTACCATTTTTATTTAGAGCATTTGATAGCTATATCAAATATTTAGGGTAGTGGGAGAGGATGTCTACGCGCCACTAGTATAGAGCTGAGTATGTGAACTGATCATTGGACAATATTTATGTAGCTGGTAATATAGATAGAATCTGTTCTGGTTATCCTGCTTTATTAGAAATAATCAATATTGAGTAAGTAAAAGTTTTGAAAAATGAGATTATGAGTTTACGTCGATATTTGCCCATAAAAGAAGCCCCATTACTAGGTTTAGGGTTTCTACTTTTTGCTTTGTTTATTGGTTATTACATACTAAAAGTAACTGATAAAAAACAACAGAACACACTTATAACCAAAGAGCCAGCGATAATCAACCCCATAGCTATTATTCCAGTTAACCTTGATTTGTCAGTTGTTAAAGCATCACTAGCACAAAATGTTGAATTACCTGTTAAGGTTGCTAGCAATAACGTTAGCAATAAGGAATCTACGGTTATTTTTGATTCCCCTGAAAAACCAACTTGTTGCCCAACTAAAATTCGTACAAATGCCAAACCTATGGTTAAAGGTGAGACACCAGATATCTATAATAAAGAAAAAGAACTTAGTCCAAATATTGAAACCACTTCTACAATTCCTAAAAAAGTTTTTTCAACCTTACGATCTAAAACTGCAATGTTGCCAGACTCTATAGAGAGTATTCCTGACTTTGCATCAATAAGGGATGTTAAGCTTAAAAAAAGAAAATTTTTCGCATGGCTACTTGAGTTTGTTGAGTTAGAAAACAACAGGATAAATGCACTGAGAGACAATATTTTGTCTTTTCAAAAACAGGGCAAAAATAAAGAAAATTTTCTGCCAAGTGACATAATTTGGTTAAAGAGCCTAGCGAGAGATTATGGACTTTCTCCAAAGCGCCATCCCTATGAACCAG
Organism: Magnetococcales bacterium; assembly: GCA_015231305.1. Lineage (GTDB taxonomy): Bacteria > Pseudomonadota > Magnetococcia > Magnetococcales > JADFYX01. The sequence continues at coordinate 486 of JADGBW010000228.1, read as the reverse complement.
AATTTTTTACAGCTCTGTTAAGGTCAGTAGATATTCTACCTCCATCTCTTGTGCTGGCTCAAGGTGCAAACGAGTCTGGCTGGGGAGGGTCTCGGTTTGCCAGGCAAGGTAATAATCTCTTTGGTCAATGGTGCTATAATAAAGGGTGCGGCATTGTTCCTTTACGAAGGGAAAAAAACCTTACCCATGAGGTAGCACGATATCACTCAGTTAGGGATTCAGTACGAGCCTTCTTTCTTAACATTAACACACATCCTGCATATGCCCCCTTACGAAAACTAAGAGAACAACTACGCAACGAGCAAAAACCTTTAACTGGAATGAAACTGGGAGATATGTTAATTCCGTACTCTCAGCGTGGCAAAGCTTATGTAGACTCAATCAAGGCTCTTATTAAAAGCAACAAGCTTTCACAGTATGACCTATTATAACACTAACAACCGAAGTAAGCTTACAATTAGATTTTAACCTAAAAACGGCAGTTGT
>JADGBW010000024.1 GCA_015231305.1 Magnetococcales bacterium | reverse complement strand
AGCACTTCCAGCTGCCGTTTCTAGGATAACTTTAGGGACGCTATACGATAATCATTAAAAGATCTTCTGCCAAGGTAATTGGTCCTGTGTAAATTTGTGCGCATTCATCTGCTCTAAGGCTGTCTGGGCCTTCTATGGGGTAGAAGTGAGTTGGTACTAACTGTTTTACTTGGGCTTGTTGAGCTATTTCTCCTACTTCTATTGCGCTGAGATGACCGGGTATTTTTCCTGCTGCTAGTGTAGAGCAGTCACAAATAAATAGGTCTGTATTTTGGGCTAGATTAATTATTTCATCATCAAAGTCACAATCACCCGAAAACACTACAGATTTATTAAATTCATCAAACCTATAAGCAACACTTTTAAAGCGGTCTGAGTGTATGGTGTTACAGGTTTGTATGTTTATTCCGTCTTTTTGCCAATATAGTGGTGCTTCTTCTACAAAAAATGGAAATAATGTCGGTGGCTTGGCTACAGGCTGAACTATAGCTTTGAAAAAGTCGATAAACCCAGGCGGACCATAAATGTGTAAAGGTTTGGAGCGTGGTAGGTTTGGTAGGCGTAAGGCATGAACCAATGCTGTAAGGTCGCCTATATGATCAGAATGGGTGTGGGTTATAAATATAGCATCAAGGCAGTTGAAGCTGGTTTTATTTCTTTCTAACTGACGCAGAATCCCTGTTCCGCAATCTATAAGATATTTTTTGTCGGTAGTTTGTAAAAGATACCCAGCACAACAACGCTTAAGAGAGGGAATGCCTGTACCACTACCAAGAATAGTTACGCGCATAGCTCTTAAAGCCGTTTAACTGACAATATCAATGCTACGGGTGGGTGGAGATAGTTTTATTCTGCCTTGTAGTGAGTCTCTGGCTGTGTGGTTATCTTCATTTTGTAAACTTGCCATACGTTGAAAAAAAGCATCTGAAGTGGAGCCAGTATCAGGTTTTACACTTTGTGGCTTTTGTTGAGTATGTCGTTCAACTACCTCTTCATCTATACCTGGGTCTACCTTTTTAGAATTATTTTTTTCAGCCATTAAGTTAGATAGCTCACGGCTTATTTTAACTTTTGTGGAGTTAGGAAAGTCACTAATTTTAGGAGATTTTTCTACTATACGTTTAAAGTCAGCCTCTTTACTATCTTGGCCTTCATTTATTTTATCTCGCTTAGCCTTTAACTCCTTAGTTCTCTCCATGGCTTTGATGGAAAGAGCCTGTTTTTCTGAGCTAGAAGAACTTGAGACTTGTTGTGGAGACTCAGCCATAATTTACCACCTATACAAAAAAGACACATTAAAAATGATTTAGTCTTAAATTGACCTCTAATAAATCATTTGAGTCTAAAACTTCATTTATGTTCAAATAATACTCATTTTTGGTAAAAAATGCAATTGAATTTGCCTGGTAATATTATAAGTGTTTGTATAAAAAATATTGGTATAAAAAATATTTTTTTTATGTGGCAGTTATGTTTAACTCTTTGTATTATAATTATATTATTGAGTTTTAATGTCTGCTAAATTATTGCCAGTTAAAACAGTATAAAGAACCCTTGTGCGCACTTCCAACAGTCAGAATTATGATATTTATTTCCTTTTTTGCTTGTTAGTAGTTTATACTCTAATAAATGTCTAAGGTTTGATACTAGACTTATAGGAGGTAAGCACTATGATTTCAGTGCCGAAAATTTTTGGTTTTGCACAGAGATTTTACCATCGTTTGACCGATAGGGTGGAGGAGTTAGCTAAGCTTGAATCATCATTTCAAGCAAAACTGGCTGCAAATATAAAAAAATGGCCTGCTCCTGCGTCTGTTTTAGTTATATCGCAAAAAGCAAAAACCCTTTTTGCAGGTTTAAATAAAGCTACTACTTCTCTTCTTGATTCTGGCCAAGAAAAAATATCTGCCTTTTATAATAGGTCTGGTAAGAGCTTTTTTATTGATAACAGCCATAACAACTCTAAAGCTTGGGCTGGAGAAAAAAAGCTGGTTAATGGTAGATGGAGCCGTGATGCTTTTCATCTATCACTATCTAATGTTGGTCATTTAGCAGGAGGAATAGCTAACAATTATTCTGTAACGCCAGAAGTTCGCCAGCCATTTGTCGAACATGTTGTCAAAAAACGGGCAACAGGTCAGTATGATGCTGGTGTTTTTTCCCAAGCTCGCATACTTCTTAAGCAGAATGCCTCATAATTTTACCTTATATCCACTTTATTAAGTGCAACTCTTAAGTGCATTTTTAAGAGGCTTATGGAGGATATCTAAAGTCTTCTCCATTAGCTTGTTAGAGTCATTTATGGTCATGCCTTGCCCGCTTTCCACCACCAAAATACGGTCCCACTTATCTAATGGGTTACCAATCCATAGGTGAAATAGCCAATTTTCTTGTCGCCAGTGTCGAGTTCTCGGCAGAGGACCATCTATAATAGCCTGAGATTTTTCCCTTAAATATTTGCTGCTCTCTTCTTTGTCTCTACAGCATAGGTGGCTAAAAGTGGTTCTTGGGTTCCAATATGCTACTAATTTTACAGAAATAAATGTATTTAACCAATTTGAGAGTGACTCTAACGTTTCTTGCAACTCTGGTTCAGACTCTTCTAACAGTTTGTTTAAATGGTTTAAATCCATAGCAAAATTTTGTGATATCACGCTCTTTGCCCCTTGCTTTGATGATATTTTTTCATCCAAGCTATGGTCATATCTTCTATCGCGATTAGTTTTTAGGTCCATGGTTATAGCCTTAATGAACGCCTGTATATTTTTTTAAAATCAAATTCTTTAATCCTTGCGAGTAGCTTCTAGTAAGAATCGCTGCTATATTTATGCCAAACTAATATGGATACAAGGATTAAATTATGATATCAAAACCAAATGGCCCTGCTAAGTTTTTGGGTAGAACTTTTTTTTGTTTTATAGTTGTAGTTTTTTTGACATTTGATGTAGCCAATGCAAAGCCTGCTGACCCAGCTATTTTACGATTGAACTCATTTATTGATAAATTGCAAACCATAGACGCTGAATTTACCCAACAGGTAGAGGAGGCCGATGGTAATTCCCCGCCATTAAGTAAGGGAAGATTTTCAGCTAAACGCCCTGGCCTGTTTAGATGGGACTACACAGACCCTTTTGAACAGATGATTCTATCTGATGGTAAAGCGGTCTACTATTATGAGGTAGACTTAGCCCAAGTTACCAAAACAAATGCCAGTGTATTAGAAGATACACCTGCTGCATTTTTTGTTTCAGATAAACCCTTAAGTGAGACATTTGTATTAACGGTAACCGAAGACAAAATTTGGAAGCTTCCTAGTGTGCGAATGGTTCCCATAAAGGAGGGGTCAGTTCAGGAGATTATTTTAACCCTACACCCCAATAAAAATGAAATTCTTAATTTAACCTTGTTGGATTCACTAGGTAATTACTCTCGGTTTACTTTTTTAAAAATGCGTTATAATAAATCTTTAGAAACCGATAGATTCCAATTTTTGCTGCCCGCTGGTGTTGACTTAATAGAAGACGATGGCAATAACCAAACTAACTAGGAGAGAGTAAAAATGCCCTCATTTGACATTGTTTCAGAAATAGATATGCAAGAGGCCGATAATGCTGTTAATCAAGCAGCAAAGGAAATTAAAACACGTTATGACTTTAAAGACTCTAAAAGCTCTATTGAGCGCGAAGAAGATGTTATTACTGTTATAAGTGATGATGAGTATAAGATGGAACAGGTGATGGATGTTTTAAAAGGCAAGCTGGTAAAACGTAAAATTGACCCTGCTGTGTTAGATTTTTCAGAACTAGAACCTGCATCTGGTGCTTTGGTTAGACAAAAAGTAACTATTCGCCAAGGTGTTGATAAAGAGCTGGCTAAAAAAATAGTAAAACTTATTAAAAACAGCAAAGCCAAAGTGCAAGCTTCTATACAGGGAGAGCAGGTAAGGGTAACAGGTAAAAAACGAGATGATTTACAAGGTGTTATAGCTCTTATGAAAGAGTCTAAGCTTGAAATGCCATTACAATATATTAACTTTAGAGACTAAAGGTTTAACTATTTTGGCTTTTTGGGCAAAGTCTCAGATAAGTTTTAATATGTTACGAATAAAAAAGTAAATGTCAGAAACAAATAAACGTGGTTTGGTCGGTGTTATATCTTTGGGTTGTCCTAAAAACCTTGTGGATACAGAAAAGATGCTCGGGCGGTTTTTAGATGGTGGGTATAGCTTAACTACTGACCCTGACGAAGCTGACTTGTTGGTGGTAAATACATGTGGTTTCAAGGCGGATGCAGAGGAGGAGTCCCGCGAGGCTATTGCTGAAATGGCAGCAATTAAAGCAGCTCATCCTGGTGTTAAACTTGTAGTTACTGGCTGTTTGTCTCAACGTTATGGGGAGAAGTTACTTGACGATATCCCCGAAATTGATCTTTTAGCTGGAACCTCTGAATATGAAAAATTAATTCCTATTATAGAGGCTAATACACAACCACCACTTGTGGCTAAACCCAATCCCGGAGCTGGCGAAGATGCTCCACGAGTTTTAACAACACTGCCCCATACCGCATATGTAAAAATTGCGGAAGGGTGCAACAACCCCTGTGCTTTTTGCATTATACCCAAGTTACGTGGAGCCTTTGTATCAAGAGAGCCTGAGGATATTGATAGTGAAATAGTTGCTTTGGTAGAGCAGGGGGTTGTTGAGGTTAATTTAGTTTCTCAAGATACCACACTTTATGGAAGAGATTTAGACCGCAGGTTAAGTTTGGCGGACCTGTTAGAAGGCTTAAAAGAAATTGATGGCCTTGCTTGGATACGCTTGTTATATCTATATCCCACAATGGTTACAGACCAACTGCTTAATATCATTAGTGAAGATAATAATATACTTCCCTATTTTGATATTCCACTGCAACACAGCCATTCAGCTGTTTTAAAACGTATGAAAAGGGCAGAACGAGAGGCTGATGTATATAAATTAATTAAGCGGATTCGTAAAAAAATACCCCATGCCACAATTCGTAGCACATTTATTGTTGGTTTTCCTGGAGAGAGTGAAGCAGAATTTCAGCATCTTTTTGAGTTTATAAAAGAGACACGTTTTGATCATGTGGGAGTATTTACTTATTCCGATGAAAAAGGGACCACAGCTTATGATCTTGAAGATAAAATACCAGCGAAAATTGCTCAAGAACGTCGAGACAGCTTAATGGCCTTACAGCAGAGCATTAGCCAAGAGAAATTAGCAACTTATATAGGTAAAACCATCCCTGTTTTAGTCAGTGGGGTTTCCGATGAAAACGAGTGGCTTTTAGAAGGGCGCACCATGGGGCAAGCTCCTGACGTTGATGGGGTTGTCTATATAAACGATGGCTCACCTAAAATTGGTACTATTGTTGATATTGAGATAACCGAAGCTTATGAATATGATCTTGTTGGTCATCTAAAAATTACAAGAGATTCTGATTAACATGTCACGGCTTGCCTTTGCCGCTCCAACTTCGCCTCTGGCAGATAGGATGCGACCTCAAACATTGGCAGAGGTAGTAGGCCAGGAGCATCTAACGGCAAAGGGGAAGTTGCTTTATGCAACTCTAGAAAAAAACCGTATTCCATCTTTAATTCTTTGGGGGCCACCTGGTTGTGGCAAAACTACTATTGCAAGGGTTATAGCTAATAAAACAAAATACCGTTTTGAGGCACTATCTGCTGTGTTAGCCGGGGTAAAAGAGGTTCGGGAAGTGATGCAAAAAGCCCGTGGCGAGCTGGACTCTGGTGGTGAGGGAACCATACTGTTTGTTGATGAAATTCACCGTTTTAACAAAGGACAGCAAGATGCCTTTTTGCCATTTGTAGAAGATGGAACTATCACACTAATTGGGGCCACTACTGAAAATCCATCTTTTGAGTTAAATGGCGCATTGTTGTCACGTTGTCAGGTAATGGTGTTAAAACCACTTGTTAAAGATGATCTGCTTTTGTTGTTACAACGTGCTATTGATGATAAAAAAAATGGTTTTGGGCAAAATAAAATCAACCTTGCCCCAGAAGTTTTACCAGAAATTGCCAACCAAGCAGATGGAGATGCCCGTTATAGCCTTAATTTGTTGGACTCTTTTATTGAGGTAGCTAACCCCAAAATAGCTGCTGGTGATTTGCTTAATATCGATGATTTGACTAAAAGTTTAAATCGTAGAGCTACTTTATATGATAAGACTGGAGAGTTTCACTACAACCTTATATCAGCATTTCATAAATCCTTACGAGGTTCCGATGTTGATGCTTCTCTTTATTGGTTGGCCCGTATGTTTGAAGGTGGTGAAGATGGGTTATACATAGCAAGACGTATGGTTCGTTTTGCATCAGAAGATATAGGCAATGCAGACCCTCAAGCATTAGCTATTACTTTGCAAGCTAAAGAGTCTTACCATTTTCTTGGTTCACCAGAAGGTGAACTTGCTTTAGCTCAGGCTGTTATTTATCTTGCTTGTGCGCCAAAAAGCAACAGTGCCTATGTGGCATTTAAAAAGGCACAAGAATGCGCAAAAAAAAATGGGCCATTATCCCCACCTGCCCATATATTGAACGCACCCACCAAGTTGATGAAAGATCTTGGTTATGGCAAAGGTTATCTTTATGCACATGATTATGAAGGGGGAGTTGTAAACCAGGTTTATATGCCTGAGACCCTAAAAGATGAAAAATTTTTTCAACCAGTACAAAGAGGCTATGAGCGAGAGATTGCAAGGCGGTTAGAGTATTGGCAAAAGTTGAAGGGGTCCCACGAACAATGAAGACCATTTTTTATGTAGCAATTGGGGGTTCGCTAGGGGCAGTCTTGCGTTATCTTATCTCTTCTTGGGTATATCAATGGTTGGGTCGTGGTTTTCCTTGGGGTACTTTGGCAGTTAATGTTATTGGCTCTTTGTTAATGGGCTTTCTATTTATTTTTTTTACCCAGCGGGTCATAGTTGCTCCCGATCTTAAAATGGCCATTTTGGTTGGTGGGCTTGGGGCTTTAACTACTTTTTCTACTTTCTCAATTGAAACCTTAAACCTAATAGAGGGAGGGGCAAGCCCCGTTGCCTTTGCTAATGTTGTTGTTAGCGTTGTTTTATGTGTTTTTGCTGTTTGGTTAGGTATGTGGCTGGCAAGAGTGGTATGATTGTCTAAATGGCATATATATAGTAAATTATAACCGTAAGTAAAATTTGGTTTGTTTTGTTGTGGAGTTAATAAAAAAAACAGATGAAAAACATCTTAGTAGAAAAAATACAGCAAAAAAAAGCAGTAATAGGCATAGTTGGGCTGGGTTATGTTGGTCTGCCTTTGGCTCTTAGATATATGGAAGAGGGGTTTGAGGTTGTAGGTTTTGATGTTGACCCTGTTAAAATTTCTAAACTAGCAGCAGGAGATGCATATATTGAACACATTAACCCTGCACCATTTTTAGCCGCTATAAATAACAAAACATTTTTGGCTACTACTGATTTTGCAACAATAAATAGAGTTGATGCGATAATTCTTTGTGTGCCAACTCCACTTAATAAAAACAGGGAGCCAGACCTTAGTTTTGTTACTGGATCTTTGCAAACAATAATTCCGCACATGCATGAAGGACAGGTTATATCTCTTGAGAGCACAACATACCCTGGAACAACCCAAGAAAAAATGTTGCCACCTATTTCTGAAGCTGGCTACACAGTAGGTACAGATGTTTATTTAATTTATTCACCAGAAAGAGAAGATCCTGCAAACCCAGATTTTACAACTAAAACTATACCCAAGGTGGTTGGTGGTACAACTCCAAACTGTATGGAAGTGGGGCAAGCTTTATACGAAACAATTATTGATGTTGTTGTGCCTGTGTCTTCAACCGGAGCAGCTGAGATGGTTAAAATTTTGGAGAATACATTCCGGTCTGTAAATATTGCGTTGGTAAATGAGTTAAAACTAGTAGCGGATCGAATGGGCCTTGATATTTTTGAGGTAATTAGGGCTGCTTCCACTAAACCTTTTGGTTATACGCCTTTTTACCCCGGCCCTGGTTTAGGTGGTCACTGTATTCCTATTGACCCATTTTATCTAACTTGGAAAGCCCGTGAATACGGTCTAAATACTCGTTTTATTGAATTGGCGGGAGAAGTAAACACTGCCATGCCAGATTTTGTTATAGGAAAAATAGTATCAGCATTAAACAATATTTCCCGTTCTGTACGAGGGTCGCGTATTTTAGTTTTAGGTTTGGCATACAAAAAAAATGTCGATGATGTAAGAGAGTCTCCAAGTTTTGTGTTGTTAGAAAAATTACAAGAATTAGGTGCTGATGTTGACTATTCTGATCCACATGTGCCTGTAACACCTGTTATGCGTGCTCATTCCATAACATTGTCTAGCATAAACCTTACCCCCCAAGTGGTTAACTCCTATGACTGTATTTTGGTGGCAACAAATCACGATCGTTTCGATTGGGATATGATTAAACAAAACGCAAAATTAATTATAGACCCTCGTGGTGTATTTAAAGCTGATGATATAAAAATCTATCGGGCGTAATTAAAGAGTGAATTAGAGAGAAATATTGATGAGTGAAGCAAAGTTGGTTCCGGTAATTTTATCTGGAGGTTCTGGGACACGTCTTTGGCCTCTATCTAGAGATGTCTATCCCAAACAATTTCTTCCACTTGTCAGTGACGAGTCACTATTTCAAACAACTATACAACGTCTTAATGGTGTTAAAAACATATCTTCACCACTTATAATATGTAACAAACAACACCGTTTTTTAGTAGCCCAACAGGCAAGAAATATTGGAATAACTCCAAAATCAATTATATTAGAACCAATTGGCCGTAATACTGCTCCTGCTGCTGCTTGTGCTGCATTAGTTGCAATTAAAGAAGACCCTGATTCTATACTGTTGGTTTTACCAGCCGATCATATCATCCAAAATGCTACAGAATTTCAAAACCAATTAGCTTTAGGGGTAACTCAGGCAAATGAAGGTAAGCTGGTTACTTTTGGTATAGTGCCTACAGAACCCCAAACAGGATTTGGCTATATTAAACGTGGTGCTGAAATTATTGCTGGTGATGGCTTTAGTGTTGCTGAGTTTGTTGAAAAGCCAGATATAAAGAAAGCTACTTTATATGTTGAGTCTGGTGAATATTATTGGAACAGTGGCATGTTTATGTTTAGTGCTGCTAAATTTTTAGAAGAACTAAACAAATTTTCACCAGAAATTTTAGATGCTTGCAATGAGGCTGTAGAACAGGCAGAAGAGGATTTGGACTTTTTAAGGCTAGATAATGATTCATTTAGTAGTTGCCCTAAAGACTCAATTGATTATGCTGTTATGGAAAAAACCACACATTCTGTGGTGATACCCCTTGATGCAGGTTGGAGTGATGTTGGTTCTTGGTCAGCGTTGTGGGATGTTGGTAAAAAAGATGAATGCAATAATGTTGTCACAGGGGACGTAAGCCTAGAAGATAGTTCTGATTGTTATATAAATGCAAATCACCGTTTAGTAGCTGCTGTAGGTTTAAAAGATCATGTTGTAATTGAAACATCAGACTCGGTTTTTGTTGCCCCTAAGTCTCAAGTGCAAAAAGTTAAAGCTATTGTTGAGAGGCTGAAAGATCAAAGGCGTGTTGAGACCATAAGCCATCGCAAGGTTTTTCGTCCATGGGGAGCCTATGAGTCTATAACCGCTGCAAAAGGATTTCAGGTAAAACTTATTACTGTTAATCCAGGGGCAGTGCTATCGCTACAGTTGCATCATCATAGAGCTGAACATTGGGTGGTAGTTGGAGGTTCAGCAACTGTAACAAGAGGCGATGAAGTTATAGAGTTGAAAGAAGATCAATCTACTTATATACCTTTGGGCGTTAAACATCGGTTGGAAAATTCTGGCAGCACCCCCTTAGAGTTAATAGAGGTGCAAAGTGGCAGTTATCTTGGAGAAGATGATATAGTACGTTTTGAAGATCTTTATGGAAGAACTTCTTCTAAATAAAATAGTGTTAATAAAATAGGGATTTTTAGCTGCACTGAGTTACGATAACATGTATTATCGTAACTTAAAATACACTTTAATATAAAGATCCGTTTGAGCTAAGCCTAGTTTGTGTTAACTTATCAAATTGTGTGAGATAGGGATGTCTCAGAACTATTAAAACCTTAACCGAATAGTTGATTAACGAGTGATTGCAACAAGTACCACTCATGAAGTCTCTGCAACTTCAGGCATTCTTGGCAAGAGAAAGGCTAGACCTACTGCTCCAAGACCTGGCAAAAGACTTTATTTCTTGGTTAGAAGTCATGCTCCCGTTTGGCGTGTCTTTCGTACCTCTATTGTCCAGGGTGAGGGTGTTATTCTTATCACTGGAGAAGCTGGTGTTGGTAAAAGCCTTTTTTTAAACCGTTTAAAAGATGTATTGCCAGACAACCGAGATATGGTGCAAATTCTTGATCCTACCGTAGGGGCAAATGAATTTCTACAGTCTCTAATGGCAGCTGTTAAATATGGCGGTAAAAGCAAAAGTGACCTACCACCACTGGATCCAGACATAACCCATAAACAGCTATTAGACGCATTAGAAGACAGAGTCGCTACCGGGCGAAGGTTGTTGGTAGCTATCGATCAAGCTCATATGTTAACCGATGCAAACGCTGAACTTCTCTCTTTGTTAATTCCATTTTCTGCTAAGGGTATGAAACCCGTACAAGTTTTATTGGTGGGACGACCAGAACTATGGGGATGTCTTGAAAGTGAACCATTTAGAATAATCCGCAAGGAGATTGTCGGCTCTGGTGACATAACCCCGCTTACTAAATCTGAAGTGCTAGATTTTATACATTTTTTTATTAAAAAAAGTATAGGTCGTAGTATCAGGGTTTCTTGGTTTGCTTGGGTTGATATTTATTCTGCCACCCAAGGTAATCCGTTTAGAATAGAACAAATATTAACTCGTACCCTAGCCTTAATTAAACTAAAGCCTCGTTGGATTATTACACGTTCTTTAGTAAAAGCTGCACAACAAAAAGAGCCAGAATTATCTGGAAACACACCATTATTAAGTACGAAATTATTAGTGTTTGCTGTGCTTGCTGTAGTAGTGGGTGTGGGATATTTTAGTGACATTTTTAATTTTGAAGAAACATCTCCAACATTCGCAAGAATTGATATTTCCTCTTCTCAAAAAAACACACAAAATTCTGACTTATCAGAAAGATATAAAGTTTCAGAAATAGATAACCCACCAACAAGGCAAGCTTCTGAATCTCGACCAAATGATAGTGCAGAAGATATTTCTCAACCTCCAATTTTAAAAGCCCCCATAGAAATTGATGAGGGAGAAACGATAATTGGAGACAGCATTGAAGAGTTGGACGCATCTCCTATAGTAAGTCGTCAGGTGATTTTACCTTCACAAGCAAAAAGAGTTGTCTGGAACCCAAAGCCAAGAGATAGAGAGGTAATCTACTCTTTGCCTACACCATCTGCTCGAAAGCCCCAAAAAGTTATACCTAAATATCAAAATGCAATAAGCAGTCCTAAACCCAAAAGAGAAAAAAATCAGGTTCAAAAAATTATTTTATACCCACCTGATGTATCTCCTAGAAGAAAAGGCTATTTTGCCACTCTCAAAAGTGTAAAACCTCTTCAAGCTCGTAAAGCCATGCCTGTTACATCCCCTCTTTTAGTTGGCTCAAAAGAGGACAGGGTCTTTGGTGAAGTTGTAGCAAAATTTCAAAAGGAGAAACCAGAAGAGACTATGAATACAATTGGTCTTTTCGATGACACCCCATTACCATTGACTACTGAAGAAACCCTAAAATCAGCAGGTAAAATATTTGTGGTACAGATAGGCTCATTTTTAGTGCGAGATAATGCAGAAAGGTTAATGTTAACCCTATCTTCCCAAGGTATGGAACCCTACGTACACCTATTTAAAAAAGGTAACGAAAGCTGGTTTTCAGTACGTTTAAACCACCGAGAAAAAAATTCAGCCATAAAAATGGCAGATAACATAAGCAAGCAACTTAAAATGCCTGCAAGAGTTATTGAGCTTTTTTACGAGTAGCTGTGACCAACAGATGTTTTTTTCTACATTGTAGATATAAATAATATAGCAAATTTAAATAGTTATAAATATCAATTGATAATTGGTGGAATGTGAGCTATTACCTCGGTTAAAGGTATCTCTTTGCCTTTATCTTGCGGAAGTAGGCCAATACGAGAGTTGAATATATTTATGGCTTTTTTGGTTCTAGGGCCGGTGTAACCATCTATTGGTCCAGGGTTAATTTTTAGGGCTTTTAATCTTGTTTGTAATAGCCTTATTTGTTCTCTAAATTTTGTCGGTATTATGAAGCCGGGTTGTATTTTTTGTGTTAACTCTTTTATCAACTCTCGGTGATATTTTAGTGCTGTAGTTGCCATCGGTGTACCGGCTCCTTCAATTTTTACAAACATCTCTAACGCTTGGCGGTTAGTATCCTCTGCCATAATAATATTGCCTTTGGCTTGCAGAGTTTGTGCTAAGCCGTTAAGGGTTTTTGCAATAAGTTTAGATGATTGTGAATTTTGTTGCTGTAAAGCTAGAGTGCGGTTGTAAAGGGCGATAGCTTGCTCAGGCTGCTTGTTTTTACGATAATTATTCGCCAAACTATAGATAATTACTGCAATTTCGTGATGATCAGGGCTGTTTTTGTGTTTTTTCTCTTCTAATAAAAGAGAACGTTGTAAAAAAGGCTGTGCTAGGTTTGGTTTATTTAAAAATTGATAATTTTTGGCAGTTTGTAAAAGTATTGCAACCAAGTCGTGATGGTCTGCCCCTTTTAAATTTTCTGAAATTGCCAACGCACTTTTAAGATATTCAATTGTCTCTTCATATTTTCCATTTCTTTGGCTCGAATCTGCTAAAGATAACAATAGGTTAATTCTTGCTAGATGATATGGACCTCTATTGTTCATGTATAATTTTAAGGCTTTTTGTTGCAGCTCCACTTGTCTGTTTTTATTATCTTCAACTTTTATAAGCTGAGCCTCTTTATTATTAATAATTGCAACAGCTGTAGATGTGGCTGGTATTGCAATGGTCAACTGTCTTAACACGCGTTGGTTTAATAGTTGGGCTTGTTTCGTTTGCCCGTTTTTTTCTTTTATTTTTACAAGCTCTTTTAAAATATTTATAGTTAATATATGGTTTTTACCATAACTGTTTTCTATTAGCTTTAAGGCACGTTCCAAAGCTTTTTCAGCACGTTTGTGCTTAAGTTGTTTTTGCCATATTTTAGCTAGTTTCTGGAGGTGGGAGGCTAATAGTGGATTGTCTTTACCAAATTTTTTCTCTTGTAGCTTTAGGGAGTGGCTGATAAAAGCCTCTTCTTTTTTAATGTCTCCTGCTTTGTTATAAAAATTGGCAACTCTATCTAAGCCCCATATAAACTTTAAATTATTGTGGGGTAATTTCTTGCCAGATTTTACTATTTCATCAAACAGTTTACCACTATTGCGGAATTGGGAAGGGGTAGTGGAGCCCCAACTGGCATCAATAAATGGTTGCCATGATATTTTGGCAGTATCACCTATAGCTTTAGCAGTTGGAACTGTTAATAGCAATAGTACTAATGTAGTTGATAATATTGACTTAATAGAGCAGGGTAGCAAAAAATATATCCTTAAATCGACTTTAAAAGGTGATTAAACAGGTGCTCTTATTTTATTGAATATAACAAAATAGCATAACAAATTTGTAGGAGCTATCGTAACTATGCATATCTCTAGTTAAACTATAACAAAGAATATATAAAAATGATTTGAGAAAAAAAAGAGTAAGGCGATAAAAAAATGCAGAAAAAAGAGTTGGATTTGCATATTGAAGATGGTTGGGTGGTGTTAACTGTAAATCGCCGTCTGGCTAGATATTTAGAAAGATTATATGAAGATAAACAACGTGAAGAGGGTAAAATCATCTGGTCATCACCTGATATACTGCCTTTTTCACCTTGGTTAGAGCGCAACTGGGCAGCATTGTTAGATGAAGCAATACCTGACAGAACGCTTCTTACAACAAGGCAGGAGGAGATAGTTTGGGAGCAGGTGGTTGCTGGCTCTAATGTTCATGGCTCACTTTTATGGACTGATAGTGCAGCTCATAGAGCGCAACAAGCTTGGGATCTTCTTGGGTCTTGGTCCTTAAAGTTGCCGGAGTCTGAAACGTTGGGAAATGAAGATGCTAAGGCATTTGTAAAATGGAGTAATATTTTTAAAAAAAAATGCCATAGTAATAGTTGGCTTTCACGTGGAGAGATGGTTGAATATTTAACGAATAATGTAGATAAGTTGCCTAGACCAAAAGGGATTATTCTTGCTGGGTTTGATGAAATTCCACCCAGCCAAAAAAGGCTTTTATCTAGTTTTGAGAAGTTAGGTATTCCTGTTGTTAAGTGGCAGCAAAAAGGCTCAATTTCTGAAGTAGTATCTCTCTCTTTTCCTGATACAAAAACAGAAATAATTGCTGCTGCTAATTGGGCGCGAGGAATAATTGAAAAAACTATATCTGATAATAACTATGCATCTTCTAAAGATGTAAGTATTGGTATTATTGTGCCAGAGTTACAGAGTTTGCGAGGGCAGTTTTTATCTGTTTTTTCTGAAACTTTTTATCCAGGCCGTCCACAACAGGCCCCTTTTGTTGAACAATCACTTTTTAATTTGTCTCTAGGATCTTCCCTCAGTGAAATACCTATAATTAGCGATGGTATATTATTGTTAGAGCTAGCAATAGGTAACAAAAATTGGCAGGAGTGGGGAACAATATTAAATTCCCCTTATGTTGGGGGGGGTGAGGCTGAGTGGGGTGAGCGAGGTTTGTTGGATGCTGCATTAAGAAAACAAGGTTTTATGGAGCTTAGCATTGCAGATTTAATACAGGAAGGTGGAGCTATAAGCCCGGTATTAGTTTCTAAGTTATCTGCTTTAAAAGAATTTTTATCTAGTGATGAGTGGCAAGAAGGCTTCACTCAAAGACCTGGAAAATGGGCTAACAGTTTTGATCAACTATTAAAGGTGGTGGGGTGGCCTGGAGACAAACCTTTAAATAGCCAAGAGTTTCAGGTGGTTGAGTCTTGGCGAAAAGTTTTAAGTGAACTTTCAGGCTTAGAGAGAGTTCTGCCAGAAACTACGCTTATTAGCGCTATTAATGAACTAAAACAACTAGTAAAAGCAACAATTTTTCAACCTGTAGAAAACGAAGCTGTAGTGCAAATACTTGGTGTATTAGAAGCTGAAGGTGAACGTTTTGATTATCTATGGGTTTTAGGATTATCAGATCAAAACTGGCCTAAAATTCCAGAACCAAATCCATTTATACCAATTTCTTTTCAAAGAAAGCATAATTTACCACGTTCATCTTCACAACGTGAATTGAGCTATGCAAAACGACTTACAGAAAAAATTCTAACTTCCTCTAATAATATTATCGTAAGTTACAATGAATGGGAAGGTGAGATGCAATGCCAGAAAAGCCCTTTGATAGAGTCTGTAAAAGATGTTGATAATAAAGATATATATTTAACAAACTACCCAAAATTAGCAGATATTATCATGGCTAAAAAGGGCATGGCCGCAAGAGAAGAAAACCCTCTACCTCATCTGCCAGATAGCTCAATTCTAACTGGCGGTACTGGTGTTATCAAAAGTCAGGCTATGTGCCCTTTCTCGGCATTTGCCAAATTTCGTCTATCTGCAAAAGCTCTTGACGAGCCAACTTCGGGTTTTGCTCCATGGCAACGTGGAGAGATTACACATGCTATCCTTGCATCTTTTTGGCAACAAGTTGGTAACTCACAGACACTAGCTGGAATGAGCTTTCTTCAGCGAGACTCTCTAGTTTATAAAGTGACATATAAAGCAGTTAATCTTGCTGCATTAAAAAGTGGTAACTCCTACTCTAAAGAGTACCTTGCTTTGGAGACCCAAAGACAAAAACGACTTATTTTAACATGGTTAGGTGTGGAAAGTAGCCGAGAGTCTGCTTTTGAAGTTGTGGAGAGAGAAGCTAATAGTTTTATAGAGGTGGGTGGGGTTAAAGTTAACTTTCGCATAGATAGGGTAGATAAGTTAGAGAGTGGTGAACTTGTAGTAGTTGACTATAAAACAGGGGCTGCTAGTGTTCAAACTTGGTTTTCAGATCGCCCCCAAGAGCCGCAAATGCTGTTGTATGCCTTAGCTAATAAGAACAAACTTGCTGCTTTGGTTTATGGTCAAATAACTGCTTCTGAGCAACGATATATGGGTCTTGCACATGAAGATGGAATTATACCTTCTATAGATCTTCTTGAGAGTGGCAAATATTCAACCGACCACCTAGATTGGCAAACTTTACTTAGCCATTGGTCAAATGTTGTAGGTCACTTAGCAAATCAGCATAAAACAGGGGTAGTATGGGTAGACCCTTTGCCAAATGCCTGTGATTGGTGCGATTTTCCTCTTCTATGTAGGGTTGCCCAACAGCGAGATATTCAAAAAAGTGAAGTTGATAATGAGGAGTTTAAGTCATGAGTGTTACTTTGGCAGACTCTCAAGCCCGCTCTCAAGCTTTAGATCCAAAAAATTCATATATTGTTCAGGCTCCTGCTGGTTCTGGTAAAACAGGCTTGTTAACTCTTCGGTTTTTAACACTATTAGCACTTGTTAAAGAACCAGAAGAGGTTGTAGCAATTACCTTTACCAAAAAAGCTGCTGCTGAGATGAAAAGCCGTATTTTAGAAGCAATTATCATGGGCGCGAAAGCTGCACCAACTGATGAATTTCAAAAACAAATATGGGATTTAGCAGTAAAAGTAGTTAAACGTGATAGAGATTTAGCTTGGGGATTGACTGAGACTGCATCTCGGTTACGTATTTTTACCATAGACTCTCTTTGTGCATCTATATCACGGCAGATGCCTGTTTTATCACGTATGGGTGGTGAGCCAAAAATGGTAGAAAATGCAGCTCCTCTGTTTAGAGAGGCAGCAAAACGCACTATCAACCATATTGAGGCAGAAGGTGAACTAGGGGATGCAGTACGTTTTTTACTGGACCATTTAGATAACAACCTTGCAAGGGTAGAAACTTTATTAGCAGCAATGTTAGCAAAACGTGAGCAGTGGTTACGCCATGTTAGTGGGCAAGGTGGAGAAGAGATACGTAAGGTTCTTGAGCAGAGCCTAAAAGATATAGTAAAAGCTGAGATAAAACGGGTATATGAGTTGATTCCTGAAACTCATTTAGAAGAAATTATCCAATTGGCACAAAATGCTGGTAAAAACCTAAAAGCAACAGGGGTTAATTCTGGACCTTTGGCAGATTGGGCTAATAGAGACCGTCTACCCCAAGGAGAGATAGCAGCTATACCAGCTTTAACAGGTTTGGCTGAGCTTCTTTTAACTGCCAAAGGTACATGGCGTAAAAGTTTTACTGTGAAAGTTGGCTTTCCAGCACAGAGTCATGGACGAAACAGCCTTGAGAAAACAGCTTTAAAAAAACATAAAGCCAAAGCAGTTGCATTAGTTGATGAACTTACTTTCCACGATAGTTTCCGCCAAGCTTTACACAAATCTATAAGTCTTCCTCCAATCCACTACACAAAAGGGCAGTGGGCAATATTATCGGCTCTTATTAAATTGTTACCAGTTTGTGCTGCTCATTTAAAACTAATTTTCGCTCAAGATAGAGTAGTAGATTTTTCAGAAGTTTCCCAAAGTGCTCTATATGCTTTGGGTGATAGTGATAACCCCACCGATTTAGCCCTTAAATTAGACTATAAAATTTCTCATTTGTTAGTTGATGAGTTTCAAGATACCTCACGGGGGCAGTATGATCTTATAAAAAGATTGATAGCAGGTTGGAGTGAGGAGGGTGGTAACACCTTGTTTTTAGTGGGAGATCCCATGCAATCAATCTATCGCTTTCGTGAAGCAGAAGTAGGGCTTTTTTTACAGGCTAGAAAATATGGTATTTATCCTGTTAAACTGCAACCTCTTACATTAAAAGTAAATTTTCGCTCTAAAGGTGGTATTGTTAACTGGGTAAATAACGCTATGGGGGATATTTTTCCCCTTGAAGAGCAGATATCAGTAGGTGCTGTACCTTTTAACGATTCCACCCCTTTTCATGGGTTAGATAATAATCATTCAGTTGAAATTCACCCTATGGCCCCTAAAGACGCTTATGCAGAGGCCGTGAAAGTTGCAGAAATTACCGCTGAAGCCCGTAAAAATGGTCTCAGTGTTGCTGTTTTAGTGCGTTCTCGTACACATCTTTCGCAAATTCTTCCGGTTTTTGATGGTATGGGGTTACGTTATCAAGCGGTTGATGTGCACCCACTTGCGGAATTACCTTTAATTCAAGACCTACTAGCATTAACAAGAGCATTAAGCCACCCTGCCGATAGTGTTGCTTGGTTGGCAATTCTGCGGGCTCCCTGGTGTGGGTTGTCTTTGTTGGATCTTTATAATTTAACCAAAGAAGATAAAAATAAACAGAACACAATTTGGCAAAAAGTGTTAGATGATAGTGTTGTGCAGTGTCTGTCAGTAGATGGTCAAAAAAGGGTGCTTAGGTTTAGGTCTGTAATGTCGAATACTATAAAAAATAGAGGTCGTGGAGATCATTTTGTTGGTGTTGGTGGTTGGCGACGTTGGATAGAAGGTTGTTGGTTAGCGTTGGGAGGGCCAGCAACTTTAAATGGAGAAGCTCAACTAGTAGATGCAGGAACTTATTTTGACCTTATTGAATCTACAGAAAAAGAGGGTGGTGGATTTAATTTACCATTATTAAATGAAAAAGTAGGAAACCTATATGGTGCAGCAGATCCAAATGCAGACCCTGATTTGTCAGTAATGACTCTTCATAAAGCTAAAGGGTTAGAGTTTGATGTGGTCATTTTGCCAGGGTTAGATCGTCGAACTAGGGGTGAAAGCCGAAGTCTTTTAACTTGGCTTGATAGCTCATTAGATGAAAGCTCTAATTCTGTCCCTTTGCTTGCCCCTATTGCTCGTAGTGATCAGGATGCTGAAGATTCTATACAAGGGTATATTAGAGCAATTGAAAAACAGAAAAATAGTTATGAAACTACACGTTTATTATATGTTGCCGTCACAAGGGCGAAAGAGCAATTACACCTTTTAGCCGGGACTGTAGAAGAAGATAAAAACCCGCCGTTCAACTCTTTTTTAGCTACCCTTTGGCCAGTTTTAAAAGAACCATTTACAAAAAATAATAAAGATTTAGAAGAGGAAATACCAGGTGGGGGTGAGTTTATAGCAACACCTTATAAAGTGTTAAATGCTGATTGGCAGTTACCAGAGTTGCCAAGTATGGTAGCAAAAACGGTGGCAATGTTACCTGTTGAAGAGGCCCAAGAAGAGCCTGTTCTATTTGACTGGGCTGGTGACACTGCTCGTTTATTAGGATTAGTTGTACACAGATATTTAAGCCGTATTGCAGATGAGGGGGGTGAATTTTGGTCAAAAGAACGTATTTTAAAACAACATGATGCAATTTCAGCCCATTTAAACCATCTTTGCATACCAAAAAAATTATTAGCTGATACCATAGAGAGGGTTAAGTTAGCCTTGATACAAACCCTTGATGATAAACGGGGAAAATGGGTTTTAGAAAAAAGTCATATGCAATCATCATCTGAGAAGGCTTTGAGTGGGTTTTTGGATGGGCGAAAAATTCGTGTTATAATAGATCGCAGTTTTGTAGATTCTGATGGTATTCGCTGGATCATTGACTTTAAAACTAGTTTTCATGGTGGCGGTGATCTAGATGGGTTTTTAGATAATGAGGTAGTAAGATATAAGGATCAGCTAAATCGTTATGGCAGGGTTTTTAGTAAATTGGAAGATCGTCCCATACGGTTAGGTTTGTATTTTCCGCTACTCTCAGCATGGCGAGAGTGGGAGTATAAAAAATAGAAGTAGCGGTTAATTACTGCTAATAACCACCATTAAATAGGACATTACATAGTAAAAGGAGATACAAAAGTGGTAGATGATTTTAAAACAACAGAGGCTTGGCGAGTGTTTCGTATTCAAGCTGAACTTATTGATGGCATAGAAGTTTTACGTGGTTTGGGAATAGCTGTAACAATTTTTGGTAGTGCCCGTTCTAAGGTCGGCTCAAGATATTATAAAGATGCTGAAAAACTTTCTCGTAAACTATCGAAAAAAGGTATTTCGGTTATAACTGGGGGTGGCCCTGGCATAATGGAGGCGGCTAATAAAGGGTGTTTTAAAAAGGGTGGTAAATCTGTAGGGCTTAATATCTCTCTGCCTTTTGAGCAGGCTCCAAATCAATATCAAGACATTAGCTTATCATTTCGTTACTTTTTTGTGCGTAAATTAATGTTTGCAAAACATGCTGATTCTATTGTTATATTTCCCGGTGGTTTTGGCACTATGGATGAGCTTTTTGAAGCTCTTACCTTGGTACAAACAGAAAAAATTAAACCATTTCCAATAGTTTTATATGGATCAAAATATTGGAATGGGCTTTTGGATTGGTTTAAAGAGTCAGTTTTAGAAGAAGGGTGCGTTAGTAAATCAGATTTTGAATTAATTCAGGTTGCTGACTCTCCCAAAGAGGTTGTTGATATAATCACAAGGTTTATTGCAGAAAAAAAAGAGGTAGGGCGTAAAAAGTGTAATTTAAAATAAACAATTTTTCTTTCTAAATAATTTTTAAATACAGTATTTAGGGGCAATTTTGCTCCTATTATTTTAATATTTAAATTATTGGTAATTGTTTGTAATGTAAAAATTTGTTTTTTTGTAAATAGTTTTTTTAAATTGCTTCTTGTTCTAGAATCCATTTTTGAATTTTTTTCTCTAATATTTCTGCGCGGTTTCTACCTTGGTCTTCATTTATAAAATCTACCAGTAGGTATTGCAGTTTACCTAACCAAGGGCCAGGGGGTTTTCTGACAATATTTAAAATTTCACCACCAGAAAGAGCAAGATCATTGGTTCTAGGGCGTAGTTTTGCCTTACGAATGCTTTTACAGGTGGCTAAAATTTCTTGAAGTTGTGCTTCTATTTCAAGCTGGTTTGTTTGTTCGTGGTTGTCAACTGGCAGCCCTGCTTTACTCCAAGCGCAATTAAGCCTATACAGCCCCTCTAATGGGGTAGCATCATTTAATAACCGTTTTAAAACCCTATCAGAAGGGGTAGAGTCTAAAGATAAATGGTGTAGTAGGTTGGATATGCGCTTATGACGACGTTTTGAAAAACAGAAAGATTCCAGAATATGCTTGCAACAGACTGGTGACTCTTCTTGAGGAGTTTTAAGGCCAGCAGAAGAGAAAAGCTGTTCTCGTTCGCCATATGTAGAACTAATACCTATAAACAAAGCAGCCCAACGTAAATCCAGTAGTGATAGCTCTTCGTTACTAGGAATAGATGATAAGTTCAATACAGCCCTTATTGTCCTTTCCCATAGTGTTTGGGTAGTGTTGCCACTGTCTATTATAATTTTTAGCTGGTCTAGCTGTGGCAGTAAGTGTTTTCCCATTGTGGTGTTGAGCATATATCGAAATAGCTTGCGATCAGGGTCTGTACGTAGGGGAAAAGATAAAATTCTATCTAACTCTACCCTTAATCTATCTGGTGTGACATCATGAAGAATAGTCTCAGATGAGCGAGCTAAATCGTAGGATTCTGGTCGGAAAGACAGTTGTAAGGCAAAACGGAAAAAACGTAAGGCACGTAAAGGGTCATCGGCTAATGTTTTAGCACCATTTACAAGTTTTATTCTTCTGTTGTTGAGATCCTCTTGACCATTAAAAGGGTCTATTATAGGACCATTTGGCCATTGGTAGGCCATTGCATTTACAGTAATATCACGTTGTAAAAGGTCTTCTTCAACTGATGGCTTTTGGTCGGGACGGTGACGGAAAGTTGAAATTTCAACAGTTTTTGGTTTTTCGCAACCCTTAAGAGGAAGAAATAAAACATTATGTCTTGTTGTTGCTGTAGTGGGTGAATAACCGCTTTCTTTTAACAGCATTTTGCACTCAGCAAGAGAACGGGCAACAAGGATATTTAGATCATTTGTTGGAGGTTTATTTTGCAGTCCGTTGCGAACTGCCCCTCCAACCAGATATATCGGACCGATAATATGGTTGAGATCATCTAGCAGGGTTTGTAAAAATTGGGGCAAGCTATTGTTAAAATATATTGACATAATTTCTTTGTTTATAAGACATATAATTTGTAATTCCCTGTTAGTTAACTATCGGATCTTTATAGAGACGCCCCCAAACCAACTCTAAAAAAATACCTTTATCCTTTTAAATTTTAAGAGTAATACTTGTATAAGGTCAATGAATAAGAGAAAAAACCACCGTTCCATGTCGGTTATTACCATGGGCTGTCGTGTAAATCAGTTTGAAACCGAGCTGTTACGTCACGGAGGCTATGATAGAGGATTTAATATCACTAAAAAAGGTGATAAAGCTGATCTAATTATCGTTAATACCTGTTCTGTGACTAGTGAAAGCGATAGACAGGCAAGACAAGCTGTACGACGTGCTGCTAAAGAAAACCCTTGTGCAAAAATTGTTATCACAGGCTGTTATGCCCAACGTACCCCAGAAATATTAAGTAAACTGCCACAAGTAGCTTTGGTATTGGGAAACCAAGAGAAAAATGAACTATGGTTCCATGTTGATAAGCTATTTCCAGATGAACTAAATCAAGAGAAAAAAAACAGTTGTGCAGCTGCTAGTGATTCTACTGAAAATAAAGAGCAAGCTATCATCTATGTAGGAGATATAGCCAAGCTAAATCAAGTGCCTTCTCGACCTGTTGTAAATACTTTTAACGACCGTGCAAGAGCTTTTCTACAACTACAAGATGGTTGTGATAGGTCATGTACCTACTGCCTTATTCCAGGGGTAAGAGGGCCAAGCAGGTCGTTAACACCAGATCAAATTCTGGCACAAGCAGAGGGTTTTGTGGCTGCTGGTTACAATGAGTTGGTTTTAACAGGTATAGACTTAGGCTCATATGGCCTTGATTTTACACCAGCTGTTTCTCTTGGTCATATTATTAAAAAACTTTTAAAAATTTCTGGTTTAGGCCGTTTAAGACTATCTTCAATTGATCCTTTAGATATTGACCCTGAAGTAATAGACCTTATAGAAAGTGAAGAAAAAATCTGCCCTTATCTGCATCTCTCAATTCAATCGGGGGATAATATGATTTTAAAAAGAATGGGCAGAAGAGCTGATCGAAATCAAATTATTGAGAGAATCAACGAGATTAAAAAAGCTAGACCTCAAATTGTATTTGGTGCTGATTTGATAGTTGGCTTTCCAACAGAAAGTGATGAAGCTTTTAAAAACAGCCTTAGCCTAGTTGAAGAGACTCAGCTAACATTTCTCCATATATTTCGTTATTCAGATCGTCCTGGAACTCCTGCCTCGTCTATTCCTGGTTCATTTAGGAGCTCTGGTGTTGTTATCAAAAATCGTTCTGAAATATTACGTAAGGCTGGTGAAGTAAATTTAAAAGATGTGGCAAATTCTTTGATAGGGCAGATGGATAAGGTATTAATAGAGACTATAAAAGATGGTGTTGGCATGGGTAAAACAGCATCTTTTTTACCTGTCTCCTTTGCAGTAAAAGGCGATGAGAATGTAGGGGAGTTAAGAGATGTTATACTAAAAGAATTTGATAATTTTAACGGATGTTTAAAAGGTGTTGTGCAAGAATTATCCACAGCTTTGTCCACATAATCTGTGGAGAAAATGTGAAGAGTTAAATTTACGATAACATATGATAATGAAAGTAAGTTATCTTACTATTCTTCAACTTCTTCATAGTCATCTTCCTCTTCACTTTCAAAATTAAAGGCTATTCCAACACCAGGTTTTAGCCGGGCTATTACACAGTGAAATGAGACATCAAATATATTCCCGCCTTTATTCATTTCAACAAAAACTACTCCTTCGTCTCCATCATTTAAACCTGTTAATGGTTCGATAGTTTCAAGAAATGCTCCACTCATACTTACATTTTTTGTTTCACCAGAAATTACTATATCGCTATTATCAGCTTCAAAACGTAATTTGGCTTTTAAGGTGATGCGTTTATCGTCTCTTGCAGATTTTTTGTCTGGGTTGGCTTCGCTCATTTGTGGCCCTCCAGTTATCCCAAAATTTTACTAACTATTTCATATACATCTCGTGACAGTTTATTATGTGCTGCTATACGCTCCAGCTCAACTTGCATCAACTCTTGTCGCTCATTGCTAAACCGCCGCCATTGACTCATAGAAGTTAGCAATCTTGCTGCTATTTGAGGGTTTATATTGTTTAGTTCCAATACATTGTCAGCTAAAAAACGGTATCCTTCACCTGAAATGTCATGAAAACAGTATGGGTTAGAGTGGCAAAAAGCACCAATTAAAGCCCTAACTCTGTTTGGGGTCTTCATGGTAAAACTAGAGTGCTCCATTAATTTTTTTACCCTTGTTAATGTATTAGGTAGTGGAGCTACTGCTTGGAGTGAAAACCATTTATCCATCACCAGCATATCGTTTTGCCACATATCTTCAAATTTCTCTAAAACCACAACTCGTTCATTACATTCAATAGCTGTTAAGGGTGACATAGCACCCAATCTATCGGTCATGTTGTCAGATTTATTAAATCGTTCCAAGGCTAGCTTTCGATAATTAGTATTATCGGAACTAACAAGATATGATAAAGCTAGGTTTTTCAAAGACCTATGCCCAGCATCCTTTGCTGTAAATTTATAGGCTTTTTGTCCAGAAAATTCATCTAAAAGGGTTTTAAAACTATCTTCTAGTTCATTGCTCAAGGTGTTGCGAAGCCACTCTCGCAAATTGTGAACCCGCTGTGGATCTGGAACATTTGCACGGTCTAGTAGGGTTCTGTCTGAAGGTAAAGCAAGAGTTAAAGCGCGAGGTGCTGGGTCTAGGTTTGCATCATTTAAAGTTGTAGCAAAAGCCTTTATAAAACTGTCAACTTGTTTTGGTGCTATTTGTTCGGGTGACCCATTAGACTCAATAAGTGTTAACAAAAGTCGAGTAGCTAACTCTTGTCCACCTTCCCAGCGGTTAAAGGTGTCACTATCATGGCTCCATAAAAATGCTAACTCTTCATCAGATAAATTCACATTCATACGAACAGGAGCAGAAAACCTCCTTAGTAGAGATGGAACAGGTGGCTTTTTAATTGAAGTAAAAGTAAATACCTCTTGCTCTTTTGTTAGCTCCAATACACGCTCTGTTACAGCTTCTTTGGTATTGTCATCTGTTGGCATAATAAGAGGCAGGTCTGCCCCTGTACTATCTAAAAGCCCCATTGTAATAGGAATATGGAATGGCTTTTTTTCTTCTTGGCCAGGAGTTGGCGGACAATGTTGTTTTATAGTTAATTGGTAGGTTTGAGATTCAGGGTCGTGACTTCCATCAATTTGTAATGTGGGAGTGCCAGCCTGTTTATACCAGCGTTTAAACTGACTTAAATCTTTATTTGAAGTGTGCTCCATTGCAGCTACAAAATCATCAACTGTTACAGCTTGACCATCATGTCTTTGAAAATAAATATCAATTCCTCGACGATAGTTATCTCCACCTATAATTGTTTTAATCATACCCACCAACTCAGAACCTTTTTCGTAAATCGTAAGGGTATAAAAATTGTTAATTTCTAAATAGGAGTCAGGCTGTACAGGGTGGGCTGTGGGACCGGCATCTTCTGGAAATTGGTTACCCCTTAACAAAGTTACATCTTGTATTCTTTGCACATCACTGGAGATAGACTCCCCGGAGAATTCCTGCTCTCTAAAAACAGTAAGCCCTTCCTTAAGGCTTAATTGAAACCAATCTCGACAAGTTACCCGGTTGCCAGTCCAGTTATGGAAATATTCGTGACCTATAACTGCTTCTATAAGGTGATAATCGCTATCGGTTGCTGTGTTAGGTTGGGCTAATACATACTTTGCATTAAATAAGTTTAACCCCTTATTCTCCATAGCTCCCATGTTAAAATCATCAACAGCAACAATCATATAAATGTCTAGGTCATACTCAAGACCATAACGTTTTTCGTCCCAAGCCATGGCTTTTTTAAGGGATACTAAAGCGTGGGTGCATTTATCTTGGTTTTGTTCCTCAACATAAATTCGTAACGAAACTTCTTTTCCCGACTTAGTAGTAAAACTATCTTCTTTACATATCAAGTCGCCAGCCACAACGGCAAAAAGATATGCTGGCTTAACAAAAGGATCTTCCCATGTTGCAAAGTGTTTACCGTTATCTAATTTACCAGACTCAACTAAATTACCGTTGGATAAGAGGATGGGAAATACTTTAGCATCTGCTATTAATTTGCAGCTAAAACGGGCCATTACATCTGGGCGATCAGGAAAAAAAGTTATCTTTCTAAAGCCTTCTGCCTCGCACTGCGAACAGAGTATAGAGCCAGAGCTATACAGACCTTCCAGAGAAGTGTTAGCACTGGGTTGTATTTCTACAGATGTCTCTAAAAGAAATTTATCAGGACAATTTGAAACTGTGAGATGTTCTGGTGTTAATATGTAGCGATCTTCTGGAAGGGGAGAGCCATCTAATGATATGGAGAGAAGTTTTAAATCCCGGCCGTTCAAATACAAGTCTGAATTTGTATCTTGTGATAAACAATTTCGCTCAAACTGTATTTTAGCCCTAACCTGCGTGGTCTCCAAGGTCATATCAAGGGTTAAATCTATCTGTATAACCTTAAATGGATATGGTTTGTAATCATTTAAATATTTAATTTTTTTTGACTTATCAGCAGGCATTATTATAATCCAAATGAAATGTCTTGTTAAAAAAGAACTCTCTCAATGCCATCTCTATTTACCTCATCAACAAACTGTTTTCGCCATGAATCACCCATCATTTTTTTAATCAACTCAACTGCCAAAAATTCTGTTTTAATAGGTATCTCATCACGGTATCTCTCCAACCCCTGATAACATGATGGGCAGGTTGTGAGCATTTTCACTGGGTTTTGTTGCCTTGCATCGGCTTTGTTTATATCTGCAACTCCAGTTTTAATAACTTCGGCTTTTTTATATCTAACCTGAGCAGATATATCAGGTCGGGCCACTGCAAATGTACCTGCTTCACCGCAACAACGATCTGACAAAAGTGCCTCACCACCCATTAGAGTTGAAGCTATTGTTGTCGGTTCTTTAGTTTTAATTGGTGTGTGACAGGGGTCGTGAAAGAGGAATTTCTCACCATTGGCAGCATTACTTTGCAACCCTTTTTCGGCAAGATATTCATGAATATCTATTAAGCGACAACCGGGGAATATTTTATCAAATTGATAGCTTTCTAGTTGAGACAAACATGTACCACATGATACCAGCACAGTTTTTATATCTAAATAGTTTAGAGTGTTAGCCACACGATGGAATAATACCCGGTTGCTAGTACTAATTTTACGACTTGTTGTTTCATCACCAGATGAAGCTTGAGGAAAGCCGCAACATATATAACTAGGTGGTATAACAGTCTGTACACCTTGTTTATAAAGTAGAGCTAAAACTGCTAGTGAAATATCGCTAAAAAGTCGTTCACAACCACAACCAGGAAAATAGAAAACTGCTTCACTTTGTGGGGTGCAAAGCTTAGGGTCTCGAATTATAGGTATAGTTTCGGAGTCTTCAATGTTAAGTGAAGACCTAGCAGTGGTCGAGTGAATATAGTCGGGTAGGGGTCTTGCCAACAGCGGTAAAACTTGGTCTTTTATGTTTGGTAATCCACCAGTTGCAGAAGGTCTTTTGTTATGGTTGACTATACCTAGTTTATTTATAGCTTTATAACCAAGACGTTGAGCAGCATATCCACCAACTATAAAACTTTTATGAGCAAGAAGAATAAGCCGGGGGTCTGTCATGGTTAAGTATGAGAGGGCTAGCTTGCTTCCTGTTGATCCTCTTTTTTTATTGTTGCGATTTAAAATATCACGTATACGGATGGTTATTTTACCAAAATCTATGTTAACCGGACAGGGAACCACACAGCGATGACATACAGTACAGTGGTCTGCAATATCTCCCATCTCATCAAAATGGTGTAGAGATACCCCTCTATGGGTCTGCTCTTCATAAAGAAAAGCCTCGATCATAAGCCCTGTAGCTAAAATTTTATTACGTGGAGAGTAGAGTAAATTAGCACTAGGAACATGGGTAGAACATACTGCTTGACATTTTCCACAACGTAAACAGTTACTAAATTCATCGTTTAAAGACCCTAAATCACTCTCTCGTAAAATCAACGCCTCTTGCTGCACTAACCGTAATGAAGGGGTGTAAGCATTATCTAAGCTAGAACCAGGCAGAAGTTTGCCTCGGTTAAAGTTGCCCTTGGGGTCTACACTGTTTTTATATGTAACAAACTCATCAACTGTTTTTTGGTTAAGGTAGGCATATTTAGTCAAGCCTATGCCATGTTCTCCAGACACCTGACCCCCAAGAATTTGGGTAAGCTCCATTATCTGGTCAACCATACGTTCTGCTTCTTGCAGCATAGGATAGTCGTTAGAGTTTACAGGTATATTAGTGTGCACATTGCCATCACCTGCGTGCATATGCAGCGCAACAAACAATCTGTTAGCTCTTAAACGACCATGTATAGCATCAAATTGCTCAGCAACTTTTCCCCATAAATCACCAGAAAA
This sequence comes from Magnetococcales bacterium, assembly GCA_015231305.1. GTDB lineage: Bacteria > Pseudomonadota > Magnetococcia > Magnetococcales > JADFYX01. The sequence continues at coordinate 6,938 of JADGBW010000024.1, read as the reverse complement.
GCTGTTTTTTATCTGTTTTTCAACTTCATCGCGATATGATATACGCAACTTACGCCGTAAAAGGATAGACAAAAGAAGATCATCAGGACTACCAAGTTTTCTTTCGCTATCTGTGAGCAAAATTGTAGGGTCTTTTATTGGTTTATCTAGTGAAGAGAGGATTGATTGCCAGCGATCTATTACTTTTTGTAGGGTTTTATTTGCAGTTTGCCGCTTGAGTTTAACTATTTCTTCCCCTTCTTTACTAGAAGGATATCCCTTGGCAAAAAAACTGGAAAAACTACTGTTTTTAATGAAGTTTCCTACTTCATGGGCCATAGCCAGTTTATTTTTTATCGACTGTTCAATGTTTATTCTCTCAATGCCAGCAGTGTATTCTGCCAGTTTTTCTAACGGAATAACGATATCTTCATTAATTTTAAATGCATTGGTGTGGGCAGCAATGGCGGCAGTACGGGAACGATCAGACCAAAAACGTTTTCTACCTTCAGGGCTAATAGCAATAAACCCCTCACCACCTCGGCTAGCTGCCAGCTTTACAACCTCTTTTGCTGCATTTTCTACCTCTAAACTATCGTCCCCGACTAAATCTGCCAGCAGCACCATTTTTGGTCTCTCACCACGGTGAGCTTTTGTGTTGTAACCAATGGCTTTAACATACCTATCATCAAGATGCTCAAGACCAGCGCAACCTACCAAACTGTGTTTGTCTAGGTAGTTTTTAATCTCAACAATGGCTCCAACAGCAAGGATAAGGTCAGTACCAAAAAATTCTAAACATACAGTGTTGGTTATTTTAGGTTCTTTATGAAGAAGAAAACAGGCACTAGTTATAAGGCCGTCACATCCCTCTTTTTGTACTCCTGGTAGACCACCTAAAAATTTATTGGTAACATCTTTGCCCAATCCTGGTTTTCTAATTTCAGCAGCAGTTATGGTTAATTGCTCAGACTCACCTCGTTTTGTCACACCATCGGCATTAAAGCGGTCTACCATAAATATTGCTTCTGGTATGTCATGAATTTTACCAAGGTTGTGGTTTAGCCTTGTTACTTCAAGCCATTCACCATCCGGGGTTACCATACGCCAAGAGATTAAATTATCCAGTGTTGTGCCCCATAAAACAGCCTTTTTTCCACCAGCATTCATGGCTACATTGCCACCGATGGTAGAAGCATTTTTAGAGGTAGGATCAACTGCAAAAACAAAACCAGCTTTTTGGGCAGCATCTGCTACAGCAGAAGTTACTGTGCCAGACTCAACATTTATAGTTGTAACTGGCTGCTTAACACCGGGAATATGCATCTCTTTAACAGGGTTAACCCTATTAAGTCGTTCCATATTTATTATAGCTGTATCAGGGTGTATAGGAACCCCTGAACCAGTATAACCTGTGCCACCACCACGAGGTATGATGGTCATCCCCAATTTTATACAAGCTGAAACTAGAGGGGCGACTTCCTCTTCTCTATCAGGGGTTAAAATTACAAAAGGATATTCAATACGCCAGTCTGTAGCGTCAGTTACATGTGCAACACGAGTACGAGCTGTAAAATCTATATTATCTTTTGCCGTAACCAGTAACAGAGAGTGGAGCAAACTTGCTCTTAAAGTTTTAGTATTAGAAAAACTGTCAGCAAACCTTTTTATAGCTTGAGAGACAGCATATACCAGTTTTAAAACTGATTCATTACTTTCTGCTCTAGCAATTATCCTATCTACACGCTGTTTCATCATCTCCAGTAAAGTTTTGAGATGATCACTATTTGTTAGTAGATCTTCTTGTAGATATGGATTTCTTGATATCATCCATAAATCTCCAAGAATCTCTAACAACATCCTGGCTGACTGCCCAGTTTTTCTACTGGTTCTCAGTCCATCAAGAATAGTCCACATTTCTTTACCAAGAAGTCTGATAACAATCTCTCGGTCAGAAAAAGAGGTGTAGTTATATGGAATTTCACGGTTTCGTGGTTGGCTGTTCATTTGTCAGTTATCTAGTTAGCTTGTTCTTCACTCTGTTTAGCAACTTCTTTGCGGATATCTTCCATATCAAGTGCACTAGCTTTACCTAAAATCTCTACTAAATGGTCTTCTGGCAACATTCCTGGTTGAGAAAAAATAATAATTTGTTCTCTGAATATCATAAGTGTTGGAATAGATTTTATCTGAAAAGAGCCAGCTAACTCTTGCTGTTGATCTGTCTCAACTTTTGCAAAAACCATGTCTGGGAATTGCTCAGATACTTTTTCAAAAATAGGTGCAAATGTTTTACAAGGTCCGCACCATGATGCCCAAAAATCAACAATAACCATATCGTTGTCTGATATTACTTGTTGAAAATTCTCTTTATTAAGCTCGATAGTTGCCATTTAAATAACTCCATTTTTGTTATTAAAAAAATTTAATTAATTTAGGGGGTAGTTTAACTGCTAGATTCAGATAAAAAATCTGTTAATACATCAACAGGAAGCTTATCTGGGTGTGATAATTTTTCCCGAAGTTCTCGATATCCTTTATCTATCTGGGTAATAACTTTATTATCGTTTAATATTTGGTCCAAATCTTCAGCTAATTGAGCTGGGTTTGCTGCATCTTGTAGGCGTTCATTTACTAGCTTTTTTTCTGCGACCAAATTTGCTAAAGCAAAATAAGGTACTTTAATTATTCTTCTGCCAATTTCATAGGTTAGCTTATTAAAACGGTACATTACAACCATTGGAGTTCCTAACAGGGCTGTTTCTAATGTTGCTGTACCAGACGCAACCAAGGCCGCATCAGCTGCCATAAGTAGGCTGTAGGTTTCACTCTTACGCACAATTATGGTCTGTTTTAGAGCTGTAACTCCCGGTAACTCATCCTCAGTTGGCCAAACAGAGTCCATTACAGTATCGTCAATAGTATCTGCTTGGGCTAATACGCAGCGGACTTTATTGCCTTTTTTATAAAGAGTATCAAATGTTTCCAACATAGTAGGCAGAAGTAGCTTAAGCTCGCTATGTCTGCTTCCTGGTAACATAACTAGCAGTTTTTCATCTTCACCAACACCTAATGATAGACGAACTTCTTTGCCTTCAACCCCACTTTGTCTTTTTTCATTCCAAGGTTTCATTTGTTCAACTAGAGGATGGCCTACAAATGTAACTGGTAGTTTAGTGTGAGAATAAATAGCAGTTTCAAATGGAAATAGAACCATAAGGTGGTTCACTAATTTTGCTATTTTTTTTATTCTTGAAGATCGCCATGCCCAAACTTGAGGGCTTACATAGTGCACAATGGGTATTCCCAATGCTTTTGCTCTAGCAGCTAGAAAAAAATTAAAATCTGGTAGGTCAATTGTTACAAGAAGTTGAGGTCTGTTTTCCCGTAATAGTGCGGTTAAATATTTAAATACTTTAATTAATCCTGGTAGGCGTTTTATTACCTCAATTATACCAATAACAGAAAGATCGTTTACATCATATGGACCTTTCAGTCCCTGTTCTTGCATTCTTGGGCCACCAACACCAGCAATAGCTAAATTGGGATATCTCTGTTTAAGTTGCACCAATAATGCACCCCCAAGCAGATCACCAGATGCTTCTCCAGCAACTATTACAATATTTTGCGGGGCAGGGGTGACTACTTCTGGTAAGTTATTATTACTCAAGAAGCACCAAGTGATTTGGCTATGGATTCCCGTATTTTGGTAACAACTGCTAAGGCTTTGCGACCATCACGACCACTTACTAATGGTTGTGTTCCTTGACGAACAGATTCACAAAAGGATCTTATCTCCGCCTCTAAGGTATCATATTTATTAATAGGAATTTTGGTCTGTTTGATTGCAGGAACCATAATACCGTCTAGTTCCATTTCCCCTTGGGTGCGCTGCATTATCTTAATGTCGCTAGTTATAAAATCTAGGGAGACAAAGGCATCGTCCTGAAAAATTTGTATACGCCTAGTAGAGCTTTCAGATACCCGTGAGGCAGTTACATTCGCCACACAACCATTTTGAAATTTTAATCTGGTGTTGGCAATATCAGTATATTGAGTGACCACCTTTCCGCCAGTTGCATCAATATCCAGAAGTTCTGAATCAACAAAATTTAAAATTAGATCTACATCATGGATCATAAGGTCTAAAACTACGTCAACATCCAAAGCTCTACTTTTAAACGGGGCAAGTCGTTGGGACTCTATAAAAAGAGGCTGTTTTATAACTCCGCTATTTTTTAGAGCAACAATAGCTGGGTGAAATCTTTTAAGATGTCCAACTTGTAATACAAGGTTCATTCTGTCAGCTATGTCAATAAGCTCGTCAGCTTCATCAACAGTAACAGTAATGGGTTTTTCAACAAGTACATGAACACCAGCATTAAGGCAAGATGCGGTTATATTGTAATGGGATGGAGTAGGGGTAGAGATTGTAACAAGATCTACGCTGTCAAGAAGGTCATTGTAATCTGTATATCCTTTAGTTCCCAGCTCTTTGCTAACAGCATTTACTCGCTCTTGGCTTGCATCTACTATTCCTACTAGGTCAACACCAGGAATCATGGCGTATTTCATAGCATGGAAACGGCCTAGATAACCAGCACCAATTACCGCAGCACGTAAAGGCGTGCCACCTGCGTATGTAGTTGAAAAATAAGGAGGTAAAGACATTATATTTTTTCTACTTGTTGGATATCCTTCTCTAAACAACCGATTAGGATTATGTTATATTTATCAGCAAGATGAACTGTTGCTTCAGGCTCTAAAATCATTGTTGCATTAGCCTCTACAGCAAGCACACCAATACCAGCTTTATGTAAGTTTTCTATAGTTCTGGGTCCAATTGTGGGTAAATCTAGGCGGTTATCTTGTTGAGGTTTTGCTGTTTTAACCAAAACTGCCGAACCTTTATTAGCCCACCCAGTGTTAGAACCTTTTATTAAAGGCCCAGTACGGTTAATCATAGCATCCGTTCCTTCCATTGCTTCAACGGAAACTACCACGCCACCTTTTACAACAACACCCTGTCCTATATCCAAACGGCCTAGCTCTTTCGCAGCTTTCCAACCAAAACATATATCTTTCCACTGTTGGGTATCCGGAGCACCCAAGCTTAGAGCACCATTGGGAATTAAAAGTTCCGGTACAAAATCTGTAACCGATCCTATTGTAAAACCATGCTCTTCTAACTTTCCAGCAACAGCACGCAACAGTTGATCATCGTGAAGACTTCCCAAGCTAAATGCAATAGATAAAGCGAGAGAGTCAGGGCGTATTTTCCAAATTTTAGTTTTGGTAATACCCCCTGCAAAAGCAATCCAATCTACTTTTTTTTGTAACATGTAGCGGATTATTTTTTTAAATTGACCTAACTTAACCCACTTTAAATCTTCACCATATTGTTCAAGATCTTTACTAGCTTCATCTTCATGTGCTGCAATAAATAGTTGATATTGCCCACTTTTACCATTTGCGTTGGATTGTTCCAGTACAGCCCTAGCAAATACCAATGGCAAGTTGCCACTACCAGCAATTAAACCTATACGACTACCCACAGGTGGCATTGCCCCAACTGCATCCTGGGTATTTGTCGTTTTAGTTGAGGCATTAATATTTAGCACGTTTAGTTCAAGCTTTATTTTGGGAGTTGATTTAGGATCTCTCCTAACGACAAATACTCCTCTGACCACTCTGTAGAAATTCCAACACACACTGTACTTCTGGTACAGATGAAAATTGGCTCTCAATCTCTGCTACAGCTTGTTCTAACCGCAAGTTAGAGCGGAAGATAATACGGTGAACCTGACGAATTGCTTTGATAACCTCTTCAGAGTATCCGTTACGTCTAAGTCCAACCACATTTACCCCTGTTATTTTTGCTCGATTTCCTGCTGCTGAGGCATATGGTACAACATCCATTGATATGGCAGAAGCTCCACCAATAAAAGTATTTTTACCAACTCTTGCAAATTGATGGATAGCTGTTAACCCGCCAATAATTGCTTGTTCTTGTATCTCTACATGGCCGGCTAAAGTAGCACCATTTGCCATAATAACTTTGTCAAATACACGGCAATCGTGTGCCACATGAGAGTACGCCATTATCATACAATCATCACCAACCCTAGTAAGACCACCAGCTTTATGGGTTCCACGGTGTATACTTACAAACTCTCGAATATTACATCTTTCTCCGATTTCTACCCGTGTAGGTTCACCTTTATAGCCAATGTCTTGTGGTTCCAAGCCAATGGAGGCAAAACTAAAAACACGACTTTTTTTACCAATTGTTGAATGCCCGTCTATAACTGCATGAGGCCCAACATGCACTTCATCCATAAGCTGTACATCAGGACCAATAACAGCATAGGCCCCAATTTTAACATTTTGTCCAACTTGCGCTTTGGGTGAAACAACCGCAGAAGGATGGATAAGGGGTTCCTGTTCATCAACAGGGCTCAGCTCTGAAGTGGTTTTTGTTGCCACTTATTTGGTTTCCTTACTGGTCATAGCCATAAATTCAGCTTCTGAAACTAGTTTGTCCTCAACGTATGATTTACCTTGAAAACGCCAGATGTCACGTCGCCGCTTTAGCAGTGTTATTTCAATTCTTAGTTGATCACCAGGTACAACAGGCTTGCGAAAGCGTGCTTTGTCGATTGACATAAAATAGACAAGGCAACCTTCTGTTGATTCAGGGTCGTTGCTGGCTGCAAAAAGTGCTCCTGCTTGAGCCATAGATTCAAGAATTAAAACTCCCGGCATTACCGGATTATCAGGAAAATGGCCCATAAAATGAGGCTCATTAAAAGTGACATTTTTAATTGCGGTAAGGGATTTACCCTTAACAGAGTCAACAACACGGTCAATCATCAAGAAAGGATAACGGTGTGGAAGAGATTTAAGAATTGCTTCAGGGTTATTAAGATAATCCATTATTTTTTAAACCAGTTCTTTGT
>JADGBW010000003.1:18163-74710 GCA_015231305.1 Magnetococcales bacterium | reverse complement strand
GTTATACTCACCTACAAAACAGATGCTCTTGATCTGTGCAGTATATCGAAAACATGGTTAATTGGGCTAAAGATAGAAACATCCCCTTTTTAGTAGGGTCAACTAGTACCTCTATATATTCAGACCCACTAAAGAAAGTTTTATCTCAACACAATATCCAATTTTTTGAAGCAGATGATGTTTTCAAACTTAATGGATTAACAAGAGATGAAGTAACCAACCCACAACCTGACGGCCATTGGAACAAACTTGGCAACCAACTAGTTGCAAAGGAGATTGAAAGCTATTTTACAAAAAATAAATGGCTTGAAAAACAAGACATAGCTGAATAAGAACAAACAATGCAACAACACTATTATAGTTACCTAAAAAAAGTATAGAGCGCTTCTATAGCCAAATATATACTAACAAAGAGAAGTTATTGTAAGTTGACTTTTTGCTAAATTTGCAGCATATTCTTCTGGAAATGTTGAGCTTTTTCATAAAATAAATTCAAACCCTAACTGGAAATAATAATGAAGCTCATCGTACAGATTCCTTGCTTCAACGAAGAACATACTCTACCACAGACTATCGCAGATATACCTCGCCAAATTGAAGGTATAGATGAGGTAGAAATATTGGTTATAGATGATGGTAGTAGCGATGCCACTGTTAGTGTTGCCAAAAAATTGGGTGTAGATTATATAGTCCACCATCAGGGTAACCGGGGTTTGGCAGCAGCTTTCCAAAGCGGTATAGATGAAGCTTTGCGCCATGGTGCAGATATTATAGTAAATACCGACGGTGACAACCAATATGATGGTAGCTATATTCCTACATTAATCCAACCAATTATGAACCAAAAAGCTGAAGTCGTGGTTGGTGACCGGGAAGTGATGAAGGTTTCACATTTTGGCTTTGGCAAAAAACTACTCTCACGTATTGGCAGTATGGTAGTTAGCCGAATGACAGGGGTAAAAATTCCTGACGCCGTAAGTGGTTTTAGAGCCTTTACCAGACAAGCTGCAATGGAGCTAAATATTGTCTCTTCTTTTAGCTATACCATAGAAATGCTATTACAGTGTGGACGCAAAAGACTTGTGGTTACATCGGTTCCTGTTGGTGTAAATGGCAAGCTGAGGTCATCTCGACTATTTCGCAGTATTCCCCAATTTATTTTTTACTCAATAAGTACATTATTACGCATTTACGCCATGATACGGCCATTGCGCTTTTTTCTCTTTTTGGGTGGTGTTTTCTCTTTAATAGGTCTATCAGCAATTATAAGGTTTTTAGTGTTTTATCTCTCTGGCGATGGAGAAGGACATATTCAATCTTTGATTATTGGTGGTGCAGTTCTAATGATTGGGGCAATGACATTTCTTATCGGCCTTCTTGCAGACTTAATATCTTTTAATCGGCAGCTTACTGAGGGCGCTCTATATCGTATAAAAAAAATTGGGTATGAAATTAAAGATTTGCATGCCAAAGTTGATGAATTGCAAGACATAAAAAGTAACAAAAAAAAGTAGGCTTTGAACTAAAGAGATGAAAACTCGTCATTATGCACAATTATTTCTTATTCTCCTTGTTTCAGTACTCTACACAAGGGATATGTTTAACGAAAACCTTTTCTATCCTGATGCTGGTCACCTCATGCTTGACGGGGTGTTTATTGCAGATTATTTAAAACATATTTTTACTAACGGTTTTACTGATCCAATGGAGTATGCCATACGCTATTTTGGTCAGTACCCTGCTCTATCTATTGGTTATAAACCTCCATTGTGGCCTGCTATTCAAGCTGTATTTATTTTAATTTTAGGAGTTGCGCCTTGGGTGATGCGTTTGGCACTGCTTATACTAGCATTGTTTGCTGTTATTACTTTATACCGAACTATAGAACGATGCTTAGGGCCTTTTGTTGCTTGGGCAGCAGCTTCGGTTACTATCTCTATTCCCTACCTAGTGCAATGGGGATGGTATGCCATGACAGAACTTCCCGCTTTAATATTTATTTTGAGCGCAGGCTGGCCCTTTATACGTTATTTAGAAGAACGTAAAAATCGTCACTTAGCATATTTAGTAATACTTTTAGCAGCTGGTGCGTGGTGCAAACAGACTGCGGCAGTTGGTGCTATATGGATTATTATTGCTGCTATTTTTTCCCTAGGATTTAAAGAGACATTTAAACGGCGAGAGATATGGGCCGCTATGGTCGCATATTCAGTGTTAATTTTACCTGTTATTATGCTAACACTTGAGTTTGGGAAAAAAAATTTAGCGCAATCGGTTGGTAAAGGTAAAGATAATTATATAGATTTTGTCGCACCACAAAATAATCTTTTTAAATATATTAATATACTGTTTGAAGATCAGCTATCTACCATTTTTATCACACTAGCAATAGCCGGAATTTTAGTTGCTATGTGGCGACTATACAAAGGGGTAAAACTTGGTGAAAAGCATATTATTATTTTGTTTTTAAGCCTGATTATAGCTACTTATATATTCTTTACTCTTTTATATGGAAACAATCCCCGTTATACCATGTTTTGGTTACCAGCATTCGGATTTTTTGCTGGCTATCTGCTAAGTCAATTACGCAGCAATTTTTCGCCTAAATATGCCGCAATAGCTGTTTCTGCCCTTCTTAGTTTAAATGTAATGCAATCATTTGCTATGCTCCCTCGTGAAGTAGTAGGCATGCCTTTAGCTGCTGAGTTTGTTATACAAAACAGTAAATCGCCAATTGTGATGGTTGACTCTTACATAAATGCCCATTTTATATACTCTATGCGGCAAAAAGACCCTGAACAACAATTTTGGATAATTCGTGCCGACAAAGTTTTATCACTTGCTCCTATGAACCCAACCACTAATAATGTGACAACTCTTGCCCACTCCATAAAAGATATAAAAAATATTCTTTTTAAATATGGGGTAAGATATGTTGTTGTAGAAAAAAATGAACTGATGGGTATTCCAATACATAGTACATTACGCGATTATTTAACCAGTAGTGATTTTAGATTGATGCAAGAAATTGCTACATCTTCAAACCGCGACAATCGTTACAACAAAGGACAAGCAGTACAAATTTTTGAGTTTTTAAAATGGAAAAAGCCAAAGTCAAGTAGCATTTCTATTCAAGTTCCTATTGTTGGTAAAACTTTTACAACACCAATACGAGAGTTGAATATAAATAAATAAGGAGAGAGAATTTTGAAACAGTGGATGTTGCAGTATATTGCCAACGAAAGGTTGCCATCACCCCACAATACTATTGTTGAGGATGAAGCAGATGGCGAAATAATAAATGGTAAAATAGTCAGCATTTCTGAACCAACAACACCCCCTGTAAATATACGTATGGGGGTTCCTATTTTAGCAGATGAAACAGTTGTTGATAGCGATACTGCTAAATCATTCGGTTTTGAATGGGGCTCTCACCTTGAAGGTAAAATTGAGGCAGAATCTCGCTTTGGTTATTCACTTGAGCAAGAGATCGAATATTTTTTATGTGCAACCCAAGAGAGTAAAGAGACTATAAAAGGTAAAGCTGTTTTAGATGGTGGATGTGGACCAGCCAGTTTAACAGCAGGAATAGCCAAGCTTGGCCCAAAACATATGGTTGGTATTGATATTAACACTGCAACATTTTCTGCCTACCATCATCAACATTCGCAAAAAAATTTAGGTCTTTTTCTCTGTAATATTCTAGATCCTCAGCTTCAAGAAAATAGCTTTGATTTAGTATGGTCTTCAGGTGTAATTCACCACACTCCTGACCCTAAAGCAGGATTTGACGCATTGGCAAAATGTGTAAAACCAGAAGGAAAATTGTATATATGGGTATACGGGACCCACTTTAGCCCAATTGTTGCGGTACGAGATATTTTAGAGGTTTTTGGTCTACGTAATTGGTCACATGGTGTAATTATGAACTTAAGCCGTTTGTTTGCAGCTTTAACCCTGCCAGCAGTTTGGCTGGTGCAGTTATTGGCTATTTTAATTCCCCCTTTAGCAGACAATGCAACTGTGACCAATATAACTAGCAGGTGGGGTAAACACGGTGCACTACGTATGATATGGTTTGACGTGTTATCACCAAAATACCGTTATAAATATTCTCGCTCTACTTTAAAACAGTGGTTTGAAGATGCCGGTTTTGAGATAATACGTGAGCATGATTATCAAACTGGAATATTGGGCAGGAAAATAAAATAATTTATTATAAATACGGTATTACTCATGAAAAATTTAAATAAAAACTATCTCTGCCTACCATCTAATATTATTACCTTGTCTTAGCAATTTTCTCATGCCTTTTACATCCAGCAATACCACGCTAATTAACCTTAAAAGGAAAACGCTGAAATGTGCGGTATAGCTGGGCTAGTAACTAATAGGCAGATTGGTCCTCAAGACCATATATGTGCTCAAATGATCGAGTCCATGAAACATCGTGGGCCTGACGATCATGGTTGGTTACTTGCTTCAAATGGTAAGGTTGCTAGAGGACATCTACCAGCAGATAATATTTCTCCCCAAGTTATGATGCTCCATTGCCGCCTTGCAATTTTGGATCTTACCCAAGCAGGTTGGCAACCTATGGTTAGAAATAACGATAGATTATTTATAGTGTTTAATGGTGAAATATATAATTTCAAAGAGATTAGAGCAGTACTTGAAAAAAAAGGGCAAAAGTTTTTCTCAACCTCTGATACTGAAGTTATTTTAGCAGCATATGCTCATTGGGGTGAGGAAGCTGTTAATCATTTTGAAGGCATGTTTGCCTTTGCAATTTTTGACAAACAAAAAAACAGCATGTTTTTAGCAAGAGATGGTTTTGGCATTAAACCACTATATTATACCTTGTTAAACGGAACCTTTATTTTTGCCTCTGAGATACCAACTTTATTGCAATATCCTGGTGTAAATAGAGAAGCCAACTCTCAGGCATTATATGACTATTTTATCTTTGGTGCATCAGATCATCGTGAAGGAAAAACCCTCTTTTCACATATACACCAACTTCCTGCCGGCCATTCATTAACTATCAGCCTAAATGACCCTACAAATTTAATTTTAAAACAGTATTGGCAACCAACTTTATCAACTGCTAATGGTATTACATTTCCAGATGCAGTTGAGAGGTTACGAGAGCTTTTTTTAGAGAGCATATCCCTACATATTCGCAGCGACGTTCCCGTGGCAGCAGCACTATCAGGTGGGCTAGACTCAACTGCTATAGTAATGGCTATGCGCAAAGAAATGGGAGATGGAACAAGCTTTAATACGTTTAGCTTTATAGCAAATGAAGCAGGAATAAATGAAGAGATATGGGTTGATGATGTGGTGCAAGCATCTGGTGTTGGTAATTATAAAGTCACCCCAAAACCAGAAGAGTTTGCCCAAGATATAGACCAACTAATTAAATTACATGGAGAGCCTGTTTTTAGCACAAGTATGTATGCCCAATATCGTGTTTATAAACTAATTGCCCAACACGGTATTAAGGTTGTTCTCGATGGACAAGGAGCTGACGAAATATTGGCAGGATATCTCTATTATCTAGGAGCAAGAGTTACATCTCTAGTACGCCAAGGAAGATACATTGATGCTGGAAAATTTGCATTAAATGCAAAAAAACGCCCAGGTGTTGGTATGCAAATATTTAATTTTACAGGTGAGTTTCTTATACCTAAACATTTGCATACCCTGCCAAGACGCATAATAGGAAAACCTCTTGAAGCAGCATGGATGAACAGCCCATGGTTTGCCAACCAAAATGTAGTTATGCAGTCCATTAGAAGCAGTAAATCAGATGAAGCTCTGCGCGAGCAACTTATGCAAACTTTAACAGCCACAGGCTTACCAAAACTATTACGTTTTCAAGACCGAAACTCAATGGCTTTTTCCATTGAAAGCCGGGTACCATTTTTAAATAAAAAAATAGTAGATTTTCTTTTCTCCCTCCCAGAAGAGTATCTTATTGATGACGGTGGAAATTCTAAAGCAGTTTTTCGTGAAGCCATGGGCGGAATGATACCCCAATCAGTATTAAACCGTAGAGATAAAGTGGGGTTTACAACACCAGAAAATAGCTGGATGGTACACATGAATGATTTAGTGGAAGATACTTTGCAGGCAAACTCCACAAATGATATCCCCCTATTTAAGCAAGGGGAATTACAAAAAAGTTGGTCGCAAATAAAAAACAAAAAACAACCTTTTACAAGACAAGTATGGCGTTGGGTAAATGTAATACGTTGGGCAGAAATGTACGGGGTTCAGTTTTCTAAATAAAAGCAAAAGATACAAAAAATATTATAGTATTTTAAAAGATAAACCACACACTTTTTACTACAATTATTTCATCATTTTCTGTGCAATGGTTATGAACGGTTTTTTTCTGCCATCGCAATTATAAAATCAACATACCATGTTGCTATATTTTTTGTATCGTAAATAAGCTGCTTATAACCAGCAGCAACCTTTTTAAGTGCTGCATCATCATTAAGCCAACTATCAAGTTTAGCAAAAAAATCATCTGTCTGTGTGGGTAAAAAAGAACTTGTAAGATGATAACGATGTTCTAACTCTTCTAAATATTTAAGGCGACCTTTAAAAGTAGAAACTCGTAAACTAGGTGTACCCACAAAGGCAGATTCAGCAGCCATGGTTTGGCTATCACCAATTTGAATTTTAGCAAAAGCTAGGGCATCGTGCATAAGGTGAGGAGGTATTTTTATCTGTAAGTCTTTCCACATAGAAGGGATAGCACCCTCAGTAGTTACAAACACCCTGCCGTGGTTTTTTAATTTATTAATCAACTTGTCTCTAGCATCCAAAGACAACCCAGTTTCACCATGGTCGTGACTTGCAACCATATCTACAAATCTAACCAAAAAATATGGCTCACCGTCCCCTACTCTCAATATTTTTTTTATTTGTGGGTCAGGGGTAAAGTGGTCAGGATGCAGATATGCTGACTGCTTGTATCCAGGATATTTTGTATGTTTTTTTCCATACGTTTCGCTGATACATGCAGGGGTTGTTATAATATGAGCAAACGGTGCTGCTGCATGATAATGTATCCCAGCAGCAGGGCCATCATCAGTATCAAAAATACCAACAGCTCCACATAGTCGAGCTACATGTGCTCCAGCAGGGCTTCTTGTGCAAATTACATCAGGACGAAATTCTCTTGCCAGTTTCCATATACTCAAGTCCCTTAAGAAAAGCTCTTTACCTTGATTAAAAATATTTTTTTTCTCAGACTTTCCAACAGAAACAAACGGCAGGTCATAAGCTTTCAACAGTGCCAAAGTGACATCTTTTTCTCTTGCAACAATGCTTGTCTGAACCCCTTTTTTTTCTAAGGCAACAATCATATGCTTATAAAAATGCACATGGGCAGGGTGTACGATATCGAATAAAACTCTTATGGGGTTTGTTATCAACTGTATAGCCCTATAAACAAGAATAATTTTTCATGTATGATCAATATAACAAAATATTAATCAACTACAACCATAACTACCAAATTAATATATATAGCCGTAAACTCAGTTTATAACATCCAAACCAAAAAAAGAAAATCACCTCAATCAACTATTAGATGAAACGTTGTGAGCTAATATTTGTAAAGTCTCACGTCGATTTTTTTGTTATGATAACAGTAAATACATGTTATAACTCATACTATTTAATAAAAACTTGTTAAAAATAATGCAACTGCCATTTCAACTATAGAATCCTATAAATGATGATATAAGGAACTAATAATGAACAAAAAAAACAAATATATCGTTAGCATTCTTATAATTGTAGTTGCAGGGGTGTTTTTTCAGTTAATGAACAAACAGGAAAATAATCAGCATCAAAAAATAGTTCACCCCCCAATTCGCATAGCGTTGAACGACTTCCCCGGCTTTGCCTATATATATATCGCTGAAAAAAAAGATATATTTAAAAAAAATGGGGTTCAGGTAGAGATAATTCAAAAACCAGCAACCGAATATTATGAGTTGTATAAAAACAAACAATTAGACGGTATTTTTGTAATATATAATAATGTCATTGATATGTTCGTAAATGGAGTTGATTCTAAAGTAGTTTATGTTTTGGATTATTCTAATACCGGTGATGGTATTATTGGAAAAAGCGAGTTTACATCTTTGGCAGACCTTGAGGGTAGCGTAGTAAGTTTTGATGGATTTAATAATGCATCTCACGTGTACGTACTCAAGGCTTTAAGTGCTGTTGGCCTTAATGAAAGCAATACCAGTTTTGAAGTTGTTGCGGTAAACAATGTCTTAACAGCAATTAAAGATGGAAAAATTGATGCTGGCTATGCATGGGAGCCGGAACTCTCTAAAGGTGTAGCCAAAGGCTATAAACTTCTTTCAACAGCAGGGGATATACCTGGCAGCATTACCGATGTCCTTGCTTTCCATGGTCAAATAGTCAAAGAACGCCCAGATGAAATACAAGCTATAGTAAAATCACTAGAAGAAGCATTGGTTTTTCTAAAATCCAATAGAGATGAAGCTATATCTATTATGTCCGAAGCTTCTGGAATATCTATTGAAGAGATGGCAAATGGAATATCAGGAGTTATACATCCAGGAGTTGATGGAAATTCTATTGCTATGAGTCGTTCAAGTTCTTCTAGCTCTTTATATGGATCTGGAGATTATTTTTTACAGTTTTTATTAAGCCGAGGACAGGTGATAACTATACCTAACCTTGAACAATTGATTGATCCCAGTTTTGTGCACAGATTAAAAAAGGAGTAGATAGGTTTGAAATATTCTACCCGGCTACTATTATTGTGTGTGGGACTTGTAACATTAACTGGTTTTAGTATTGCTACTTTATCTTATAATAGCATTTATAAAACTGTAGAAACTGAGTCAGTTAAACATTTCAAAATGCAATCTAAATTTTTTCAGCAAAAAATTGATCGTTTTCTTTTTGGGCTACATAACGATGTCAATAACATTGCTGCAAATTCAATGTATTGTAATAAAAATATTTCTATAAACCAAATCACCTCCTCCCTGATAAAATTCCGTAATATCAGTAAAATTTTTTTAAAAATTTCTATTTTTGATGTAAACGCTATCCGTATTGCTGACAGTTCTAGTGTTGGTGTTGGCAAAAAAATTGATAACAAGCTCCTAAACGGAATGCTTTGGGAATCACTGTTAAAAAAAGATAGCTTGCACTGGGTAGGCTTTTCCCCTTCCACCAAAGAGAATGCTATATTTTTCTCAAGTTTGGTAAAATGTTCTATAGACTCCCAACCAAAAGGTGTAGTTTTAGCCCAAGTCTCTTTGGCCCGTCTGCATCATATATTATCCATTAACCTAACAGAGTTAAATGGTGCTCAACATTTAGATATTGATCTACTTGACCCTGAAAATCGCTTGCTCTATTCCAACTATCAAAATAGCTCAAAAATTCTTCAACTGTATGATGAAGCTGATCATACTAACGATCTACATTTGCAAAGTCGCAGTGAAGGTTTTTTAAATTTTATGGGTAATGATTGGTTGCTTTTGCTCCACATTTCAAAAGAAATTGCCCTTAATCCAGCTCGAAATATAAGAGATAGAATTATATTAATTACACTAATTGGAATTGGTATAGCAGTACTGCTTTCTTTTTTATTTGCTAAGATCTTTTCTAGACCAATCAAAAAACTTGTTGATGCTAGTAAGAGTATTTCATCTGGTGAACTTTCAGAGCATGCGAACAACATTTTAAACACAAGAAAATATCAGCCAAACACAGAACAAAAGACAGATGAAATTTCAATACTCAAAAACTCATTTGAGCAAATGGTCATAGATCTTTACAAACAAAAGCTAGCCCAAGATAAGTCTACAATTGATCTTAAAAATGCTTTACAACAGTTAGATTCTGCCAACCGTTCTAAAAGTGAATTTCTTGCTAATATGAGCCATGAAATACGCACACCTATGAATGCAGTAATAGGTCTAACTGATCTCGCACAACAGATTGAATCCACACCACAGATGCAAGATTATCTGTTCAAAATTTCCAACTCATCAAAGTCTCTATTACGCATCATCAATGATATTCTCGACTTTTCCAAAATTGAAGCTGGAAAGATGGAGTTAGAAAATACAAACTTTTATTTAAGGGAAGTTTTTGAAAATTTATCGGGTATGTTCCGATCACAAATTACAAAAAAACACATCGAATTAATAATGTGTGTATCAGGTGAATGTCGTTATGAGTTACACGGCGATTCACTACGTCTTGAGCAGGTTCTTTTAAACTTAATTGGCAACGCTGTAAAGTTCACTGATGAAGGTGAAGTTGAGCTACAAGTTAAAACTATCCTTGATACTGCTGACAAGGTAACTTTAGAGTTCTCAATCCGGGATACTGGCATAGGAATGAGTGAAGATAAGTATAGTAAATTATTTAAGGCTTTCACTCAAGCAGACAGCTCTACAACAAGACAATTTGGTGGTACCGGATTAGGCCTTTCCATAAGTAAAAAATTGGTAGAAATGATGCAGGGCAAGATTTGGGTTGAATCTATACCAGGACAAGGCAGTACATTTTATTTCACCGCTACATTTAAACGAAGTCTCGGCATGGAAGAGATCGATATGATCCCTCCACAAGAGATGGAACATTTACGTGTATTGATAGTAGATGATAATGAAACTGCTAGAAAGTCATTACAAAAAACAGTAGAAATGTTTAGCTTTTCAGCATCAGTGGTAGGTTCTGGAGCTGATGCTTTGCTTGCTATAAAGCAAGCTATTGATGATGGTAGACCATTTCAACTTCTGCTTCTAGACTGGTTTATGCCTGTAATGAATGGACTTGAAACAGTACGACAAATAAATGATAAGTTCAAAAAAGTACAGACACCCAAAATAGTCCTACTAACACCTTATGACAAACAGGAAAAACTGTATTTACAAGGAGCCTCTGTTGGTGTAAATGGTGTCGTCAGCAAACCAGTAAATTGCTCTCATTTATTTGATACTATAATGGATTGTTTTGGCAAAGATATTGTTAAGACATTTAGAGTAAAACAGGATAAAGTTGATCTTACATTGATAATCGAAAAAATTGGTGGTGCGCATATATTATTGGTTGAAGATAACAGTATAAATCAACAAGTTGCAAAAGAGATATTAGAAAGAGTTGATCTTATTGTAGATTATGCTATTGATGGTTTAGAGGCTGTAAACAAGGTTAACAAATCAAACTATGATTTGGTTCTCATGGATATCCAAATGCCAAATATGGATGGCATAGAAGCCACCAAGGTGATACGTAGCAACCAAAAATTTGATGATTTGCCAATCATCGCCATGACTGCTCACGCCATGACAAGAGATAAAGAAAAATGCCTTGATGCAGGAATGAATGGACATGTTGCAAAACCAATTGAAAAGAGAAAGCTTTATTCAGAGTTAGTAAAATGGATTAAGCCTCTTAAAAATCCAAAACCAATAATTAAACCAAAAATAAATGATATAATTGAAGACAAAAATGGAGTTATTCCTGAAAGTATTAATGGCATTGAAATAAATGAAGCCTTAGACAGACTCAATGGCAATTACAGCCTTTTTTATTCATTACTACAAGATTTTAGTCGTGATCATTCTAAATCAGTAGATATAATACGACCTCTTCTTTTTGAACGTAGAAAAGATGACTTAAAAACCGCTTTACGTATTACCCATACAGTAAAAGGAATGGCTGGTAACATATCTGCAAAACGACTATTTAATGCCGTATTATCTTTTGAAGAGCTACTGAAAAAACCCTCCAATGTAAGGGCAACTGCTTTAGATGAGTTAGAAGCAGCTCTAAATGAGTTTGAAGACGCATTAGCAGAAGTTACAAAATCTATAGAGGCTTTAAAACAAATTGAAAATAGAGATTGTAAACTAAATAAGCAGCCACAACATACAAGAGACCCTGAAAATATTGAATTAGACAAAATTATTCCTGTGGTAAAAGAGTTATCAATACACATAAAAGGACTTTCATTTGATGCTATTGAAACTTTTTCAAGGTTAAAACCTTTGCTAATTGATATGGATAATGAAGGACAAAAGGAGCTAGAAAAGCTTGAAGAACATATTCAGAATATTGACTTCACAAATGCAAAAAATGCTCTTATTAAAATAGCTAAAATACTGGGCAAAAAAGTTGAGGAAGTTTGTTTATGATAGCAATAGTGTAAATTATCTTAAAAAACGGCAGTTGGAAGTGCGTACATATTGTAATCTATTTATTTATCTGGTGTATCAGGGGAAATCCCGGTCACCTATTGGTAACAAGACTTTCACCTGTTATGCTAGGTAAATCAATAGGTTGCGCTAGGTGCGTGCTTACGACTGCAGTTTCTAGGATAATATACTTAGTGGTTGTTGGTGAGTATATTGGCTTCACTTAAAAAACTGTACTCTATAAGAATCCATCGTCATTCATGCGTATGCGGGAATCTAGGGCAGCATCGTAGAACTCTCTGGGTTCCCGCATACGCGAGAATGATGTCATGTTGGTTATAGTGTGTCTATTTGTGATTTTAAATATCTATATAATGGTATAATCCTTAGAGTTAATTGAGTAGAAATAATTAAGTTTGTTGCACACTGATGATAAAAGAAAAAATAATGTATTTACCAAGTGCTAATGGATTATCAAAAAAAGATTTTAAGAGACTGGCAAGCTTTATCCAAGAGCAAGTAGGCATCCTCATGCCAGACTCAAAACACTCTCTTCTCACAGCTCGTCTTCAAAAAAGATTACGCACATTAAAAATGTCATCTTTTTCTGATTATGTTGATTGGATATTAAACCCCAAACATTCCGGTGAAGAGATAGTTAATTTTTTAGACCTAGTAACAACAAATAAGACAGATTTTTTTCGTGAACCAGCCCATTTTGATTTTTTAACAGCTACGGCACTTCCTGCCCTAATGGAAAAATATGGTGCTGGCTCAAAGCGACCACTGCAAATATGGAGCGCGCCTTGCTCTTCTGGTGAAGAACCCTACACTTTAGCTATTGTAGCAATGGAGTTTGCCAAGTCACGAACAATTCCAAACTACCAAGTTAAAATTCTTGGCTCTGATCTCTCTACAAAAGCACTTAAAAAAGGATATGAGGCTGTATATGAAAAAAGCAAGGTTGATGGAGTACCTCTAAGCATTAAAAAAGAGTACATGTTGAAAAGTAAAAACAAGGAGAAACCGACAGTTCGCATAGGACCAAAAATACGCTCAATGGTAACATTTCATCATCTAAATTTTATGGATGCTAACTACAATATTGCTAACATATATGACATTATATTTTGCCGTAATTGTTTAATATATTTTGATAGAGTAACTTCAGAAAATATTGTAAATAAGCTATGCAACAACCTACAACCAGGTGGCTATTTTTTTATAGGTCATGCTGAGACCCTAAACGGTATTGATGTTCCTGTAAAGCAAGTGGCCCCTACTATTTACCAAAAACCCTATAATTAATATTTACAACCTTTTATAGGCATTGTTCGCTATTTTATTTTATACACCTAAACTAAATTGTTTAAATTAAAAATATCCTAAAAAACCTAGGCTTTACCAACCGCCATAAACACAGGCATATCCCCATCAGTTGAAGAGATACTAAAGGGCTGCGTAAATGATACCGAGATAAAGCCTGTGTTTTTTAAAGCAGCAACAACCCTCTTTTGGGTCAGCCCTGAATCGTCACCATCATCAGTTGATAGCCAATCCCACTGCACAAAAACACCATCCGGCAAAAGAAGCTGTTTAAGCAGAGGAATAGTTGCCTCATAGTCTGGCAAAAAACCACACACAGAAGATGCAACTATAAGATCGAACTTATTTTTAAATAGACTATTTTTGCTTATTAATGTTTCTGTTAAAAGCTCGGCAATTGTTAAAACATTTGGTAGCTTTTTTTGAGTTAAAACTTCAACCATTTTAGGTGAAGCATCCAAAGCAACAACTTGCTTTGCATGTTGGGCAATTTTTTCACTTAACAGACCAGTGCCACAACCAAAGTCTAATACATTTAATGAAGATAGATTAGTTACTTCACACAGAGTATCATAAGCTTTTTGTGAATAAAAAATAACACGCTCATCACCATCCCAATTTTCAGCATAGTCATCCCAACTGTCACTCATATATTCACCTTTATTTGTCTTAATTTTTTTAAAATATATTTTCTATAACACACTATGTGATTTTTTCATCAATACCGAGCCATCATTTGTAGAAAAAATTATTTTACGACTATTTTCTCCGCCAACACTAGAGGCAATAACGGGAATTTTTTCAATATTTAACATATCCCAAGCAACATCAATGTTGCGTTTTCCAACATTCATTACTCCCTTTGTTCCTTTTAAAACTGCACCACCGCCAAACACTTTTGCAGTAAGGTTTGACCTTTTGCACCCCATATCAAACATTTTTTCTATTAATATATTTATTGCGATATTGCCATATTTTGGGGTAGGTATGCCTTCTCCATTCCAAAGAGGTAATTTATAGTGGTTAATACCACCTTTTAATAGAGTTTTATCCCAAATACATATTGCTATACAAGAGCCTAAAACTGTGGTGATAGCATAATCTTCGTCCTTGACAAAAAGTGCTCCTGGCAACAAAAAATGTTGCTTTAATTTTTTGGAGTCAGCCATTAATCAAAACTCTTCAACGGTTTCATCATCATCAAAAAGCAGCACTCCACCCTCTACCTCAAAACTTGCAGTTTCGGCATCAATTTGTTTTTGCGGTAAACTGATAGAAAAAATAGAACCTCCACTCTTAAGGGTTTCTGCATTTATGGTTCCCTCCATAGATTCTATAAGAGCTTTAATTATTGCCAATCCTAAACCATGGCCTTTATGGCGTTTCATAATTCCGGCATCAGACTGATAAAAACGGTCAAAAAGACGACCAACCCTCGTTTTATCTATACCTATGCCAGAATCTTCTACACTTAAATTAAGAGTATCATTTGCTACACTAGCTTTGACAATAATATCACCGCCATCTAAATTAAATTTAATTGCGTTTGCAAGAAGATTTGCAACAATTATATTTAAATGGGACGAGTCAGTATTAAAAATAATTCTGCCTGGAGTTTCAACACGGTGTTTAATTAATTTTTCTTTAAGAAGATGAGAAAAAGAGTCTATAACATCATTAATTAGAGCAGTAACATCAACTGAAGATATCTGAATATCAGCTTCACCAGATTCTAATTCTGCTGTTATAAAAATATTACGAAGTTGAAAATCTAGGGTAAATGATTCCTGATGAATCATGTCAGCAATTGAAACAACTGTTTCTTGTGGATGTTCTCCCAGCCTTAGTTGTTCTGATAGCCCTAAAATAGAAGTAAGAGGATTGTTTATTTCATTTTTTACCAATGATATAAAAGTACTTTTAATCTGTTCGGAAGCTCGTAGTTTACGGTTCATCTCTTCAAGCTTTTTGGTAATAATTTTAACTTCTTCTAGTGCCTGCTTTGTAGTGTCAAACCGTGATTTCAGTTCAGCAATTAAAGCATCATCACTTAACTCACTCATATTTAATCTCCTTGTAACTACACTAAAACATCCAACAAGCTTGCACCCTTTAACTTGAGAATACCCTTTTTTTTTAAAACCATACACAATAATATTTCATTATCACAAGTTTTTCAGGGTGTTCAATCTAACTCATATATGTTATTTTACCCCTCGTTTATCGAAAGCTAACATTTAAAGATTAAAGATGGACTTTTTGCAGATGAAAAATCCTTTCCAAAAACAGGTGAGAAACAATACGTTTTCGGACAACGATTTTGAACGTCTAAGTATTTTTATCTACAACAATTTCGGTATTCGCATACCAAAATCTAAAAAAACTATGTTGCCAGAGTGGTTAAATAACCGCATAGAAACTCTAGGTATTCCATCCTTTAAAGATTATATTGACCGAGTGCTAGACCCTAACATCCGTGACGATGAGCTAACCCACTTTATAGATGTTGTTACCACCAATAAAACTGGTTTTTTTCATGAGCCAGAACACTTCGAATACCTTGCTCGTAAAGTATTACCAAAACTAGTGCAAAATAACGGTGCAGGGGTTGGTCGCCCGCTTATGTTGTGGAGCGCAGGCTGCTCATCAGGTGAAGAGCCTTACACATTGACCATGGTGCTTAAAGAGTTTAGTGAACATATACCGGGGATAAACTTTAAAGCAAAAATTCTTGCCACAGATATATCAAACAAAGCCCTAAGAAAAGCACAAAATGCTGTATACAAAATGCAGAAGGTAGAAGAGCTACCATTGCAAATCAAAAAAAAATATCTTTTAAAAAGCAAAGATTCACGTAAAAATATTGTCCGCATTGACCCAGACTTACGATCAATGGTTAGCTTTCGTCAACTAAACCTTATGGATGAAAAGTTTGGTTTACGAGAAGCTTTTGATGTTATTTTCTGCCGAAATGTAATCCACTATTTTGACAACTCCACCAAAGAACAAATTATCAATAAATTCTACAATCACATTAATCCTGGTGGTTTTTTGTTTATAGGTAACTCTGAAACATTAGACAATATAAACACTCCTTTCCAAAAGATAACTCCCACTATCTATCATATGCCTGAAAAAACCTAGCCTACTCTTTTATCTATTAATAGTGTTTAAGCTCAACACCTTTGAAATATGACTTTTTTTAATGACTTTCTAAGAACATTTCGTGTATATTCTTGTGAGATAAGTTACCTTTATTTAGCCTTTGATTAACAATGTTAACTCTTCAAGAAGAGAAGCTCTATGAACAATGAAACTGCTGATGTTGAACATAGAGCAAATGAAGCATTTTCAAAAAACATGGAAATGCTAACTTTTTATCTATCTGACTCCCAGCAATACGGGATAAACGTATTTAAAATTATTGAAGTAATAGAAACTCCAAAAGAGATTACAATTGTACCTAAGACAAATCCTGCTGTAGTTGGAATTATTAGGTTTAGAGATACATCGTTAACTGTTATCGATATTTCATCTGGACTTGATATGGCCCCTATAGATTATAAAAATAATATTAGCTACGTAATAGTTTGTGAATACAGCAACACCATTCAGGGTATTTTGGTATCTCGCCCTAATAGACTGCTAAATGTTAATTCAGAAGATATTAAACCTCCTAGTGAAACCATTAAAAACTCTGGATACCTTACAGCCATTACCTTTGATGAAAATAGTGAAACTGTTCAGATTCTTGACATAGAAAAAATAATTTCTGAAATAAATAGTATAGAAGCAAATATAAGCAGCCATGATTCTACACTTAGCCATGAATCTAGCAATCAACATTTACAAAATTTTTATGAGCAACAATAAGTTTTTATAGCATTAATCTGAGATTATAGGATAGACCATGCTTAGTTTAAAAAATGTGCATATGCGACCTAAACTAATAGGGTTGTTTTTATTAGTTGGCCTTCTCCCTTTAGCTGCTGTTGGCTGGTTTAGCAGCAATGAGTCATCCAATGCTCTTATGGATGCAAGTTTTAACGAACTTAAATCAATGCGAATGGTAAAAAAATCGCAGATAGAAGCCTTTTTCAGCGAACGAAAGGGTGATATGGGGGTGTTGATGGAGACGGTAAAAACCCTGCGTCATGAAGCGTTAGAGAAGCTTACTGCTATTAGGTCCATTAAACATAAACAATTAGATGGTTACCTTAAATCCATTAAAGATGATGTGCAACTTCTATCAGAAAACCACATGATGATTGATGGATTAACTGAGTTTGAAGCAGGCTGGGATAAACAGGGTGTAAACGTTACAAACAACTTAACAACCATGTATATATCACAAAACCCCAACCCACCTGGTAAAAAGCACCTTTTAGATGCCAGCAAACAAAAAAATATCTATAACAAAGCCCACGCCAAATACCACCCATGGCTACGTAATGTTATGGAAAACAGCGATTATGCTGACCTCTACCTTGTTGATCATGCTGGTAATATTGTCTATTCAACTAAAAAACAACTTGACTTTGCTACAAACCTAAACTCAGGACAATGGCGGGAAACTGATTTGGGAAAAGTATATCGTATGGTTAAACAAAATTTTCGTAAAGGTTATGTAGCTTTCAGCGATATTTCACCTTATACCCCAAGAAATAACGAGCCAGCTAGTTTTATTGCGTCCCCAATATTTGACCATAAAGGCAACAGTCACGGTATGCTTATCTTTGGCGTGCCTCTAAATAGAATTAATGCCATAATGGGTGAGCGCACTGGTATGGGTAAGACAGGAGATACCTATCTAATTGGTACAGACAAATTAATGCGTTCTGACTCTTTTTTAAAGTCAAAATATCACACTATTGCCAATAGTTTTTCCAACAAAGAGAAAGGCAAAGTTGATACCAAAGGTGTACGCCTTGCCCTTGCAGGTGAAACCGGGGCAAAAGTTATTTTAGACTATAATAACGACCCTGTACTTTCTGCCTATGCACCGGTTAATTTTCTTGGGGTTCGTTGGGCAATGCTGGCAGAAATTGATGTAGCAGAAGCATTCAGCCCTATAGACAATAACGGTGGAGAGTTTTTTAAAAAATATCAGGAGATGTACGGATATTACGATCTCTTTCTCATAAACCCTGACGGTTATATTTTTTATAGTGCCACAAAAGAGTCAGACTATAAGACCAATATTTTAACTGGTAAATATTCTAGCTCAAACCTGGGCCTTTTGATACGCAAAGTACTTTCTAAGCAAATATATGCCATGGCTGACTTTGCTCCATACGGACCGAGCAACAACGAGCCGTCAGCTTTTATTGCTCAACCTGTTATTAATGATGGTAAGGTAGATGTTATTGTTGTACTTCAGCTCTCTCTGGACTCCATAAATCGTATAATGCAACAACGTGAAGGTATGGGAGAAACTGGTGAAACATATCTAATTGGAGCAGATAAACTAATGCGCTCTGATTCTGTTCTTCACCCAGACGACCGCTCTGTTAGTTACTCATTTGCCAACCCAAACAAGGGTAGCATAAAAACCAAAGGAGCCTTAAAAGCCCTTAGTGGAGAAACAAACGCTGAAGTTTTTACCGACAGTAACGGGCAGGTTATTTTATCGTCTTACGCGCCTATCTACATAGAAGATATTACCTGGGCAATAATGGCAGAAGTTGATATAGATGAAGTAAAAAAACCAATAAGCAAGTTGGTATGGACCATTATTATAGCTGGTATAATACTTGGGATTATCGTTGTTGGTGTAGCAATGATAGTAGCTCACGCTATTGCCAACCCACTAACAAGGGGAGTAGCTTTTGCTAAAAAGGTATCTGAAGGAGATCTGACCGCATCCATAGAAGTTGAACAAAAAGATGAACTAGGACAATTGGCAAGTGCTCTTCGCAATATGGTAGAAAAACTAAGTTCTGTAGTTGGTGAAGTAAATGTTGCATCACAACAAGTAGCTGCTGGAAGCCAAGAGCTATCAGATTCTGCTCAAAACATGTCTCAAGGAGCAACTCAACAAGCTGCTTCAATTGAAGAGACATCTTCAGCCATGGAAGAGATGGCATCTGGCATTCAACAAAACACCGAAAATGCAACAACAACCGAAACAATAGCATCTACTGCTGCAAGGGACGCTGAAGAGAGCGGTGTTGCAGTAAACAAAGCAGTTGTGGCTATGAAACAAATAGCTGACAAAATATCCATAATCGAAGAGATATCCAGGCAAACAAACCTATTGGCACTAAATGCTGCAATTGAAGCTGCACGAGCAGGAGAACACGGTAAAGGCTTTGCTGTTGTTGCAGCAGAGGTTCGCAAACTAGCAGAGAGAAGCCAGATGGCTGCGGGTGAAATTGGCGGACTATCGGCCTCTAGTGTAGAGATTGCTGAAAGGGCTGGTTATATGTTGACAAAACTTGTGCCAGACATCAAAAAAACAGCAGAGCTAGTACAAGAAATTTCCGCTTCTAGCAACGAACAGAGCCAAGGCGCAAGACAGATAAATGTTGCTATTCAACAGCTAGATCAAGTGATCCAACAAAATGCTGGAGCATCTGAGGAGATGGCAGCAACTTCACAAGAGCTATCGGCGCAGTCTGAAATCCTGGAATCTTCCATTGGTTTTTTTAAAACCAGTGCAGAACATGAAGAGCATATCCATAGATCAACTAGAAAAGAGTCTGCACAAATTTCACGAAAAATAAAAAAAGCCCCAGAACAGTGGCAAGCACTTCCTTCGCATAACCAAACAACAGGAGCCAACTTGGTAATGGGTAGTCATGAAATTTCAGATGATGAGTTTGAAAAATTTTAACAAATGCCAACTTACTATCTAAAAAATTTGTAACAAAATTACGTTAAAAATTAGGAAAAATAGATGATTGATTTTTCTATTGATAAATTAAACTCAACTGGAACCATGAAATTATCTGGTGATTTGAGTGTCCAGAATGCAGCAACCCTAAAGGAAGCACTACTTGATGGGTTAAATAGTAGCGAAACTTTGGTAATAGACTTTGCAAAGGTCGAAAGAATGGATTTATCAACAGTACAACTACTATGTGCAACCCACAGAGCTATAAATGAGAGTAACAAAAACCTGGTAATTGCAGGAACAATTCCTGCTATTGTAAAAGAGACTATTTTGGAGGCTGGCTACACTAGCTGTATGGGTGATGATGACATGAGCGGACTATGGACTAAGGAGAGCAATTAATGTCTAAAAAAATCATGACCGTTGATGATTCTTCAAGTGTTAGACAGATGGTATTTCTGACTCTCAAAGGAGCCGGCTATGAAGTAGTGCAAGGTGTTGATGGAGAAGATGCCTTAACCAAATTAAAAGCATCGCAAGTTGATATGGTAATTACCGATTTAAACATGCCAAACATGGACGGTATAACCTTAATTGCAAAGCTAAGAGAGCTGCCTCAATACAAATTTATACCAATTATTATGTTAACAACAGAGTCCCAGGGTAATCGTAAAATAGAGGGAAAAAAAGCAGGTGCAACTGGGTGGATTGTTAAACCTTTTAAACCACCACAGTTGCTTAACGTTATCAAAAAAGTGTTAGGTTAGAGCTTGTAAAAAATGAGAAAAAATTCTGATGCTTAAGGATAACCAGTTGTGGCTATAGAGATCGACACAAGCGCCTTTACAGAAGAGGCACATGAACTACTAAGCGAACTGGAGGACTCCCTTCTGGAGTTAGAAACAAACCCAACTGACCAGGAGCTAATTGGCAGGGTGTTTCGTGCCATGCACACCATCAAAGGCTCTGGGGCCATGTTTGGCTTTGATGATGTGTCTAAGTTCACCCATGAGGTGGAAACCATCTTTGACATGGCCCGCAACGGCACTCTACCTGTAACAAAAGCTCTTATAGATTTAACATTAGCAGCTCGTGACCATATACGTGCCTTATTAAATGTTGCTGCGGGAATAGGTGTAGCCGATGAGGCTGAAGCCAAGCGGATAATAAATGCTTTAAAAGATTTAGAAGCCAAAGAAAGTGAGGAAGAAACAAAACAGTCACCCCCTAGATGGCAAAGGGCAGAAAAAACAGATTTAGATATAACAGCAAACAAAGATAACATAGAACCTCAACTGTTTCGTATTCGTTTTAAACCCACACTAGATATATTTGCCAACGGAACCAACCCTCTGCTGTTACTTGGAGAAGTAAGAGAACTTGGTGAAACCAATATAATTGCCCATAACGATAACCTACCAAGTCTCGCTGAGATAAACCCAGAACAGTGTTACACATCGTGGGAAATCTTCCTTACCACTATTGAGGGAGAGAATGCCATTGAAGATATTTTTATTTTTGTAACTGATGATTGTGATGTAAATATCCGTCTTTTAGACCGAGAAAATAGTGTTGCAGCTGAACCCCAAAAACTTGGTGATATCCTGGTACAACGTGGTGACGTATCTAAAGACACTGTAGAAAATGCTGTTAAACCACTTGGTGACAGGCTTGTTGAAGCTGGTGCTGTATCTTCTACTCACGTAAAAGCAGCACTTGAAGAACAAAAAGCGGTAAAAGAAAAACTGGAACAAAAAAAGCGAAAAGAGTCTTCAAATACAGTACGTGTACCAGCAGAAAAACTAGATAACTTAGTGGATTTAGTCGGTGAACTTGTGACTGTACAAGCAAGGCTAAACCAAATTTCTCTATCAGGTGGCAACCATGACATACAAGTATTAGCAGAAGAGGTAGAACGCCTTACAGGTGAATTGCGAGATAACACTATGAGCATTCGCATGCTGGCTATTGGCAGTACTTTTAATAAGTTTAAACGTTTGGTACGAGACCTAGCAAAAGATTTAGGAAAACAGATAGAACTAACCACAGAGGGAGCAGAAACAGAGCTTGATAAAAATATATTAGAGCAGCTAAATGACCCTCTTGTTCACATTATCCGCAATAGTGTAGACCACGGCATAGAAAGCCCTGAAGAACGTATAGCCATTGGTAAACCCCCCATGGGAAATATTCACTTAGCTGCTATACATTCTGGTGCTAATGTACTAATACGTATTAAAGACGACGGTGCAGGTTTAAACCCAGACCTAATCCGCCAAAAAGCTATTGAAAATGGCACAATTTCCATGGACTCTGAACTTAGCGATAAAGAGGCATTTCAACTAATTTTTGGTGCTGGCTTCTCCATGGCAAAACAAGTTACAAAAGTTTCTGGTCGTGGTGTTGGAATGGATGTTGTGCAACGCTCAATAGAAAATTTGCGCGGCTCTATTGATGTTGCTAGCACTATTGGTAAAGGCAGCACTATAACCCTTAAGCTACCATTAACTCTTGCAATTATTGAAGGACTACTTATAAAAGTAGGTGACGAGTCATATATTCTACCACTAGCAGCGGTTGAAGAGTGTGTTGAACTTCTAGCAGAAGATAAAAAAAATACCCATGGTCGCCACGTTATAAATGTTCGTGGTGAGGTTGTCCCCTATATACGTCTACGAGACCGTTTTTTAGTAGAAGGAAAACCACCAGATGTTGAACAGGTTATCATATCGCAAGTAAATGAAAGCAGAGTTGGGTTTGTGGCAGACGATGTTATTGGTCAGCATCAAACAGTTATAAAAAGCCTGGGGAAAAACTTTCAATTATCAGAAGAGTTCTCTGGTGCAACAATACTTGGGGACGGCTCTGTTGCCTTGATTATAGACCTAGCTAAAATGGTACGACTTGTAGAGCTTGAGGAAAATTAAAATGGACGTTGAAAGCATAGAAAATTCAAGCCAACTTTTAACATTCTTTCTCGATGAAGAACTATTTGCTATAGATATCTCTAAAATCCGTGAGATTATCGAGTTTACTAAAATCACTACAATTCCTCGTACTCCAGCATTTATGCGCGGGGTAATTAACTTGCGAGGCAGTGTTGTGCCTGTTGTTGATTTACGAGAAAAATTTAACATGCCAATTGGTGAAAACAGTGTTAACACCTGTATTATCATTTTAGAAATTGCAATTGAAGATGGTATCACCATAATGGGGATTATTGCAGATTCAGTACAAGAGGTGATAAAGTTAGAGGGTGATCAGGTAGATAACCCACCTAAACTTGGCACAAGATTGCCGAGTGATTTTCTTGTTGGTGTAGGCAAACATGGTGCAAACATTATTATGATTTTAAACGTTGATAAAATACTATCAGCAGAAGAACTATCAACTACCATGCAAGAAGATGCTGCCTGATATTCTTAATAACACCGTTAAGTGTTTTGATGCTTTTGAGTATGAAACAAGATAGATTAAGCCAAGGTTTTAGTTGAGTTATGGGGAAGCAGAAGAAAAAAATTAAGGTGCTGATTGTTGATGATTCAGCCGTTGTACGCCAGACCATGAAAACAATATTAGAGTCCGACCCTGCAATAGAAGTTATGGGCCTAGCCCAAGATCCCTTTATAGCTGCTACAAAAATTAAAATGATGGTTCCAGATGTCATCACATTAGATGTAGAGATGCCTCGCATGGATGGAATTACATTTTTACAAAAAATTATGACTCAACATCCCATACCTGTAGTTATGTGTTCAACCCTTACAACAGCAGGTTCTGACACTGCCCTAATGGCATTAGAATACGGCGCAGTTGAAATAATTACCAAACCAAAAATAGGAACCAAACAATTTTTAGAAGAGTCACGAATTAGGATTTGCGATGCTGTAAAAGCTGCTGCTTTATCCAACGTAAAAAAGCTTTCTTATAAGAATAACAATGCTATTCGCATATCAAACAAAGTTGCAGCTAAACTTACAGCAGATGCTGTTCTTGCTGCCCCAACACTTAACAACCAGACAGTTACAAAAACCACCCAAAAAATTATTTTGGTGGGTGCTTCAACAGGAGGTACAGAGGCACTGCGTATTTTTTTAGAAGCCCTGCCTCAAAATGCACCAGGAATTGTTATTGTTCAACATATGCCCGAAGCTTTTACCAAAGCTTTTGCAGAGCGTTTAAACAACCTATGTAGGGTTAATGTTAAAGAAGCTGTAAGTAATGACTCAGTAGTGCAAGGCCAAGTATTAATTGCCCCTGGCAATAAACATACTCTACTAAAACGCAGTGGATCACGTTATTTTGTAGATGTAAAAGACGGACCACTAGTTAGTCGCCACCGTCCATCAGTAGATGTACTATTTCGTTCTGCTGCCCGTTATGGTGGAAAAAATTGTGTTGGTATTATCATGACAGGAATGGGTGATGATGGTGCTCGTGGTATTAAAGAGATGCGAGATGCTGGTGCTATTAATATCGCCCAAGATGAACAAAGCTGCATAGTTTTTGGTATGCCCAAAGAAGCCATAAAAATTGGGGGAGTTGATATAATAAAGCCATTAGAACAAATAGCCGACACTGCTCTAAACCTCTGCTCTTAAACCTAAAAACAGTATTTAGCCTAGCTTTTACTGTTGTTACAACACTTTACCAAGTTCTAAATCCTGATTTAATCTGCTAATAAATACTTATGTGTCAATTCTAAATTTTCATTAACAGCTCTTAGCTCTTGAAATTATTAGTACTTTTTGACGACCCTTCATTCACATACCTCTTATCGTGTTGTTTTTATTGCAAAAACATGTTTGGCCTCGCAATTGCTTTAAACCATCAATAGATCTAGTGGCTCTTTAATAATTGAGTCATTTATAAGATTATTTAACTCTTTTATTAAACAAGGACTTAAGACATGGGCGTATCAGCAATCGGCGAGTCAATGAACCAAGTAATCAGCTTTATGAGTAACCAAGCCTCAAAAGGTGTGCAAAAAGCATCTAGTTCAGCTGAACCAACAACACCTACTGTGAACGAAAAAATTGTCCGGGAAAATAATATTGTTCATGGCGGACAGAGTGATGCTTTCAAGGTTAGTTTTTCTTCAGCAGCTCTAAGCAAGAATAATATATTATAGTGCAACTACTATTAAACTATAGTGATTTCAAACTAAAAACAGGCACTAAAAAAGACCAACATATCGTCATTCTCGCGCAGGCGGGAATACGGTGATCCTAGTTTTGCTGGCCTAGATTCCCGCCTGCACGGGAATGATGTGAAATTATTATCCTAAAAACGGCAGTGGAAGTGCGTACATAGTGTAATCTATTGATTTATCTGGTGTATCAGGGGAAATCGCGGTCACCTTATTGGTGATAAGACTTTCCCATGATATGCTAGGTGAATCAATAGGATGCGATAGGTGCGTGTTTACAACTGCCGTTTCTAGGATTATTGTCTATAGTTTTTAAATGAAGTCGTTATACACGTTTTATGGTTAAAACTACGTCATTCTCGCGCATGGGATAATTTGTTGAGATAAGATGGTTATAAACCTTAACTATCCTCCCCTGCGAGAATGACGTTGCGCTTAAACCTAGAAACGGCAGTTGAGGGTTTATTATTGGTGTAACATAGCAGTAAACTTTTTGCGTTTTTCAAATATCTCCAACATTTTCCAATGAACAATTGGAATATCCAGATAATTTTCTAAATCTATTATATACAATTCGACATACTGTTTTGCTTTAAATACCAATGGATTTTCTGCATTGGAAAAATAGTTATGCTCACCAAAAAAGCTACCAGCTTGCACTCTCTCTAATATCTCTCCTTGGGGAGAACATATATCTACCTCGCCATCTTTGACCAACCAAATTTTGGCTTCATTGCCAACTATAATTTCTGACCCAGCATCATGAGATACTTTTTTAATTGTCTGAACAATAGCCCCTAATGATAAAAAGGTGGTCTGCTCACCAAACAACCACGTTTTTCTTAAAAACCACGTCTTCTCAAGAGTTTCTGACATGTAGTTTAAAAGATCATTTTTCTCTAGAAACTCAAGTAGGGTTTGGGTTGAAAAACGTAAAATAGTGCAGTGGGAAGATGCTCTAAAAGCCCCTATCAACATGGGTTGCTGGTTAAATAGATTGTGAACACCAATAAAAGAGCCAAAAGATAGATTATTACTTATGCCAGAAGAGGAGTCCAGATAGGTAACTGTTCCAGTTAATATCATGTATACATATTGGGTATTATCATGATTAAAACGATAAATTAGGGTTCCAGCTTTAAATTCTACAATTGGGCAACCATCAATAAGTGAAACTATTTGACTAGCCTCAACACCTTTAAAAAATTTTTCAAGAAAATCGGTTGCCTGCTGCTGAAAATCACTGTAGTTCCCAGGTATTAAAACATCCATAGCACCAAAATATGTATCAGACCCAATTTCTTTCTCTTTGATTGTTAAATCTCTTTCACAGTGAGATAGAATTAACGAGTTTGAATTATCACCTATAAAATCTTCTGCCAAACCATGTATCTGCCCACCACCTATATCTACTTTTTTTAGGTCTGCTGGTTGCAAGTAATCTTGTTTAACTTTTTCCATAAATTCAACAGGAACATCACCTATACCGTCACCAACCATTTGATCTAAAACTTTAAATGATGATAAGTCGGCCCAATGGGCATAACTCTTATAGGCTTCTTTATCTTTAACCCGAAATTTTAATAGTGTGGTTTCAGTTGGATGCGGAGAATAAATTGGCATCACCTCTAACCCCTGGCAGTTGTTCCAAATGTCGTAATTCAAATCACAAATATCAAAAAACTGCCCAAACTTTTCCTCTTTTAAAGACATTAAAGCTGTGAATTTTTTTGCAACAGCGACACGTACAGGTGTTGTGGCAAAATATTTTAGTCTATGGTCTGAGTGGATAAGTGCTGGTAAGCCAGCAAAATGATCATCATGACCGTGGGTATGAAAAATACCTTCTACTTCAGAAATATTAATACCCAATGCTGTTAAAGCCTGAAAAATACCTGGGCCAGCATCAATTAGATAAATACGACCGTTATGAGTAATTATGCTGCTCATACTACGGCGGTTTATGTCCCAACCATCACCCTCTCCAGTATGTAAAACCGAAAAAAATTGTCTGTTAAAGTGGTGGTATCCCAACATATAAGCTGGCTCATAATCGATATTTTCAGGCAGGTTTAGGTCAACCTTGGTTGAGTTACCACGATAAGAAAATTGAAAACGATTAACACCAATACGAGCAACTGTTACACCATCTCGAATTTCTACAGCTTTTTCGTCAATTACCAAAGTATCAAGTAGGCTCTGGGGTGGTTGAATTGGGCCAAAGGTAAATTTTAATTTTATATTCATCATATTTTGCGCGGTAACCTCATCAATACCACACGCCATAAACTCTTCTTTGGAAACTAAGCCATGTTTCCCACGATGAATATATTCCATCTGGGCTTGCACCTGAGTTGATGAGCCAATTAACATTGGCTTAGAACCATTATTATTTGGATGTCCTGGTAATATCATCCCTTGTCTGTAGAGCATTTGTAGAACGGGAAATTCAGACAAATTTGCAAAATCACCATTTTGTACCAATAGGTCAGACAGCAAGATTACGTTAGGGCCATTTTCAAAGACAACGCCATCTTTCTCAACTGTGTTTATAAAACCCTTACGCATGAGATGTTTTACCACCTCACCTGGGCAACCACACAGTATGTACATTTCTACCTCTGGTATTTGCAGCCAAAACACCCCATTTGCCACTCGAGAAACTAAAAGATTTTGCATGGAGTCTCTAAGTGCTATCTCGGTGTGTTCTAGAGCCTCAACTTTTTGCGATAACTGCTCAGTTTTTTCATTAACAAGAGCTTGTAAGTTATCTCGATGCTGTTTTAATTCTAGCTGGGTTTGCACTCGGCGTTTAATAATTGCCGGGTTGAAAGGTTTGGTAACATAATCGACTGCTCCTAGGTCAAACCCCATTTTTTCATCCATCGCCTCTTTTTTTGCTGTTACAAAAATTATGGCAATATCTTGGGTTTTTTTATCTTCTTTAAGCCGTTTACAAACCTCATAGCCGTCCATACCAGGCATCATGATATCTAGAAGAATTAGGTCTGGTGGAGAGTCTGAATTAGCTATTTTAAGAGCTTGCTTGCCATTTAGGGCTATTCTACGGTCATAATCTGCCAAAATATCTTTTAAGATATCAATATTAGTCTTTTGATCGTCAACAATTAAAATACGAGATTTTTGTAGTAACTCAGCCATTAGACACACTCTCTTGTAGAGGTATTTTAAGGCTGTTAGTTATTGAATTTACAATTTCAATAGCTACATCAAATTCATACTGATCAACTTTTTCTACCAATTTTTTCATGCTACGAGACTCTTTGCTTGTTGCTAATTCATCTGATAGCTCATTTAATAAAAATTCTGTCTCTACACTGTTATCCTCGAACAACATAATCAATTCTCGGCACAAAGTTGCAACTTTGTTAATATCTATATCCCCATTTTCAATAACTGCTTCATTTGCAAATTCTTCTTCTTTATTTGGCTCCACTTCTATTGCGCCCAACGGTTGCATAGCAAGCAATAGGTCATTATGAGCCTCTGCAAACAACCCAAATGCTTGGGAGATAGCTTTATAGACTCTCTCTTTAATAGTTTTTTCGAGTACTTCGGTTTTATGTTGTAAATTTTTCGCTCCAATGTTGCTCGCCACCCCTTTTATGCTGTGGACTAAGCTTGCAGCTTTTTCATAGTTACAATCATCTAATGCTTGTTCTACATTATTTACATCGTTAACATGATCTTCCATAAAACGGTGTAAAAGTTTTAGGTATAACTTCCTATTACCCATTACCCTACCCAAGCCATCATTAATATTAATACCTTGGATATCTGGAAATTGAATGTAATAGCTATCATTTTCGCTACTAGGCTTAACAGGGTTAAGAGAATCTAACCAGTGGGATAGTATAGCGTAAAGACGTTCTGGGCGAATTGGCTTGGCAATATGTTCATCCATTCCTGCTGCTCTGCATTTTCTCTTATCTTCCGCCAGTGCATGGGCAGTCATAGCGATAATTGGAAGGGTACGAAATTTTGGCTGCTGGCGAATATGTCTAGTTGCATCTAGTCCATCCATTATCGGCATCTGGACATCCATTAATACAGCGTCATATTTTTTGTCTTCCAGCTTATCAAGAGCTTCTTGACCATTATTAGCCAAGTCAACATCTAGACCTACCCTTTCTAAAAGTTCACATGCTACTTGCTGGTTTATGGGGTTGTCTTCCACCAGCAAAATACTTGACCCGCTTATCTTGTTTGTTGTCTCTGCCTCTTGGGCTAAAATTTTAGCATACTGATCACCACCAACTGGTTTTTCACCAAAATTTTCACGTATAGAATCTATAAGGTGAGAACGGGTAACTGGCTTACTTAAAAAAGCACTAACTCCACTATCTAATGCTAACTGCCGGGTATTATCATCTCCATAGGCTGTTAACATTATTATTTTGGGTATTTTAATATTTTTATTAGGGCTTTTTTTAATGGTTTTAAATATTTCATTCGTAGTAGCAATACCATTCATTCCTGATAAACGCCAATCCATTAAAATAAGGCCAAACTGATGATTGCTATTGCTGTTTGCGTTCCACTCAGAAAGTGCCGCTTCGCCGGACTCAACAACAGTTGGAAACATAGAGAAAGACTCAACCATATGTTGCAATATATCACGAGTTACATGATTATCTTCAGCTATAAGAACCCTCATACCTTTAAGAAAACTTGGCACTTCTGTAAGTATATCTTTTTTACCTGGATGACACTCAAAAGGAACTGTAAAAAAGAAGGTACTGCCCTCACCCGGTGAGCTTTTAGCACTAATTTTTCCGTTCATAAGGTCTACAAGACGTTTGCAGATTGTTAACCCTAAACCTGTACCGCCATATTTGCGGGTTGTAGACCCATCTGCCTGCACAAAAGCATCAAAAAGTTGCGGTAAACGATCAGGCTCTATCCCAATACCAGAATCTTCAACGCTAAAAAACATTTCAACATGGCCTTCTCGTATCTCTTTAGGTTCAGCGGTGACTATAATAGTTCCTCTTTCAGTAAACTTTATTGAGTTACGAATTAGGTTAATTAAAACTTGCTCTAAGCGTTGAGA
The DNA here is from genome assembly GCA_015231305.1 of Magnetococcales bacterium. Taxonomy (GTDB): domain Bacteria; phylum Pseudomonadota; class Magnetococcia; order Magnetococcales; family JADFYX01. The sequence continues at coordinate 44,102 of JADGBW010000003.1, read as the reverse complement.
ATCACCAATGAGAATTTTATTAAATTGTGGGGGTATTTTAAGAATTACTTCTACATTTTTGTATGCAGTTTGAAGGCTAAAAAGATCACTTAAACGATCGAAAAGATCATTAAGTTCAAATGGTATAGGGTCCAACTCTAAACGCCCAGCCTCAATTTTAGAAAAATCTAGTACATCATCCAACAGGCCCATAAGAGTGTGAGAAGCATTTTTTACTTTTTGTTGATAGTCTCGAAGCTTGGGTGATAAATCTAATTTTAATGCCAATTCGGTAAAGCCGATAATGGCGTTCATTGGTGTTCTTATTTCATGGCTAGTGTTGGCTATAAATTCGCTCTTAGAACGACTATCTTCTTCAGCTACTGATAGGGTTTCTTCCAACGACTTTAACAACTGCTTGCGGTCTGTAATATCTTGTAAAAAAGCCGTAAACTGTAACTTTCCTTGATATGGGGTAGCTATAAGGGAGACCTCAAGGTCAATTAGTTTACCATCTTCGCGCAAACCCGGAAACTCTGCTCTACGTTGTAGGTTGGGAATTGCTTGGTCATTTAGTTTATATTTTTCAATAGCTTCCTTATGCTTATCCCGTAAGTGTGGTGGGATAATAAAATCAGCAATTGCTCTGCCCGTAACAGCTCCCTCTGAGAAACCAAAAAGAGTTTCAGCAGCGGGGTTAAAGCTGACTACGTCACCATTATTGTCTATAGTAATAATAGCATCGAGAGCGTTATCTAGAATACTACGATGCCTCTGTATTAACCCTGCCTGCTCACGGTAGTTTTCAATGATTTCAACAGTCTGGGATATACGGCAAGATAGTGTCTCATTTTGAAAAGGCTTGGTTAGATAGTCATTTGCACCAGCTTTAATAAATTGTACCTCTACTTCAGACTCTCCCTCAGAGGATAGCCCAATAACTGCAACTTCATAACGGGAAAAACGAGAGCGTATTTTCCGGGTAAGAGCAAACCCATCCATCTCTGGCATTTGATAGTCAGTAATAACAAGATGAATATCTTGCTTAGCTAAAAACTCTATAGCTTTTGCTCCACTAGAAACTGAAAAAACAGTAAAACCGTGAATTTCTAAAAAATGACATAGCATAAGCCTAGCACTGGTTGAGTCATCAACTACCAGGACGTTAATCTGTTTGTTACCATGAAAACGGTTGATAAAATAGATTATCTCATCAATTACCTGAATATTATCTTTAATAAAATAGTCAAGAATACCTTTTGCAAAAAGTTTGTCTCGTAAAGAGCTACTGTATTTACCGCTCATTACTATGGTAGGGATACCATGCTCAAGAAAAAGATCGACTATTTCGCCGTTAGTAGCATCGGGAAGCACAAGGTCAAGGATTGCAAGTGAATAGCTTTTATTCTGGTTTAAGAGTGTAACCGCGTCAGTATAGTTTTTAACCCAGACAAACTCTTGCTCTAAGCTATCTTCAAGAGTTTTTTGTAGCAGTGCTCCAAAGCTTGTGGAATCTTCAACTATAATGATGGGATCCATAGAAAGTCTGGTTCCTTGGTAGATTGAACTGTTTCTTTTTTATAAAAACAACTTGTTCATTACTCTCGCCAAAGAGCATAGACAACAGCCGCAAAGATACCACATAAAGCACTGCAAATGATAGACAAAAGTTACTAATAGTGATCCCTATCAAGTGCAACTCTAGGATCAATTTCTTTTACTTGGGAAGCGCCAGAATCAATATCGTTGTGAATATTTTTAATAATATCTCCCAGCTTAGACCAAAAAAAATCCCTGGAATATCCAAATATGCGCCCCCTCTCATTTCCATCATTATCTAAAATAACAAAGGTAGGAACGTAGGGTATGGTTTTTTCAATTTCAGGAAATTTACTATTCTCACTTCGCAAAGTAACTTCAGTAATTGGCAGGCTCTTGCCTTCGTCTGTACGGTTAAAAATCCCCAACACTTCTCTCTCAAAAACATTACACCATGGACAAAAATCAGTTTTAAAATAGATCATTTGCCCAATGGGTTGGGCTGTTGCCCATTGGGGTGTAAGGGTAACAAATAGAAGTAACAGAAGTGGCAAAAGAACTTTAAAAGAGTTATTTATCATATAAATATATATTTACAACCTTCAAGTTAAGTTTACAATCTATCCTTTTCATCAAGGTCTCTATTTTTTTCAAGAAACTCGACTTCAGTTGCAATAGCCCTATGGTATGTTACAAGCATCGTATTTTTAAAATGACCATTAGGACAAAGACGGATACCTAACAATACAACTTTATAGGCAATTATAGCCCTTATATCTAAAAGAAAATCTCTCATACTTACATCCTCATCATCACTATGATCTATGGGGATTACAACCACAAAGCCTTTTTGAAATTTGGTTATAGCTCTACAGTGGCACAACTTCTTACAATGAGCTATAGTGTTAGATTACACTAGACATACAATAAATGAAAAGGAGAACCCATGGCTGACATGACAATAAAAGATGAAGATGGCGTACCTGCGTTCACAGTCCATGGTGAGGGTGATGACCAAATGCAGACAATTGATATGTTGACTGCTGCCCCTATGATGTTAATGACCCTAATGGATATACTTGACCAAGACGCACTAAAACCAGAGTCTATTGGATTAAGAGATCAAATTTTAGGGGTTATGCATATGTGCGGATACGACTCTGACCAGTTCGGCACTACAAAATCATAATAAATCAACTATTGCAGCAATACCTTCACGGCCTCCAAGAGGTATAGATATGTGAGGCTGAGGAACCTTAAAGTCCCTTGGGTTTATCCTTATTAAAACAGCATCACATATATCTGCAAACCTCTCGGAGTTCATGCGTATTGTGGGCACTAAAAGACCCGCACCAACCTCAATAACAGCCAGTTTAACTGTGTTATTGCGTATAGTGTTTAACCAATTTTGCAAGCGTTTTTCTTGCTCACCACTTCGTGAACCGTCCCAACCCCAATCACCAAACATTAAAATATTTGGTCTAGCAAGCCCACCGCAACTACATTGTGGCAACTCTCCAACTGCTTTAAATTCTGTTTCGTCAACCTCGACTTCAATAGCATGACCACTCCAAATCCCACTACCACATCCATTAATACATTGCATGTGGTGTATAGAACCATGGCACTCCATAATATTATCAGCATTAAACCCAGCACGTTGAAACTGCCCATCAACATTTGAGGTCATAACCTTAAATCCGTATTTTTTACTACTAGCGATATCCAGTAACTGTCTAAACCCTAAATGTGGAGTAGTATTACGGTAAAGGTTAAGGCGGTGACCATAAAAAGCCCATGCCAAATGAGGGTCAGACTCAAACCATTGTGGGTTTGCCATCTCCTCAAATGAGATACCCATATTGGCAATTGCTGGATACTCCTTCCAAAACCCTTCTCTACCGCGAAAGTCTGGCAGACCAGAATCTACCCCCATACCTGCACCAGAGGTGATTAATAAAGCATCAGCATCAGCGACGGCGTGGGCGGCATTAAGCAAAGAATTTTTGATATTGTATTCCATTAAATCATTATACACGACGAATTAGTTGTTGTGTTACAATATACTTAAACTATAATTTATTAATCTTAACAATGCTATAAAAAACACTATGAAAACCATAGACTACAAGACAACTAAGCGCAATAAAAATATATATCTTTTTCTACCGGTTTTACTAATTTTATTGCTAACACTAATAACAGTAAAAAAAGCATATAGTGCATCTAACAAAAACGAAATTTCTAAATATGTAATAGACAACTTACGCCTAGAACTAAGGCCATTTGCTGTAAATACAAGTGAAGCTTTTTTGCAAGCAAGAGGCTTTAGCCAAGACCAAGCTAAAGCAGTTGCAAAAAAGGCTTGCATTCATAAGTTAGAGATACATAACACAGCTACCAATGCAGAAAATATAGCAATTATTATCGACCTTAAAAAATGGATAGTTATAACATCTGCTAATCCACCTACACACCCACCAGCAGTTCGAGAAGTTTGGCCTAAAAGATGGCAAAATACATTTGCCAAAAACATGCCTAACAAACGTGCCAAAATTGCCTTTAAATGGGCACTTTTTCCAACCTACCAAGTTTTTTGGCCAGCAGATTATAACTGGGGGTTAATAGCATTTGATCTAGAAGCCAACACTGAGTTTAAGTTGCAAATTCAATTCAAAATTGATGAAAAGATTTACAAAAAAACTTTTAAAAATTTACGCTGTGGCAATTATAATGGCTTCACTTAAAAACTGTACACAATAAAAAACCCTCGTTATTCCCGCAAAGGAAGTAATCTAGGGCAGCAAAATTGAACTATCTGGATTACCACTTTCGCGGGTAAGACGTAATATTGGTTGTAGAGTGTCTGGTTTTTATTTGAAATATCTATAAATGGAAAACAATAAAATGCAACTATCATTTAAAACTATTAAAGCTACAATTTTAGCAACATTGTTATGTTTTATATTTTTAACCGATGCCTCATCAAGACCAATTTTACACCCCATTGCTAAACCTAAAAAAGCACCAGATTTAATGCTTACAGATATAGATGGAAAACACCATGATATTACCAACTATCGTGGTAAGGTGGTATTGGTAAATTTCTGGGCTACATGGTGTCCTCCATGCCGAAGCGAGATGCCATCTATGCAGCGTGTATGGGATAAATTTAAAGATAAAGGGTTTGTTATTTTAGCAGTAGATGTTGGTGAAAAAGCTGATGATATTATACCATTCGCCATGGAGTATGACCTTGAGTTTCCTATTGTTTTAGATAACAACGACAAAACAGCAAGAGCATGGAAGGTACGGGGAATGCCAACATCCTTTTTAGTGGATAAACAAGGCAATATTGTATACCAAGCCCTTGGGGGTCGAGAATGGGATGATGTAAAGATTATAGAAATAATACAGAACTTAATTGATAAAATATGAACAAACAAAAGCAATTGAGATATCCATTTTTTTACCTCGTTATGTTAGTTTATTTACAATGCTAATATGAGGACTAGCAATAGTTGCTTTGCTTGTATTTATAGCTTGAAATTTAGCAATAAAACATTTTCACATAACAAAAACTACCTTAAAAAAAGCTTAATACTCTTGGCCTTCCCACATCTCCTTGGTAAACCTAACAGATCTATTGCGTCCATCCTCTTTGGCTTTATAAAGTGCTACATCAGCATATTTTAGGGTTTTCCAGAAACCGTCTTCATCTTCTGGATAGATACTAATACCTATGCTGATTGTCTTTTTAATTGGGGGTTTTCCGGCAATAGGAAATTCTGCTTCTTCAACCTGTTTCCTTAGTTTTTCTGCCAGCCCCATCACCTCATCTGTCTCTACATCCACCAATATTATGATAAACTCTTCACCACCAAAACGAACTACCAAATCTGATTCGCGAACTGTTTCTCTTAAGACATCTGCCGTCTTTTTAAGTACCTCATCTCCAACATCATGACCGTAGGTATCGTTAACTTGTTTGAAAAAGTCGAGATCACACATTAGCAAGCCTATTTGCTTACCTCGACGCTTACTACCAGAACAAAGATTATTGGCACACTCTTGGAGAAAACGCCTATTGTGCAACCCAGTCATAGGATCGACTAGTGTAGATGCACGCAGTGATGCTGTTAACCTTTTAGACTCTATAACAGGTAGGGCCTCTTTAATAAATTGGGATGCTTTATCTATTTGTATTGCAAGTTTTTCTCTATCAAATTTTTCTGCGCGTTCATCAAAAATAAACTGTACTACACCTATTATCCCACCGCCAATAGACATAGGAATACATACATGTTCTATTGACTCATCGATATGCAAAAACTGTTTGCAAACTTTATGAAATGATAGCGATGAAATTGGGTGACCAGTACGTTTGGCTTTACACAACCCACATTGATCTAAAATATCTGGGCTACAGTGTAGATCTTCTTCTTGAAAGTTCATGGGATATGCGACAGACATCACATTATGGGCTTCTTCTACCTCGTATATCACCGGGTTTTCCAGGCCAATCCCTTCAACAAAAACATCCCATAGTCGAGAATAAACCTCATTGCAGTTTTCATCTTCTTCTATCACTTTTCTAAAGCAGCTTAAATCGCTAATAGAATCCATTAACGCATTAAATTCGAAAGAAAGTGTGCCTATTTCATCGGAAGAGGTAATAGCAATACATTGGGCTTGGTCGGAACTCCCCCTACCTTGAGCAACCTCTTTTAAGCCTGCTATAACCTTAACCAATCGTTTGGTGATGCTATGACCAATTAAAAAAGCTAGCAGCATAGTAACAATTGCAAAAAAACTAGCCATGGCAATGGTAATAATCCGTAGGCCAGAGACAACTCTATCTACCTCTCCCATATCGATTTCACTACCGATAATCCAACCCCAAGGTTTAAACTCTTTTACGTAAGAAGTTTTACTGGTTTGCTCATTATTAGTAGCAATAGTTTGGGGCCAGAGCTGCTTTACAAACCCTTTTTCTTTATCTTTTATTATCTTAACAAACTCTACAAAAGGAAAATCTCCCTTTGCATCGGCAACATTGGTTAAATCTTTGCCAATAAGGTCTGGATATTTAGGATGCAACACCATTTTTGGAGACTCATCTATTACCCAGAAATATTCACTATCTCTATAGCGCAGCCTATTTATTGCCTGCCGAGCTTGTTCTTTTGCCTGCTGGGAATCATAAACCCCGGTAATCTCTAGATGGTTAAAATGTTCTAAAACACCATATGCCACATCAACTGTCTGCATTGTTGCTTTTTCTTCACCTTCCATAACCCTGCTCTCAATGAAAGGAAGAAACCATATAAATGTAACAAGAAGAATAAGAGATACACCCAAAAATGAGAAAAAAGGTATTTTAACTTTTATAGGCCAATTTCGGATTAATAATAGACCAATTAACCCCTGGTTTTCTTGCTTTTTACGGAAAGTAACCATTCCCGATTTATTGCATGTATCTGCCATAATTGTTGCTCCCCATTTTTTTTGTATCTCCCTCTACAACAAAGCATTCTACCCTGAATATAACTTCTAAACAATAACAATTTGAAAAATTTATCTTGTTATTAGTATAACTTATGAGCGTTACATGTATAATTCTATAGAAAAATTTTTTAATAAATTTGCAAAAAGCTTGGAGACTCTTCTAAAGCTAGCATATACTGGTAACCAAGGTTTAAATTCTACTTAAGAGAAATTCTATGTCGCAAAACAGTGATGAATTTAACGACTGCCCTCAAGGTGAGGAAGTGGACGGATTTCATCATAGAATTATAGATGGCCTAACTGACTCCATAAAAGAAAATGAAGATAGATATCTGCAAATAAAAAAAATTACAGACGAAAATCGAGATGAAGACGAGAAGATATTTTTTGTACTCTACAACAAAATTAAAAAAGAAATGCTGAGCATACAAAACAGTGATATCTCTTATGATAAAAAATATGAAATGGCTCAATCAATTAGAGCAGATATCAACGAAATTGAACTTCTATAGGTTTTTTATTTTATAAATTTTTTTGACCTTCATTTATATTGTTAACTTTTTCATCAAACGGATGCCATAACCTTTGTCTAAAAATTTAATAACCCATCAATTAAAAAACCTACCTTCCAACACATCCATTTTACAGTTGTTGGCAAAGGCAAGAAATGACGGCCCCATAACTAATAATACCATAGATGAAATTGCCGCCAAACATAGCCTGCCACCTGCTTGGGTAAGAGCAACTGCACAGTTTTATGACACCTTAGACCCACAAGCAAAACAGCATTTGGTGCAGTGTTGCGATGGAGAGGCCTGTCGTGCTGCAAGAGGAGATGAAGTTAAACAGCAGATTAAAAATGAGAGCAAAAAAAATGTAGGATCCATTACTTGTATTGGTCTATGTGGTCATGCCCCTGCTGCAATGGTTGAAAACCACCCCATTTCATTGGCAGATAAAAAGTCTTACGAATCTTTGGTTAATTATTTAAAAACAGGAACTCCAATACAAAGCAACACACCCACTTATAACCATTATACAAGACCCAAACCTGCTGTTCATCTTCTTTTGCCAAAGCTATCACCACCAAACACAGATATCACTATAGAAAAGCACCATTATCATGTATTAAAAAACATTGCAGGCACGCAAACCCCAGAGCAACTTAGAGAGCAGATACATGTAAGCCAACTTCGTGGCCGTGGTGGCGCAGGTTTTCCAACAGCTATAAAGCTAGACACAGTAGCAAACTCACCAGTTAAAGATGGTTCAAACCGTCGTTTTGTGGTTATTAATGGTGATGAAGGTGACGCTGGCAGTTATATAGATAAAGAGTTAATGGAGTCAGCCCCGCATTTAGTATTAGAAGGGGCACTGTTAGCTGCATATGGAGTAAATGCAACAGCAATTTATATCTACATTCGCCACGAATATCCCCAAGCAAACCAAAATATGCAGTTAGCATTAAAACAGATAGAAGAGTCACCTATTTTGGCAACTAATAGTTCTAGCGGAATAATCAACTGCCCAATACATATAATAAGAGGAGAAGGTGCATATGTATGTGGAGAGGAGACAAGCCTTTTGCGCTCAATTGAGGGTCTTCCTGCCCAAGTTAGCATTCGACCACCCTACCCTGCTCAAGTTGGGCTATATGGCTGCCCAACTGCAGTGCAAAATGTTGAGACAATTTGCAATTTACCAATAATATTTGAGCATGGTGCAAAATATTATGCAGGTGTTGGTAGTGAAAAATCACGGGGAACAAAGCTAGTTAGTTTAAACAGTGCTGTACTGCGTCCTGGTCTGTATGAGGCAGAGTTTGGAGTTTCGCTTAGTACTATCATATTAGACTGGGCTGGTGGCCTGCCAAAGGGTAGAACAATTCAAGCTGTGCAAATTGGTGGCCCTTTGGGGGCTATTCTACCCCCAGAACTACTAGACACACCTTTTAGCTTTGAAGGTTTGGCCCAAGCTGGTGGTACTTTAGGCCATGGTAGTATAGTTGTTTATGATGACCGGGTTGACCTGTTAGCCATTGCACAAGGTCTATTTACATTTGCAGCCAAAGAGAGCTGCGGAAAGTGTTTTCCCTGTCGTTTAGGAAGCACCCGTGGTGAAGAGCTACTTCGAGATATGAGGGCAGACGGAATTAGCAGCGAAAAGTTGCAGCTACTAGATGATCTCAACGAAACCCTAGAAGTAGGCTCTTTGTGCGGGCTTGGAGGCATGCTCCCTACTCCCATAAAGTCTCTTTTGCGCTTTTTCCCCCATCTTTGGAGTGTAGATGGAGATAAACGATGAGTGTATCTTTTATTATTGATGGTAAAAATTTAACAGCAAAAGCTGATAGTACTATTTTACAGGCTGTACAAAGTACAGGAGAAGATCTACCAAATTTATGTAATGCACCAAACTTGCGCCCACATGGAGGCTGTCGTCTCTGTTTGGTTGAGGTAGAAGGTGGCAAACCTGTTGCCTCCTGCCATACCCCTGTGCAAGAGGGAGCAGTTTACACTACCAACTCTAAAAAATTAAACCGCATAAGGCGAAATATTTTAGAGCTAATAATATCTGACCATCCACTTGAGTGTCTCACCTGCTCAGCTAACGGCCGATGCGATCTTCAACGCTTAGCTCAACAATTTGGCATAAGAGCACCCCGTTTTATAAACCCAAAAACCAACACACCCAAAGCAGATTTTAGCCATCCATTTGTTAAAATGGATATGGAAAAATGTATAGCTTGTGGTCGCTGTGTAAGGGGTTGTGACGAAGTACAAGGCTCACACATTTTAGCAATGGCTGGCAGAGGATTTAACAGCCGTATTGTTGCTGGAAATAATACTTCATTAGAGGATGCTAACTGTGTAAGTTGCGGTCAATGTATAAGCCAATGCCCTGTGGCAGCATTTAGTGATGAGGGCCAACAAAAATATGGACTGCCAGATAAAAGCATAACCACAACTTGCACATACTGCGGTATAGGGTGTGGTTTGATAGTCTATGTTAAAGATGGGCAGGTTATACAGATGGAGCCTGACCCAGCATGTGATGCTAACAGAGGCCACAGCTGTGTAAAAGGTCGCTTTGGCTATAGCTTTGCCCAACATGAGGAACGCTTAAGCCACCCCTTAATTAGAGACAAAAATGGCAATTTTAAAAAGGCTAGCTGGGAAGATGCATTAGAATTGATAGCAAGCAACTTTGCAAATGTTAGAGACAAATATGGACCCCATGGATTTGGCGCAATAAGTTCTAGCCGTTGCACTAACGAAGAGAACTATCTACTACAAAAATTTACCCGACAAGTGATGCAGAGTAACTCTGTAGATAATTGCGCCCGTGTCTGCCATTCACCATCGGCATTTGCCTTGGGTGCTTCTTTAGGAACAGGTGCTGGCACTAATAGCTTTGAAGATATCGAAATATCCGATGTTATTATGCTTGTGGGCGCCAACCCCACAGAGTCTCACCCAGTATTTGGCAGTAGAATTAAACAGGCTGTTTTAGGGGGGGCAAAACTTATTATATTAGACCCTAGAAAAACCGAACTAGCCCTTTTAGCAGATATTCATATCCCCTTAAAACCGGGAAGCAACCTTGCTGTAATAAACGCAATGCAGCATGTATTGATTTTTGAAAAATTGCTAAACATCCCCTTCATAGAAAACTACACAGAACAGTTTGAAAAAGTTAAAAAGGTTGTAACAGATACCACCCCAGAATGGGCAGAGCAATTTAGCGGTGTTGCAGCTAGCCTTATTCGCAATGCAGCTAGGCTATATGCCTCAGGAAATGCAGCCCAAATTCTTTGGGGTTTAGGAATAACCGAAGCATGCCACGGTACACTATCGGCCCATGGTTTAATAAACATGGCCCTTATGACTGGCAACCTTGGTCGCCCTGGTACGGGTTCTAGCCCAATTCGTGGACAGAACAACGTACAAGGGGCATGTGATATGGGAGCATTACCAAATGTCTTCTCAGACTATCGCCCTGTAACTGACCAAACAGCACGTAAGCAACATGAAGAAATATGGGGAACCTCTCTACCAATAGAGATGGGGATGAAAATTCCTGAAATGCTTGATGCTGCACGTCACGGTTCTCTAAAAGCCATGCTGGTTATGGCACAAGATATTGCACAGTCAGACCCAGACACCAACCATGTTATTGCAGCCCTTGAAAACCTAGACTTTTTAGTGGTTCAAGATATCTTTTTCTCTGAAACCGCAAAATATGCCAACGTTGTGTTACCAGGAGCAAGTTTTCTTGAAAAAAACGGTACTTTTGTAAATAGTGACCGTAGGGTACAACGAGTTTGCAAAGCTATAGAAACCCACTCCCAAAGCCGAACTGATGGTGATATAATAAACCAAATTGCCAGGGCCATGGGGGTAGACTTAAATGGTGATGACGGCAAAGGCACGCTAATTAACAGTGATAAAATTTTGCAAGAGATAGCATCACTTTCACCAAACTGGGGCGGCATTAACACTAACCGTTTAAAAGAAAGTGGCTTTATACAATGGCCCTGCCCAGACACAGACCATCCAGGCACAAATATTGTTCATAAAGACGGTGCATTTTTAAGGGGCTTGGCACTGTTTACCCCTACTCCTTGGCGACCACCTTCACAACAAATTGTTGCCCAGTATCCATTTATGCTAACCACAGGTCGCAACCTGTTTCATTATAACGTGGGAACCATGACCCGCCGTACTGGTATTGCTAAATTACAGCCGGCCCAAGAAGAAAAACTACGCATTAACCCTCAAGATGCTAAAAGTTTAAATTTAGAAGACGGCCAACTAGTAACAGTTCGCTCTGAAAACGGCGCAGTAAAAGTTAAATGCCTTTTAACAGAAGAATCACCACCAGGCACTGTTTTTATGACCTTCCACTATCCTGAAACCCGTACCAACCTGCTAATAGGCTTAGAAGCAGATAGTTATACTAGCTGCCCAGAATATAAAGTTACGGCAGTGGCAATAGAGGGTTGTTAATTTAAATTTCTTCACAGTAAAACAGACTTAAATAATGCTTAAACTACCATCACAACAGTACCAAGAAAAAATACAAGACGGCACACTCCGACCAGATGCAGATCAAGAGGCAGCACTACCTATTTTAGATAGTTTTGTTGCTGATTTACATAGAACTGTAGAGCGCAAAATATGGCGTAGAGTAGAAACCTGGCAAGGGGTTGACGATGCAGCAATACCAAAAGGTTTATATATGTACGGCCCTGTTGGTCGTGGTAAATCTATGCTCATGCAGATGGTTTTTGATGCAGTAAACTTTGAAGAAAAAAGGCGTGTTCACTTTCACCCTTTTATCGAAGAGTTACAGCAAAGAATGCACAAGATAAAACCAACCCCCGGCATTGATGTTATGCTGCAAGTAGCAAGTGAAATTTCCCAAGAGGCACGCCTTTTATGTTTTGATGAATTTTTTATAGATAACATCCAAGATGCCATGATTTTAGGCCGTTTGGTTAAATATCTATTTAAGTGCGGAGTTACCCTATGTGCCACAAGCAATAATGGACCTGAAGGGCTTTTTAAAGGGGGGTTTAACCGTACTATTTTCCTGCCACTACTAAAAGATTTGCAAAACAACATTAACGAGCTAGACCTAGGCGATGGTAGCGACTGGCGAAGGGAAGATGGTCTTGATGTTATCCAACATAAACAAAAGACCCCACATGAGATGTTCTACCACCTAACCAACAACCAACCCCAGCTTAACAGAATTACATTAGGCAAAAAAAGCATAACAGCAAACGGTAATAGCAATAATATATTATGGTTCGATTTTAAAACTCTGTGCACACAAAATTTTGGAGCACCAGAATATTTCGATTTATGTAAAAATGCCAAAGCAGTTTTAGTTTCAGACATACCCATAATAGACGAAACAAAAACTGACGCTGCTTTAAGATTAATAACCTTAATTGACCTGCTATACGAGTATAAAATTCCCTTGCGTACTTTCTCCAACATAGAAATAGACAAAATATGCACCCAGGGCCCAGCAGCCCAACCTTTTAAAAGAGCAGTATCTAGAATTTTCGCGCTGTTTAAATTAGAAATTACAACAGAAAAACTCTAATTAGATAACAGGCGAATATAACTAACCAAAGCCTCCATTTCGTCTCTGGTTAAAATATTTTTCCAGGCTGGCATATAATCACCTTTACCAGTGCGGATGATATTTATTAATTGATGGTTTTTTATCTCTCTCATCTCGTTGGGGTTGGAATGGTCAGTAGGTTGAATATCCAGCAGTTGACCCATAATGCCATCACCACCGCCCTCTTCACCATGACAGACAACACAATATTTTTTATAGAGTTTATAACCAACTTCAGGATCACCCATCAGAGTGTGGTTTGAGCGACTTAAAAAACGCAAATAAGCGATTATTGCATCTATTTGTGTATCATCAAAAACCTTCTCCCATTCTGGCATAGCTCTGCTTATGAGATTATGGCGGTCTCTACCTGTTATAGTTTGCCGCCCTTTGCCTGTGATTATTTTTTTAAGGATAGTGTCACTTCTAGAACGTACTGTTGTAGTAAGGTCGGCAGGTTTTATACCCATTTTTTTAGCCAATGGGCCTGCCCCTTTACCGCTGGGGCTATGGCATAACTGGCAATAAGAGACATACAACCGCATACCTTCATACGCTGCAGGTGGTGTTGCTCCTACCTCAACAGCACTACCAATGCCAATTACAGACATAACAAATGCAAACATAACGGTGACATATGCTTTATTCACACATTTCTCCTCATCAATACTTTTTATATCCGTTGTAAGTTAGCGATTACATGATATAGCAATTATAAAAATTTATGTAAAAATTCTTTAAAAATATATTTAATCCTACATTCTTGACTCTATAATAACCTCCATGCAAGAATGTTTGTAACTATTACTATTAATCAGCTAAGAAGTAACCATGATACGCAATCCTGACAAAGCGATGTTCTCTATCATCAAGCCATCCGCCCATAAAATTAGCTCCTTTATAAAATCTCAAATAAACAAACCATTTACTTATGATGAAGTAGGTATTTCTAGAGACGGGCCCTTACAAGCAAATCATCCTTTATCTAAACATTATAAATTAATTAACAGGCAGTTTAATATCGGTGAAGGTGAAAAAAGCTTTGAGCTAGCCAAAAAAGCCTTTATCAAATGGGGTATGTTCGATTTAGAGTGGGTAAATGTAAAATCATCTACACCTATGATTGAGAACTCATTGGTTGGTATTGTTAGCCATGTTATGGGTGTGTGGTCAGTTAATGTTTGTAAAATTATTTATTTGGTTGATGAGGACGGACCAATTGTAAGGTTTGGAATGGGTTATGGCACTTTACCTGGCCATGCTATATGTGGAGAAGAGAGATTATCTGTAGCTTTTTGTAGAGAGACAGGTTCGGTTAGCTTTGAAATTTTTTCTTTTTCCACCGAAAGCCAGTTAATTGCAAAAATTTCATCTTTCCACCTTCGCAATCTTCAAGACCGTTTTGCAAAGGACTCAGCACAGCGTATGCGTTATTTTGCCCATTTGTGACCAAACAGTTGCATATTTTATTAATAAACCAACTATAGAGAACAGTTACTAGCAAATATTTTTTCTTGAAAATTTTTTACTAGTTTTCCTAATGTATATATATTTTTTTAATTTTTACCTAAAAGCTGTGTATGCAACTGATTTTATAGTGTTAATATTTTATAAGTTAAATTTTTCAAGCAATATTTTCTGCCTATCCAACTACTATTCTAAGCCAAATTTTTGAGATATTTTTATATAATTAAACAATATTTAAAAAACTTGATTACGGTCAATTACAGCTCTCAGCTTATACAGGTATAGTGGTGGGTTATTATTTGTATTTGTAAATTTTCCCTGCAATTACATACCCTTGCGCTTATTGCTCCTTTCTTGTTTAATCTAATTTTTTGCAATCGTTAACTACTAAAACTGAGGGATAATTATGCAAAAACGATTGGGTTGGAAGGGAGCAGCAGTATCGTTGCTCGTAGGATTGGGGCTGGTTACCTCTGCGACGGCAGGAGAGAACCTTAAGGATGTAATGAAGCGTCGTGGCCTAAACCAAAAAGATTTATTGGCTGCCGCAAAAACATATGTGCCGACGGGCAAACGTGACGAGTTCATCGCATTTAGTTCTGCAGGTCAATGGGGCGGTGTTATTGTTTATGGTATCCCCTCCATGCGTATCCTAAAATACATATCTGTCTTTCAGGCAGAATCATGGCAGGGATATGGTTACGATGATGAGTCCAAGCGTATTTTGTTTGGTGAGGGACAACGCAAAGAAGGTGCTACAATAACATGGGGCGATACTCACCACCCTGCTCTTTCAGAAACCAATGGTGACTATGATGGGCGTTGGATGTTCATCAACGATAAAGCTAATCCAAGAATTGCTGTTATCGATCTCCACGATTTTGAAACCAAACAGATTGTTGTAAATCCTCATTTTAAATCAGAACATGGTGGAGCTTTTGTTAGCACAAACACCGATTATATTATTGAGACAGCTCAATATCCTGCTCCTTTTGAGGCAGAGTATGTACCTCTTGAGCAGTTCAACGAAAGATATCGTGGTGGTATAACTTACTGGAGCTTTGACAAAAAGGCTGGCCGTATTAACAAGAGTAAATCTTTCTCTGTTGAGCTTCCGCCTTATACACAAGATATAAGTGACTTCGGTAAAAAAGCATCTGAAGGCTGGTCCTTTACCAACTCATTTTGTTCCGAGCGTTACACAGGTGGGTTTGAAGATGGCCGTCCTCCATTTGAGGCTGGTTGCTCTGCTAACGACACCGATATGCTCCATGTGATCAACTGGAAGAAAGCGACCAAACTATTTAAAGCTGGAAAAGCTAAAATGGTTAACGGTATGGCTATGCTATCCATGAAAACCATGGTAGAGAATAATGCTCTATTTCTAATACCTGAGCCAAAAAGCCCACATGGTGTTGATGTTACTCCCGACGGTAAGCACATAATTGTTTCTGGTAAGCTAGATACCCACGTTTCTGTTTATTCGTTCGAGAAAATCCAAAAAGCTATTAAATCTGGCAACTTTGCTGGTAAAGACGACTATGGTATCCCTATTATCGATATGAAAGTTGCCCTACATGGTCAGCTATCTGTTGGATTAGGTCCACTACACACACAAATGGGTTCTGGCGATGGAGAAGTTTTCACATCTCTTTATGTTGACTCTATGGTTGCAAGGTGGAACTACAAAACTCTTAAGATTTTAGATAAAGTCCCTGTTTCCTACAACATCGGTCACTTGATGACTATGCATGGTGACACTGTTAACCCTCGTGGTAAATATCTTGTTGCGCTTAATAAGCTAGCTATTGACCGCTTTAACCCAGTTGGTCCTTTGCATCCACAAAATCATCAGCTCATCGACATCAACAACTCTAAAATGAATGTGCTTTATGATATGCCTATTCCATTAGGCGAACCACATTTGGCTGTTGCTATTGACGCAAAACTGCTTAAGCCACATGTACGTTATCGTTTAGGTACTGACAGCCGTACAGGTAAGCGTTCTAAATTCCGTACCCGTCCAGGTCGTGAGGAAACCATAAGAACTTGTGATACTTCTGGTCACTGTACTGTTGAAGTATTTGGTACTCTAATCCGATCTCATATCAACCCAGAGAAGATAGAAGCTACCGTTGGCGATACAGTTATAATCCATCTAACCAACCTAGAGCGCGCTCAAGATGAGACTCACGGTTTCACAGTTGATCTTATGAACGTTCACGCTTCTGTTGAGCCAGGCAAAACTGCTTCAGTTACATTTACCGCAGATCGTGAGGGCGTGTTCCCTTACTACTGTACTGAGTTCTGTTCTGCTCTCCATCTAGAGATGGAAGGTTACTTGCTGATTAAACCTAAAGGTGCTGGTAAAACTTTTGCATCCACTAAAGAGCTTACACCTGAGGAGCAAGTTAAATTCAAAAAATCTTATGAAGGCAAGTTGAAGACAATCGCTGGAACCAACGATGTCATCAATAGTGTGGTAAAAGCCATAACAGAAATGGGTTATGCAAAAGATCCACGCACAAAAGCTCTCATGGATGACGCACTTGATCAGCTTAAAAAAATCCCAGGTGTTGAGGCTAAAATGAAAGCTGCTGTACAAAAACAAGATTGGAAAAATGCTGCAGATTGGGCAGAGATGATCTGGCAGTACCAAGTAAAAACAGCTGATATCGGTCTGCGTATTAAGATGATATTAGAAGAGAAGGCTAAGCAATAATAGTAACAGCCTTAAAAAATCGACCGGGCCTTTTAAAGCCCGGTCGTATTTTTATTTATAGTACATAGCCTCGATGTTGTACGAAGAATGGCCCTTAATTATCTTATAAAAAAACAATCAAACTATTACACCATTTCGGCCATACTTCGTGTAGAATTTAGGTAAACAATTATCAATATCCTGCCGTATATTATTTTTAAATTATTTTTTGAACAAAATTACAATTGCACACTCAAATATAATGTTACTGCAATTTATACTGGCACTCTTTTTTTAGAAAATTGAACCCCAGACCCTATTAGTTTTTCTGTCGGAGTTTCCTCAACAATGAACAACGCTTCCCAAATCCGCTCACTTGCAATTATCTATCGCGCATTAACTGTTGCTGGGCTGTTACTACTGGTTGCAGCTTATTTTAGCCCTATTTGGTGGGTTTCCCTTGAAGCACCGCAATATCCCAAAGCTACATTTCCTGACGGTATCCGCATCCATTTCCATTTCACAGGTGTATACAACGGCTGCACAGAACAAGAAAGCGAAGAGATTGAAATAGGTGAAGGCATTGACTGTGTTGAAGAGATGGACACAATCAACCACTATGTTGGCATGGCCCCTACTTCTGCTGGTGGCCCTATTGAACGCGGCCTATCACACTTTTCATTTACTATTTTAGGGGTCATGTTGTTTGTATTTATGATGCCCAATGGCAAAAAGCAAATTTATGTTTTAGGGGGTGGCTTTGCTGCCGTTATGACCTGGATGCTAGTATCACTTTATGCCCAAGGCCATATGGAAGTCATAGCTAGTGGTTTTGCTGAAGGTATGGGGCAGTTTTTCAATGATAGAAAACAAATTGTAATAGAAACAGAAGAACTTAAAAGTAACTTAGCTATGGTGGTTGGAGCCTATGGCCTCATAATGTTAGCTATCACTTTTGCTCTATGGAAAGCTGGTGATGGCTTACGCTGGCTATTAGCTTTAGTACCAGCGGGGCTATCGGTAATTTTTGTTATAGATTATGCAGGTTGGCTGTACTGGTTTGGTCACAACTTACACCCTTGGGGAGCATTTTCTGTTAAACCTTTTATGCCTACTGTTTTTGGTGATGGCAAAGTTGCCCAGTTTACCACCCACTCATATCCACATTATGGCTATTTTATGTTAATGGGTGTCACCCTTCTGCTTTTGGTAGCAATACTTCTACGCAGAAAAATGTACCGTTTAGCAGCTGAAGATACAAAGGCCCAACAGTAGTGAGTCGTTCTCTACTTCATAACCTTGGTTGGCTTATATTTTTTGTATTATTTATCTCCCCCATTGCTACAAGTTACGGTGAAATAAATAGTACAGAACTACAAAACCTTATAGATGCAACCAAAGCTGGCGGAGTATTAAAAGTACCTGCTAAAACCTACCAAGGACCAATAGTTATAAAAAAACCAATTACCCTTGATGGTGGGGGTAAGGCGATTGTTGACGGTGGTGGTAAAGGTACAGTTATCACCATAAATTCTGATAATGTAACAGTTAAAAATTTTACCCTACGCAACTCAGGTCAACTACATAATAATGTTGACTCCTGTATTCAGCTAAAAGGTGATAACAGTAAGATTTTAAACAACACAATGGTAGAGTGTCTATTTGGTATTGACTTAGCAGAGTCAGACAACAATTTAATTGCAGATAATTATATTTCATCTTACGACTTGGACCTCGGTTTACGTGGTGATGCCATGCGCCTTTGGTATTCTAAAAACAACACAGTTCGCAAAAATAAAGTGCGCAACTCCCGTGATATTGTTATTTGGTATTCAGGTGATAATATAATTGAACAAAATGATGTTTCAGGTGGTCGTTACTCAATCCATTTTATGTACGCAAACGGCAATATAGTTCGTAAAAATACTTTTGATGGAAACGCAGTTGGTATTTTCCTAATGTATACGGAACATACTTTAGTAGAAGACAACCTTATACGCAATGCAGCTGGTGCTACTGGACTATGTATCGGTATGAAAGATACATCAAACGTACAGATTATAGGTAACCGTTTGATCTACTGCTCTTCTGGTATATACCTGGATCAATCACCATATCAGCCAGACACCATAAATTTATTTAAAGACAATGAAATAGCCTTTAACGGTACTGGTGTTCTGTTTCACATGAGCTTGGTTGGCAACCAGTTTATTAACAACAGGTTTGTTGGTAATTTTATTCCTGTTTCTGTTGATAGTCGAGGCCATGCTCAAGGTAGTGTTTGGAAAGGAAACTATTGGGATACCTACCAGGGTTTTGACCGTAACAATGATGGGGTTGGGGATACTCCTTTTAACCTCTATTTTCATGCTGACAAGTTATGGATGGATGCGCCAAACCTAAAATTTTTCTTTGGTTCTCCAGTGTTAGAAGCTTTAGATTTTCTGGAAAAACTAGCCCCTTTTTCTGACCCAGAACTAGTGATGAGCGACCCCTCGCCACAGTTTGCGCTACCTACTAAAACTTCTAAAAACAACACCAATAAAACTAAAACAAATAGCAAAACTGACAACCCAAAAAACAGTTTGGATAATGGCTAAAACTAACACAAAAAAAGTGAAGAAAAAAAAGATATCACGCCGTTCTTTTAATCGGGGTGTTATATTAACTCTTGCCACATTGTCTGCAGCAGGAGCAGGTATATATCCCATTACTTCACCACGAGCCAGTAACTATTTACGTCCTCCTGGTGCTGTACCAGAAGCAGAATTTTTAGCTTCCTGTATAAAATGTGGTCAATGTGTGCAGACCTGCCCGGTAGAGGCAATAGAGCTAGCATTTTTAGATGATGGCTTTTCTGTAGGGACAGCATACATAGATGCCCGCAACCAAGGGTGTGATTTTTCTTGTGATGCCCTGCAATGTATTTTGGCATGCCCAACAGGAGCACTAGACCATAAAATAGATAAACCAGAACAAGTACTCATGGGGCTAGCAGTGCTAACCCACCCTGACACTTGCCTTGCAACTAAAAACCTTGGCTTTAAAGGCCATGCGCGGGGTAAAGACTTTCAAGGTTTGCTACGTTATAGTGAAATAGACCGCTGGAAACCTCAGCTTATGCGAGATCATCCAGTAGACCGTGAAATATGTGATGTATGTCAACTGTTATGCCCTATAAAAGGGGCTATAACAATGGAGCAAAAAACTAAGGGTGATGGTAGCAGCTATTGGACACCGGTTGTAAATTCTAACTGTACAGGGTGTGGAGTGTGTGAAATGGTCTGCCCGGTACAAGAGGCAGCTATTGAGGTTATTCCTTGGAAAAAATGGCAAGATAGTAGCGGTAAAGATGGGCAGGAGAGCGGACATGTGGGGTAAAAAAGCGATACCCAAAGAGGTAATAAAAATCCATGAACAACGTTATAAGGATTTAAAAGCTGGAGGAAAAACTAAAGACCATATAGCCAACCAAGCCAATGCTGGCAGTACTAAATGGCGCAATAGGCGATGGGCCACACTCATAATAATAAACCTACTGTTTGTTATATCATTCCAGTTTGATATGCAGCTTGTTGAAGGTTCTCTTACTGCATCTCGTTTTATAGGGTTTCATATGGCTGACCCTTACGCAGCCATGCAAATAGGCCTTGCATTTGGTCAGGTCATCTTAAACTTGGTTATTGGCACACTTACTGTTGTATTTATCTATTTAATTGTTGGTGGTAGAGCTTTTTGTTCCTGGGTTTGTCCTTATCATTTAGTATCAGAACTTGCAGAAAAAATTCATTTACGACTAACCAAAAAAAAGTTGGTGAAAAACCGCCCATTTAACATTAATACTAAATATTGGCTATGGGGGATATTCTTAATTATTGCTTTTGTAACAGGCTATACAGCATTTGAGATGCTATCTCCTTTGGGTATTTTAAGCCGAGCATTAATTTATGGGCCAGGAATAGGTATTTTGTGGGTGCTATTTTTACTTCTAGTGGAAATTTTTTACTCTCGTAGGATTTGGTGCAAAAACATATGCCCCATAGGCGTTACATACAGGTTTATTGGCATATTTTCATTGACCAAAGTTGTCTATGATATCAGTGGATGTCATCACGATGGAGCATGTAGAACTGCATGTTTGGTTCCTCATGTTTTAGACTTTACCAAGCCAGGAAAAGCTCCCCGATTACACGATAATTATGTCGGGGGGGATTGCACAAACTGTGGAATGTGTGTAGACATCTGTCCTACAGACTCTCTCAAATTTGACATTCGTTTTGTCAATAAACTTTTTTAAAAGAGGTCATATGAAAAAGTCATTAGTTTTATTCCCCTTACTGCTTATCATGGTTATAGTCTCTTTACCTGTTGAATATGCTAGTGCAGGTAAGAAAGATGAATCACAATGGTCTGGTAAAAAGCTCTATATGCGCAAGACCTGCATGGCCTGTCACGGTCGTGGTGGTACTAAAGCTATTTTGTCTTATCCTAATTTGGCTGGGCAAGATGAAAAATATCTCACCAATCAGATGAAAGATATCGCCTCAGGCAAGCGACTTGCTTCTAACGACCCAACAGGACACCCAAGAACAGCAGGCATGAAGGGTGTAATGCATCTGGTTAACAAAAAACAGATGAAAAAAATTGCTAAGTGGCTCTCTAAACAACCCCCAGCACCACTCCATAAAGATACCAAAAAATTGGATATGAGCCGGGTTGCCCAAGGTAAAAAGATTTATAAAAAATTAAAATGTAAAACCTGCCATGGTAATGGTGGCAAAAAGCCACTTAAAGGTAAGCCATTTCTTGCCGGACAAAAAGTGCAGTATTTGACTTTACAGATGCAAGATATGAAAAGTGGCATACGTAAAAATGGTCAAAGTGGCACAATGAAGGGTTTTATTAAAAAAGCTTCCGCTGAAGATATTGTGTTAATGGCAGAGTATCTATCTCAGGTATCACGTGGTAAAAAATAATTTTTTTCCATAAAAAACATTAAGGACACGATCATGCAAAAAAAATCCATATTAAAGATAGCTGTCTTAGCAGGAGCAATGCTTTTTTCTAGCTCGCTTTTAGCAGCAGGTTGGAATAAAGGTGGTGGAGAACAAGATGCTGCAATACATCTAGTGCCAAACAAAGCAAATGGCATAGAAGTATATGAGGTCTGTTCCGCTTGTCATATGTTAGAAGGCTGGGGAACCAAAGACGGAACCTTCCCACAACTAGCAGGACAACACCGAAATGTGCTTATTAAACAGTTGGCAGATATACGGGCCTTAAACCGTGATAACCCAACCATGTATCCATTTGCTCTACCAAGTGAAATTGGTGGTGTACAGTCTATAATGGATGTAACAGACTATATTTCCAAACTACCTATGAACCCAGATAACGGTAAAGGCCCTGGTGATAATTTAGCCCATGGTAAAAAACTTTATGAAGTAAACTGTGTCCGTTGTCATGGAGCAAACGGTGAAGGTATGCCAGAAAAATTCTACCCATTAATTCAAGGGCAACATTATAAATATCTCTTACGCCAGTTTGAGTGGATCCGTGATAACAAACGACGTAATGCCAACCCAGATATGGTTGAGCAGATAAAAAGTTTTACCCAAGAAGACATGATGGCTGTGGTGGACTATGTATCTCGTATATCACCACCTAAAGAAAATCTTGCTCCAATAGGCTGGGAAAACCCTGACTTTGATTGATTTGTATTTAAAATGATTCAAATTAAAGGTATAGAAAAAAAATTTCAACGCCACCAAGTTTTGGATGGCGTTGAAGTTTCTATAAATGCAGGGGATCGTATTGCCTTAATAGGCTCCAACGGAGCTGGCAAAACATCTTTAATCCGCTGTATTCTTGGGGAATATTCTTTCACTGGAGACTTAAAAGTTTCTGGTTTAGACCCCAGGAAACAGCGTGTTGATGTGCTTGGGCAGGTGGGTTTTGTACCTCAACTTCCACCGCCATTAAAAGTAAGGGTTGAAGAGCTTATCTCTCTTACTGCCCAATTGATGAAAGTATCCGTTGATAAAATTCGCCTGGTAGCAGAGCAATTAGGCTTGGATATTACTCGTCACAATAAACAGATTTTTTTTAAGCTATCTGGTGGCATGAAACAAAAACTGCTTATTGCCATTGCACTAGCAAGAGACCCAAAAATATTAATTTTAGATGAACCAGCAGCCAACCTTGACCCTGATGCAAGAGAGACCTTTTTTTCTCTGTTGGGAAATATGCCTAAAGAAACTGTAATGTTACTTTCAAGCCATCGGGTTGATGAGATATCTGGCTTGGTTAACCGTGTCATAGAGATGGACCAAGGTAAAGTTGTGTTAGACAACCCCTATGTGCCATCGGTTAAAAAGGGAGCCTGAAAAGTGAGGAAAACATCTTCACTTTTATTAGCTATGTTCACACTTGGGCTTATTTTGCTTTCAGGCTGTGACAGCAAACCTGCCGACGGACCAAAAAAGGTACGATGGGATAGAGATTTTTGCGAAATGTGCCGAATGCTTTTAAGTGACCGTCACTATGCTGCTCAAATTCTAGACGCAAAAGGCAAATACCATCTGTTTGATGATCCTGGCGAGATGCTCTTAACTTTTGCCACAAAATATAAAAATGATTCCGCAGCTAAATTATATGTGGCTGACTCTAAAAACGGTAAATGGTTAGATGCAAGAACAGCAAGCTACAGTAGTGGGCATTTAACCCCCATGGGTTTTGGTTATGGTGCTAGTGAAAAACCAGAACCAGACAGTAAAAATTTTACTACAATATTATCTCTTATATTAGCAGGAGAAACTGGCGCACCTACACCACAAAAGCCTAACCCCAAATCCGGTTTTCACAATCACAACATGTCAGAAACCGACAAACATACCCATATGCAACATTGATGAAAATATATTTATGAAACAGTGGCGAGCAATAGCTTGGCAGGATATCAAAGAGTCGGTTCGGGCTTGGTGGTTTTTTATCTATGCTTTAATTTTTGGTGGTACGGTAGCCCTACTATTTATTTTGGGGGTTACTGAGTCACAAATACTTGGGTTTATGGGTTTAGGCCGTCTGCTTCTTACCTTTATTCAACTTTGTGTCGCAATTTTACCAGTTTTTGTATTAATAAGTACCGTTCGCTCTATTGTTGGTGATAGAGAATCACATGTTTTAGAATATTGGCTCTCCATGCCCATTGCCCTTGGTGATTATTATTGGGGTAAGTTTTTTGGGCGGTTTTTAGTTATTTTCTTACCAGTTTTTTTTGCTCTTATTGGGGCCACCATATGGGGTTCGTATATAGACATTACGGTTCCGTGGCATCTATTTTGGCTTTATAGTGCTTTGTTAGTTGCTATATGTGGCTGTTTTTTAGGTTTTGGTTTTTTAATCTCCACCCTTACCCGGCATCAAGAGGTGGCTCTTTCAGTCTCATTGGTGTTGTGGCTGGTTCTTTTACTTTTTATGGACCTAATACTCATTGGGGTTATGCTACAAGAGAGAGCCTCACCAGAGTTAGTAGTTAGCATTGCCCTAGCCAACCCTCTGCAAAGTTTCCGTACTGCTGCTATGGTGCTTTTTGATCCTCGTTTAGCAGTTTTGGGGCCGACGGCAGATATTATTCTAGACTTTTTTGGTCAAGTTGGCTTTTTGGTATATGCGTTAATCTATCCCCTATTTTTGGGCTTTGTTTCAGCTTTTACAGGGTTTTTAATTTTTAAACGTGGTGACCAAATATAGGAACCATGGTCTATATTATTTAGCCCCAGATGCTTTGATGGTTTCTGATAAGCTATTTAACACCTTACCAAACATCTTCTCAGTCTGTTTTGCGACCTCTTCGGCTAGCCCTGGGTGTCGTTCTAGGGTAACTAAATAAGCTAGTATATCGTTTAACTCAGCATCAGTAATATCTTTAGCTGTCTCTTCCATATCTTCATGGTGACGAACACCCTTTTTAAAGTTAGACATCTGCCTTATAAGGTATGATGGATACTGGCCTGTTAAGGCGGGTCCGTGTTTGTCGCTTTTAGCTACTTTTTCTTTGCCTCGACCCTCTTTACCATGACATTGACGACAATCTTTAAAAAGCTGTTTACCCTTTTTAACATCACCTTCTACGTAGGGTATAGTTACATCAATACGCAAAGAAGATAGATATGAGGCAACATCTATCATGTCCTCTTTGGATAATTCCCGCTCTTCAGTATATGGAAGCATGGGAATATTTATACGTGTTCTATCTCTAAAACTGCGCAACTGCCTAAGAAGTATACTGCGCATTTGACCAGCAAGACGTGGATACTCACCCTTATTACCCCCCTGCCCTAACTCACCATGACAAGCAGCACAAACAACGTTTACATCTTTGCCGTTGTAAAGATCAACATCGTCATCATCAATTTCTTCGGCAATTGCCACAAATGGGAGAAACAAAACTAAGAAAAGTGCTGGTATAAATCGGGTCATCCTTGATAATCCTATTCATGAAGTCTGAATATTTATAATTGGTAAAAATAGGTTAAACAACAGTATGGAGCAATCACAACAAAACAACAACATAAACCTAAGAAATCGCATCAAAAACTTGGGCAT
>JADGBW010000003.1:12090-18063 GCA_015231305.1 Magnetococcales bacterium | reverse complement strand
GAGAGTTTCTTATTGTGTACAGTTTTTAAGTGAAGCCATTATACATATTTAAAATAAATGCAATAATTATCACATTGCTATAAAAGAAAATATAAAGTTCTCCAATATTAACCACTCATCTGTGACGATATAACAACCATAATGTTGCTAACAGATAAAATACATAGTTGTTTTTCATCTAGTATTATGACATTTTTAAAGATTATTTAATGGTCAATTTAAACTATCGATACATAGATACCAGGAGTTAGTAGCAATGATAAAGCAAAACAAACTAGCAATTTCACTTTCTGTAGCTGTTTCTGTCTACGGTGCAAGCAGCATTGCTATGACCGAAGAAGGCAAGAAAAAATGGAGTGATCAAGCAGAATTTTCTTATGTTACAACCAGTGGTAACAGCGACACACAAAATCTGGCACTTAAAAATAGTTTAGAATACCAACTAACTAAAAAAGTCAAACTTAAGTGGGATGTAAGCGCACTAAGAGGAGAGTCCGACGGCACACTCTCATCAGAGAGTTATGCTACTAGCTTAAGAACAGATTATGACTATTCCAAATCTCTCTTTGTTTTTCTTGTTACAGGCTGGGAGAAAGATGAGTTTGCAGGTGTAAAAAGCAAACTATTTATTGGTCCAGGTGCTGGTTATAATATTTTGTCAGGGCCAAAACATACAATGGCAACAGAGGCTGGCATAAACTATGTGCAAGAAGAGTTTACCAACGACACAGATAACAGCTATGCAAATGGTAGATTGTTTGGAGAATATGGTTATCAATTTAACGAAAAATCTAAATTTACACAAACTTTAGAATATCTACACGATTTTGATGAAGTAGATAACTTTAACGTAAATTCAGAAACATCTGTAACAACAGCTTTTACCGATATTTTCTCTCTAAAAGTTGGTTATACAGTTAAATATGACAACGAGCCACTGTCCTCAGCCTACAAAAAAACCGACTCTGTACTTGCAGCAACCTTACTGGCTAACTTTTAAGTAAAGAAAGTCATACTAAGGCAGCTCATCAAACAGCAATCGCCAAGGCTCTTTTGGTAGATCATGTAGATTTTTTGCAGACTCAAGAGCCTTGGCTGCTTTTCTTGGCTGGTTTAGTTTTTTATATATTTTAGCTAGGTTTTCATACCACTGTGGTCTATGGGGATTAAGCTTTACAGAAGCTTCAACAAGAGCCACCCCCTCTTTGTATTTGCCTAAACTAAAATTGGCAATTCCAAGATAGTGGGTGGCTCCTGCATGTTTGGGGTAGCAATTTAAAATTTGCGTAAAAATATTTAAGGCTTCTCTATTTTGCTTTTGACTTATCATCATAACCCCTTTTATAAATTGACCAGGAGGTAAGGAGAAGTTTTTATCATCTTGACTGTAATCCACATTTGGCAACTGCACTGCTAAGGCTTTCTCTAACGGTTCTAAATATGCGGTGTAATTGCGCCACCTTTGTTTAGATGTTTTATATATTGGCTGGCGAACCTGCCAAACACTAGCGGTTTTAACTGACCCTTCTAATTTGTTAAAGCTAAGTACTTTTTCATCCCATTTAAGGCCGATATTCTCAAGCATTTTACGGCTATAATATTCAGGTTTTTCCAGCAACCCTTCATAGGGTATTTCTAAAATTCGCCCTGGTAAAACCCTATGCCAATGGTCCATTATTCGTTGATGGTCTACCAACTGTTCACCAATATTTTTAAGATCGTAGGCAAACCCCATACCGCCATATTTTGCTTGATAATCGGTAAAATAATTAGATATGGCTATATCTCTGGCATCACGTTGCAAATGTATTATTGTGGCGTTGGGAAAAAGCAGATGGATTAAGCCTATATTTTCAAAATTATGGGGCAATTTATCCACCACCCGTAATGCAGAATTATCATAAACCTGAAGATCTTCTAATAAAGGCTGTGCCATAGTTTGGCTTTCAGAAGAGCTCAACTCTACAATACATTGGGGATAATCTTCACCAGATCCTATATGGCTCTCCCATGCAGATAGAGATGCTATAATTGATGGGATTTGCCCAAGCTCTCCCGCACCAAATATTTCTGGGTGGCTGGCTAAAATTTGCTCCACAAGTGTAGTACCAGAACGGGGCATACCAAGTACAAAAACTGGTAACTTAGATGGATTACCAAAAGTAGTTCGTTGGGCAAAAAACTCTATTGAAAAAACCCCCATTATATCCTCAATATACTGCCTATGTTCATGTGCTTTATATGGCAGAAAAGGTAGGCTTATTTCATTGGCCTCAACAACAAACTTAAATGCTTTTTCATAGTTTTTGCGTTTTTCCCAAGCAACTGCTAAATCAAACATTAAGTTGCCCTGCACTAAACCTTGTAACGATGGCATGCGAGCAGCTTTTTCTATTTTTTCAAGTACTGTAGAATTATCAGGAAAACGACGGGCTGTTGTTAATGCTGAAAAACCAACTACTGGGTTTTTCTCATTTACAGTTTCAAAGTTGATAATCGCCTCATCAATTCGCCCCAATCTTAGCAGCATATGGCCATAAGCTAAACGAGCTTGGGGAAAATTTTCTACCTCCTCAAGTGCCTGTAAAAAAAACTTTTCTGCCTCAATATATTCATCACAATTACTATGTGCAATAGCTAATGAAGTGATGGCCTGCGCCCTATAAAGCCCGGTTTTATCTGCACTTAGCTCTACAGCTTTTAAAGCAGCTTCCATTGCTGCTTTATGGGAAAAGCTAGTACTGCAAGCTCTTGAAAACCTCGCCCATAAAGAGCTATTTTCTGGCTCCTTTTTAATACACCTACCAAGGTATTCCATTGCCTCACCAACACGGCATTGCACCATGGATAGCTCTGCCAACTGCCCTAAAATTTCTATATCTTCACCAAATTTATCTAGGGCTTTACGCAGGTAAAGTTCTGCCTCAGCATGACGGTTACTAGCAGCCAATACTAATGTATATATTGTAATTGCATCTGACTTATTATCCCCACCACCTTGCAACCACTCTTGGGCAAGCTTTACTGCTTCCTCCAAGCGGTTTAATCCCAATAAAGCCTCAACCCGGCATTTCATTGCAAGTGTTGAGGGTGTGGTTTTAGTTTGAGGTAATTTATCAAGTTCAAAAAGTGCTGCGCCAGGCTCTCCCATAAGCAATTTGATACGGGCAAGGTTAACAGAATAGGCTTTCAAGTCTGGATCCAAATTACGGGCAAACTCTAAAGCCTTTTTTGCTTCTACGAACCTACCCAATTTCATAAAAGCCATACCAGAGCGACCATGGGCAATGGCTAGTAATGGCTCTTTTAAAAGTGCACCTTCCAGATATTTTAAAGCAGTTTCAGCCTCCCCCAACAACATAAAACCACCACCTAAATCAGCCAATGCAGCAGGGTCCATTTTATCACTATACAGGGAAGCTTTTTCTAGAAGGTCGCGACTATCTTCGGTAGTACCTTGTTGCAAATAAATAGTTGCTAAAAGTGCCTGGATGAGTGATTTGTCAAAGCTTGAATGTAAGGTAGATAAAAGTGCCAAACACTCTTTTTTTATCAGGCTTAAATTGCCTTGGCGTTGTTGCTGCCTTAGTGTTTGCAGTTGTTTTGTGAGGGGGGTATTCAGGTTTTGGTCCTTTTGGTTAAATATAAATCAAAAATTGCTTAATTTTTAGAGTTTTATAAACTAATAACCTATTCAGTTATAACCGCATGGGAATTAGTAGTGAGCTGTGATAGCAATATTACAGTAAAACAGATCAAGACATTGAAAAACAGGCAATATTTGATGAACAATTAACTAATTAGCAAAAGAATAAAATATTATTTTCTTTACGCAAACTCTACTGTCATTTGAGACAGGTCGCCTAATATGGTGCTATAAACATCTGTATTTATAGTATGATATCCTGTTGATGTATGAATTTTGAAATAACCATAAGTATTTGCAGTATTATGGGTTAATACAATTTTTGTAAGAGAGTTTGCTGGTATTGAAGGTTTGGTGTATGACAATAATTTTGTTGCATATGCTGTATTAACTTGTTTCACCCATCCAGTTCCAAATGCTGTGTTAGCAGTAGAAAATCTGAGTATATCCATTGTAACATCGAAGTCATTACCAGTTGGGGTGAAATCCAAGCCAGTATATTGGCCAGTCAAATAGACTATATCCTGTCCAGCTGTAAAAGTTAATGCTTGACTGTTAGCTATAACAGTGTTTAAAACACCAATTGTTAAAGACTGGGCTGATCCACCATCCGTTCCGTAGGTAAGGTCACCAATATTAGCAATTATTGTCTCGCCATCATCATCTATTGCGTCTGTAGTAATTACAAAATTTGTATGTCCTGTAAGATTTCCTTTCGTAATTGTGATATCTGAGACTGCTCCATAATCTGTTCCCTCAGTAGCAGTACCGCTCATCAATACTTCAACGGTTATATCTTTCCCATATGCTACATCAGAAGTTGCATATAATATAACAGTCGAGCCGTCACCTTCTGTTGCTGTTTTAAAATCACCATTTGAGTCACCATAGCTTAGTGAAATAGATGGTAAGTTGGCATAAATTGCATCACTGTCCTGACTAATAGCTGTGGAGTATGTTGTACTGGTGTTTCCAGCCTTATCAGCTAAAACTAAGCTAACAGGAATATCACTAGCAGCAGTGACATCGGCTCCACCATCTGTGACGGTAAAAGTGGCTTCGTAGGTAATAGGGTTAATTTTAATTAGTGAATCAAGAGAAAAACCACCAATTGTACCACTATCTAATGTCAAATAATCTTTATCGGGACTTACAGTAATAGTAGCAGTCACCTCATCACCAACATACATGGTAGTGTTATCTATTGTAACAGAGCTGATTACAGGATCTACCGCATCAACGAATATCCGCGAGCCATCAGGACGAGGAGGCGGACCATCATAATGTAAAATTGCATCGATACCTGTTTCTTTATCGGTTATAGAATCATTACTTATATAAAAACCATCTATAACAATACCAGCCACATCTTCATCACCAGTAACAACTGTGTAACTGTAGGTTATGCTGTCATTATTATGAGATAAATATTCTGCCTTAACTTGTTGCGTACCCAATATTAAAGCTATATATGAACTACTGCCAGACATCTCGATTTGTCTATCAAAACCGATTGTTAATTCTAAAGTTTCACCAGCTATATAAATACCTTCTGCTGGCGGCGATACATTAGTCACCTTAGGTGCATTATTATTGGTTGTATCTTCTACATCTGGTGGTGGTGGTGGCTCTGTTTGTGTTTCATCAGGGATAAATTCAAAATTGTTGTTTTCTTCTTCGTTATTAATTTGATCTAAAGGATCGTTAGTTTCTGATGGCCCTAAATCGAGTATTTGCGGGCCATCTGTATTAACAATTATTTCTTGATCATAGTCATAGGTTGAAGGTTGATCGTAAGTGTTTGGTTGATCTGAATAAATAACAGAAATTGTGGGATCGTTATTTATAGGGCTATCATTTAAAGTATTTATTGGACTATCAATAGGAGAATCGTTTAATGAACTTATTGGGCTATCGTCTATTGGACTATCGTTTATGGAGCTTATAGGGTTTTCATCTATTGGACCATCTAGGGCAACCTCACCTGTTGCAGAGTCTCCTAATGGGCCATCAAGGGGAACTTCACCCGATGCTGCATCTCCTAAAGGACCATCGCCAATTGGGCCATCGCCAATTGGACCGTCACCTATTGGAGTATCTACTAAATCAGAAGATCCGGCTAAATCGTCTGGTGAGACTTCTCTATCACCACCTAATATACCAGCCTCTCCTTCAGGGTTGCCATCTGCACCACCCTCTGGCGGGGCTTCACCTTCGGGTTGAGCATCTCCACCTCCTAGTGGGGGTTCCCCATCTGGTTGACCCTCTCCACCTCCTAATGGGCCTTCTCCTTCTGGTGGGCCTTCTCCTTCTGGTGGGCCTTCTCC